>JASHRV010000005.1 GCA_030037175.1 Acetobacteraceae bacterium
GGATAGCAGCAAAAACCCCCTCGCCCTCGGACCTGGGCGCGCCGTGAAGGCAGCGACGAGGCCAAGCACCGCCACCACCCGCCATGGCCAGCGCTCGAGCAGGCAGAGCGCGCAGGGGACAAATCCGAGCCAGTGCTGCGCGCCTTCGGCAACGGCGAGCGCTCCCCCCGCCGCGATCGCCACGGCGAGTCCCGCCAGACGGTGATCGATGCGCTGCATGGCGGCCGATATGAACGCTTCCCGGTGATGCAGCAAGGTGGGCAGCAAGGTGGCCCGGTTGCTGAAGACAAGGCCCTGCCCTAGCCTCCGGGCCGAATGATGGAGAGTCGGATGCTACGGGTCTGGGGCCGGACGACGTCGAGCAATGTGATGAAGGTGCTCTGGCTGCTCGACGAGCTCGGCCTGCCCTATGAACGGATCGATGCCGGCGGCAGCTTCGGCAAGACGGACACGCCGGAATATCGGGCGATGAATCCGAACGGCCTCGTGCCGACCCTCGATGAGGACGGCTTCATCCTCTGGGAGAGCAACGCCATCCTGCGCTATCTCTGCGCCGCGCACGCCCCGCAAACGCCCCTCTGGCCCGCCGAGCCGCGCGCGCGAGCCACGATCGACCATTGGATGGATTGGCAGCAGACGACGCTGAACCGGCCAATGACGGTGATCTTCCAGGGGCTCGTGCGCACGCCGCCCGAAAAGCGTGACCAAGCGGCGATTGGCGCGGCGATCAAGGATTGCACGCGCATCTGGGGCATCCTCGATGCGGAGCTCGCTCGCCACCCTTATGTCGGCGGCCCGGCCTTCACGCTCGCCGATATCCCGCTCGGCGTGCATGTCCATCGCTGGCTCACCATGGAATTCACCCGCTCGCCCCTCCCCCACCTCCAGGCCTGGTACAATCGCCTCCTCGAGCGCCCACCCTACCGCGCCCATGTCGCGCAGCCGCTCGCCTGAAGGACACTTGGCCTTTCAGCCGCCGAGATAGGCGGCGCGCACGCGCGGATCGGCGGCCAGCGCGCTCGCCGGGCCACTGAGGGCGATGCGTCCGCTTTCGAGCACGTAGGCCCGATCGGCGATGCGAAGCGCCTGGCGTGCATTCTGCTCGACCAGCAGCACGGAAGTGCCTTTGGCGCGGATTTGCTGGATGATCGCGAAGATCGCGAACACGAGCTTCGGCGCAAGCCCCATCGAGGGTTCGTCGAGCACGAGCAGGCGCGGCTCCAGCATCAATGCGCGGGCGATCGCCAGCATCTGCTGCTCGCCGCCGCTGAGCGTGCCGGCGAGCTGGTGCCGCCGCTCGGCAAGGCGGGGAAAGAGCGCGTAGCTCGCGTGGACGCGCTTCTCCACCTCCGCCAGGTCATGGCGCAGCAGATAACCGCCGAGACGGAGATTCTCCTCGACCGAGAGCGGACCGAAAATGCGCCGCCCCTCGGGCACATGACCAAGCCCGCTGGCGACGACCTTGTGGGCGGGCAGCCTGGTGATGTCTTCCCCGCCGAGGACGATGCGCCCCTGACGGAGGCGGACAAGGCCGGAGAGAGTGCGGAGCGTGGTCGTCTTGCCCGCGCCGTTGCTGCCGAGCAGGGCGACGATTTCACCCTCCGCGACCTCGAGGCTGACGCCGTGCAGGACCTCGACCTTGCCATAGGCGACGTGGAGGTCCTGGACGTTCAGGAGGCCCAATTCAAGAGTCCCATAAGGCTGCCTCTTCGGCGCCTGCGGTTTCATCGGCTTCGGTGTCGTTGCCGAGATAGGCGTCGATGACCCGTTCGTTGCGCTGGATCGCGGCCGGCTCACCTGCGGCGATGAGCGTGCCGTGATCCATCACCAGCACGCGATCGGAGACGCCCATCACCAGCATCATGTCGTGCTCGATCAGCACCACGGTCACGCCGAGATCGCGGATGCCGCGGATGAGGCCCATGAGCGCGGTCTTCTCCGTCGGGTTCATGCCGGCGGCCGGCTCATCGAGCAGCAGCAGCTCCGGCTTCGCGCCGAGCGCGCGGGCGATTTCGAGCCGGCGCTGATCACCATAGGGCAGATCACCGGCGCGCCGGCCCGCCGCTTCCTCAAGCCCCACGAATTGCAGCAGGCGCCGGCAGGTGCCGAGATGCTCGCGCGTGTCGCGCCGTGCCGAGGGCAGGCCAAGGATTTCACCGACGAGCGAGACGCGATGGTGCGGGTCCATGCCCACCAGCACGTTCTGGTGGGCGGTCATGTTGGGAAAGAGCCGGATGCCCTGAAATGTGCGGGAGAGCCCGAGTGCGACGACGCGGTGCGGCGCCCAGTGCCCGAGGCGCTGGCCGCGAAAGAGGATTTCGCCGCGGCTCGGCCGGATCACGCCGGTGAGGCAGTTGAAGACGGTGGTCTTGCCGGCACCGTTGGGGCCGATGATGCTGAGGATCTCGCCGCGATGAACGGTGAAGCTCACGCCGCGCACGGCGCGCACGCCACCGAAATCCCGTCCGAGATCCTTCACCTCGAGCAGTGTCTCGCCCCGCTTCGCCTCCGCCCCGGCGAAGCGGAGATCGCCTGCGTCATCCTCGGGCAGCGGGACGCGCCGCGCGATGCGCGCGGGCCAGAGCCCTTGCGGACGGACCAGCATCAGCACGATGAGGCCGATCGCGAAACCGAACTCGCGCCAGAGGGCGAGGAAGCGAAGCGCCTCGGGCAGGCCGCCGACGATCACCGCGCCAAGCAGCACGCCCGGCATGCTGCCCATGCCACCGAGCACGACGACGATGAGAAAGGTGATCGACTGGAGATAGGTGAAGCCGGTCGGGTCGATCGCACCGAAACGGGCGGCGAAGAGGCTGCCGCCGAAGCCGCCGACCAGGGCGCCCATCACATAGGCGAGGAGCTTCACCCGGAGCGTGGGCACGCCGATCGCCTCGGCGGCGGTTTCGTCCTCGCGGATGCTGATCCAGGCGCGGCCGAGGCGGGAGGCGGAAAGGCGGCGCGTGAAGAGGAGAACGATAAGGAGGAAAACCCAGGCGAGGCCGTAGATCGTCGCGGGCGAGCTGATCTCGAAGCCGAACAGGACGGGCGGGTTGATCCCGTAGATGCCGTTCGGGCCGCCGGTGATGTCGAGATTGTTGGCGATGATACGAACGATCTCGCCGAAGCCGAGCGTTACGATGGCGAGATAGTCGCTGCGCAGGCGAAGCGTCGGATAACCGATGATCACGCCGGAGACGGCGGCGAAGGCGAGGCTCGGCGGCAGGGTCTCCCAGAAGGAGAAGTGAAGCAGGGTCTCGAGAAGAGCGGTGGAATAGGCGCCGATCGCGAAGAACGCGGCATAGCCGAGATCGAGCAAACCGGCATAGCCGACGACGATGTTGAGACCGAGCCCCAGAATGCCGAAAGTGACGATGCTGATCGCGACGTCGATCACATAGTCGCTGGCGACGAGCGGCAGGACGACCGCGCCGGCGGCAACGGCGACGATCAGCATCCGCGCGGTCGCGGCGCGCAACGCCGGATCGGTCCTCGCCACTACATCCGCTCCACGACGCGCTCGCCGAACAGGCCCGTCGGCTTGACGACGAGCACGCCGATCAGGACGAGGAACACGAAGACATCGGTCCAGCGCGAGGAGATGTAGCCGGCGCCGTAGGATTCGAGGAGCCCGATCAGGAGCCCGCCCGCCATCGCGCCGGGGATGTTGCCGATGCCGCCCAGCACGGCGGCGGTGAAGGCGCGCAGCCCAAGCAGGAAGCCCATGTAGAAATTGATCTGCGTGTAGTAGAGCCCTTCCATCATCCCGGCCGCGGCGGCGAGGAAGGAGCCGACGAAGAAGGTGATCTGGATGATCCGCTCGACATCGATCCCCATCAGCCTTGCCGCGTCCTGATCGACCGCGAGCGCCCGCATCGCGGTGCCGATGAAGGTGCGGTGGACGAAGAGATAGAGGGCGAACATCAGCGCCAGGCTGATGACGAACATCGTGGTCTGGGCGTAGCTGATCTGCACGCCGCCGATGGTGAAGCCCGCGGTGCCCAGAAGATGCGGATAGGTGAGAAAGCCGGGCCCGTAGATCAGCAAAACCCCGTTCTCGAGCGCGAGCGAAACGCCGAGCGCCGTGATCAGGATCGAAAGCCGCGGGGCGGCGAGCAATGGCTGGTAGGCGACCCGGTCGATCACCACGCCGAGCGCGCCGCTGAAGAAAAGCGAGGTTGCCAGGGCGACGAACAGCGCGAGCACGATGGGCAGATGCGTGCCGGCGAGCGTGACGAGCACCGTCCAACCGATGAAGGCGCCGACCATGAAGACATCGCCATGGGCGAAGTTGATCAGGCGGATGATGCCGTAGACCATCGTGTAGCCGAGGGCCACGAGGGCATAGAAGCCGCCGATCGTGAGCCCTTCGACGGTGAACTGGAAGAATGCCTGCACCGCCGGCCTCGTCAGGGAATGCGCGTCACGCGGTCTCTGCCTTCACGCCCGCCCCCGTGCCATACCGGGCGCGGAGGGCGGGCGTGGCTGGCGGCGTATGCGCGGCACCCAACCCCGCTACTGCATCGACACCCACTGGCCGGCAGCGTTGAGCTGCATGTAGGGAGCGAACTCGTCGTTCTTGACCGTGACGACGATATAGACGGCGACCGCACGATCTCCCTTCGCGTTGAAGGTGATGTCGCCGGTGATGCCGGGATAGTCCTTGGTCTCGGCGAGCGCGGCGTTGATCGCGTCGGGCGTGGTCGCCTTCGCCCTCTCGATCGCGCTCGCCAGCACGCCGATCGCGTCGTATTCGTACGCGGAATAGGGGCCCGGCCCATGGCCGAATTGCTTGGTGTAGTCGTCAACGAAGGTTTTCGCGCCGGAGAGGAACTGCGGCAGCGGCGCGCAGGTGATGAACATTCCATTGGCAGCGGAGCCGGCGGTCTTGAGAAGAGTGGGGTCGTTGTTGCCGTCGCCGCCCATGAACACCGGCTTGAGGTGAAGCTCGCGCGCCTCCTTCACCATCAGCCCGCCCTCGGCGAAATAGCCGGTGAAGTAGATGACGTCCGGATTGAGCGACGCGATGCGCGTGAGCACCGGCGAATAATCGAGCTGGCCGGGCGTGATCGCGTTGTTATAGACGACGTCCACCCCGAGCTTCTTGAGCGCGGCAACCGTCGCGTCCGCGAGCCCCTTCGCATAGGTGGTGTTGTCATTCACCACCGCCGCGCGCTTGGCGTGCAGCGCATTGGCAATGAAGCTCGCGGCGAAGGGCCCCTGCTCGTCGTCCCGCCCGATCGTGCGGAAGACGTCCTTGTAGCCCAGCTCGGTGAGCCTCGGGTTGGTCGAGGCATCGAGAATGTAGGGAATGTTCCGCCGGTGCAGGGTGGAAAGCTCCGGCAGCGCGGCGCCCGAGCAATATCCGCCGGCCACCGCGACGACGCCGCTGTCGATCATCTTTTGCGCGGCCTGAACGGCGGTCTGCGGATCGCAGGCATCGTCCTCCGCCACGATCTCGAGCGGACGGCCGAGAACGCCGCCCTTGGCGTTGATCTGATCGGCCGCGAGCTTGGCCGCGTTGACGATGTCTATTCCGGCATTCGCATAGGGGCCCGAGAGCGGGCCCGGCACGCCGACCTTGATCGGCTCCGCGGCCGGGGCGGGAAACGGCCCGCCGGCCAGAACGGCGGCGACAGCAAGCGCCGCAAGACCGCACACTCCCCGCATTCCATTGAGACGCATCGTTGGCCCCCCGTTATTGCTATTCAGAAAGCGTGTGGCTGATATGCACGTCATCTTCAGTGACTGTCAAATGAGCAGGCGGCGTCGCCCCCGGCCCCCGGCGGTGGTGTCTTGCCCCCGCCGCGCCGCACAAAGCGAGGGCCTTCTTTTTCTGAAGAAAAAGAAGCAAAAAGACTTTTCTCCGTTTTCCGGACCCGGTCACACCTCGGGACTCCGAACGGAAGGTTGAAAAAAGGACAAAAGTTCTTTGGTTCTTTCTTTCAAGAAAGAACAGAATTCCTTGCCTCCGGCTAGCGCTCGATCAACGCAAGCGGAGCGCGGGAGAGCGGCTCGGGGGACGAAGCGGTGGTGATGTACGTCCGGCCGAGAGTCATGGCCGTGCCGGAGCCGCTGTCCATCAGGATCACGTGCAGGAACATCACCATGCCCGGCACGAGCGGTTCGCTGTTGCCGCGATAGAACATCGGCGGGTCCATCCAGCTCGGCGTGAACTTGGCGCCGAGGCTGTAGCCGCAGGCATTGAGGCGCGCCGCTTTCATTCCATGCGCGTCCATCACGCGGGCATGCGCATCGAACACATCGCCGGCCCTATGCCCCGGCCGCAGCATTGCTTCGCAGGCGGCAAGCGCCTCGGCGCAGGCTTCGTGCATGCGCGCATGCTCCGGCCGCCCCTGCCCGATGACGACGGTGCGCATCAGGGCGGCGTGATAGTGGCGGAAGACGCCCGCGAATTCGAGGGTGAGCTGGTCGTTTTCCCCGAGGGTCCGGCGGCCTGAATGGTAGCGGCAGAGGAGCGCATCCTCGCCCGAGCCGATGATGAACTCGTTGGCGGGATAATCGCCGCCGCCGGCGAAGATCGCGCCCTGCATCGCCGCCAGGACCCGCCCTTCATCCGCACCCGGCCGGATCTCGGCAAGGCCCGCTTCGAGGGCGGCGTCAGCGAGCGCGCCCGCGCGCCGCACATAGGCGAGCTCGGCGTCGGATTTGACGACGCGCAGGCGATCGATGAGCCCGTCCGCCGGCTCGAGCGTGCAGAAGCCGGCGAGCGCGGCGTCCACCTTGCGCCCGTTGGCGTGGGTGAGCCCGTAGCTTGCCGTTTCGATACCAAGACGAAGCCCGCCCGCGCCGAGATCCGCGAGCATGGCGCGAAGCTGCTGAGCGGGGTCCGCACCCTCCTCGTCCGTCCAGATCCGGATATCGTCGATGATGGAAGTCCGTTGCGCCTGGCGAAGATCGGCCGAGCGGGTGATGAGGGCCAGGCGTCCATCGAGGCCGAGATAGAGGCACTGAAAGAAGCAGAAGCCGAACGTGTCGTAGCCGGTCAGGTAGTACATGCTCTCCTGCTGAAAGATCAGCAGGCCGGCAAGGCCCCGCGCCTCCAGCGCCGCCTCTGCGCGCCGGCGGCGTTCGGCGAATTCGCCGCGGGTGAAATGAAGCGCCATCGCTCCCGATCTACGGCTCGCCGAGGCGAAGGAGCGTGCGGGCGAGGAACTCGATGCCCCAGGGGATATCGTCCTCGTCGATGTCGAAGCGCGGCGTATGGTGGCCCGAAGCGAGGTCCGAGCCGATGACGGCGTAGGCCGCCTGCCCTCCCCGCTCCTGCACGCGGCGCATGAAGTAGGTCGCATCCTCGCTGCCGCCGGCCATGTGCGCGTCGGTGCAGATCCCGATCCCCGGAATCGCGGCACCGGCCTCGGCGATCAGGCGCGCGAGCGCGGGGTCGGAAAGGGCGGTGGTGGTGCGGCCGACGGTCTTGATCTCGACCTCGACCTCCTGCATCGCCGCGGCGCCGCGCAGCACCGCCTCGGCGCGGCGGAGCATGTACTCGGCAATCTCCTCGCTCTCGCCCCTGACCTCGATCTGCATGAAGGCACGGTCGGCGATGACATTGCGCCCGGACCCGGCCGCGAGCGTGCCGACATTGACGCGCGAGCGGCCGGCATGATGGCGCGAGATGCCGTAGAGCGCCTGCACGGCCTCGGAAGCGGCGAGCAGCGCGTTGCGCCCCTGGTCGGGCTGGCCGCCGGCATGCGCGGCCCGGCCGCGAAATGTGGCGTCAAGCTTGATGCTGGCGAGATGGCCGTTCACCGCAGCGCAGGCGCTTCGGCTCGCAACGCCGGTGCCGACATGGATCGCGACGAAACGATCGACATCGTCCACCACGCCCGCCTTGACCATCGGGACAGCGCCGCGCCCACCTTCCTCCGCCGGCTGGAAGACGAACTTCACGGTGCCCTTGAGGCGATCGCGCAGACCGCTCAGCACCTCCGCGGCACCGAGGCCGAGGGCCGTGTGCACATCGTGGCCGCAGGCATGCATCACGCCGGGATGGGCGGAGACGAACCCTTCGCGCGCGGGCAGATGCGCCTGCGTCGTGTCTTCGTTTATCGGCAGCGCGTCCATATCGACGCGGAGCGCAACAACGGGGCCCGGCCGGCTGCCGGCGAGCGTCCCAACCACGGCGGTATGGCCGCCGGCGAGCGCGGGCAGAAAGGCCGCGGGCGCGCCTTCTTCCTCGGCACGGCGGTAGCAGCGGTCGAGCTCCCCCTCGTCCGGCAGGCCGACGCGGCTTGCGGAATCCATCACCTCGCGTCCGAGGCGGACGCTGAGCCCGAGCTCGGCAAGGCGCGCGGCGACGAGGCTCGCGGTGCGGAACTCGGTCAGGCCGAGCTCGGGATGGCGGTGCAGATCGCGCCGGAGCGCCACCGCGCGTTTGGCCGCGGCGGCGAGAAGATCAGCCGGGGGGGAAACGCTCATGCTCTGCCGTCCTTCGCGGGAACCACCGGATTCATCCCTCTGCCGCAACGCTCCGCGCCGTGCGCGCCTGATAGTGCGGATCGAGCGCATCGCGCGCCCAATCGCCGATCAGGTTCTCGGCCAGCACCAGGAGAACGAGCGCCAGCCCCGGAATGACCGAGGGCCACCAGGCACCGCCGAAGAGATACTGGTAGCCTTGCGCGACGCGAAGGCCAAGCGAGGGGGTGGTGACCGCGACGCCGAGCCCGAGAAAGGAAAGCGAGGCCTCGAGCTCGACCGCGCGCGGCACATCGACGGAGGCCTGGACCAGAAGCGGGCCGAGCACATTCGGCAGCACATGGCGGAAGAGCACGCGCGCCTCCGAGGCGCCGATGAGCCGCGCGGCGGTGACATAGTCGCGCGCGCTTTCGCCGAGCACGCTCGCGCGCATGAGCCGCGCATAGGGCGCCCAGCCGACGATGCCGATGACGAGAATGAGCTTCCAGAGGCCGCGGCCGCTCACCGCCATCACCGCGAGCGCGATCAGAACCGCCGGAATCGAGAGCTGAAGATCGACGAGCGGCATCACCAGCGTATCGAACCAGCCGCCGCTCTGCGCGCCGGCGATCAGTCCGGCCGTGGCGCCGAGCGCGATGCTGAGCGCAACCGAAACGAAGCCGACGAGGAGCGAGACGCGCAGCCCGTAGAGAACGTTCGCGGCGATGTCGCGGCCCAGACCGTCCGTGCCGAGGGGATATTGCCAGCTTCCGCCGGCAACCCAGACGGGCGGGGTGAGGCGGGCGAAGAGGTCCTGATGCTCGGGATCGTGCGGCGCGAGCCAGCCCGCGAAAACCGCGCCGCCGAGAAGGAGGAGAAAGATCGCGAGCGGCAGCCGCGGCAGCGAAGCAAGCTTAAGCGCCATGGCGCACACGCGGATCGATCAGGCCATAGGCGAGATCGGTTGCGAAATTGATCGCGACGAACATCGCAGCGGCGACGAGCACGTAGGAGAGGATGATCGGATAATCGAGGCGGAAGAGCGCCTCGAGCGCGAGGCGGTTCATTCCCGGCAGGGCGAAGATCGTCTCCGTGATGACGGTGCCCGCGAAAAGCTGGCCGAACTGCAGGCCGAAAACCGTGACGAGCGGAAGTGCTGCCGGCCGGAGCGCGTGCTTGAGCACGACGACCGCCTCGCTCAGGCCTTTCGCGCGCGCGGTCCGCACATAGGGCTGCGCGAGCGATTCGAGCAGCGCGCTCCGCACCAGGCGGGTGAAGAAGGCGATGCGGAAGAAAGCGAGCGTGAAAGCCGGCATGATGAAATGCGCGATGCTGCCGACGCCGGAAGCAGGCAGGAGATTGGTGAGCACGCTGAAGACGAAGATCAGCACGATGCCGAGAAAGAAGGTCGGCACCGAGGCCCCGAGCACGGAGAGGCCGCGCAGCGCGCGGTCGGCGAGGCTGCCGGGACGGAGTGCCGCGGCAATGCCGAGCGGCACGCCGACGAGAGCGGCGATGACGATCGCAAGCCCCACCAGCTCCAGCGTGACGGGAACGCGCGCGAGGAGAAGCGGCAGCGCCGGCGTGTCGCTGTAATAGGAGACGCCGAGATTTCCGTGCAGAACGCCGGCGATGAAGCGGAGATATTGCACGAAGAGCGGCAGGTTGAGCCCGAGGGCGGCGGCGAGCGTGGCGCGCTCGGCCGCGTTCATCTGCTGCGGCGCCAGCACCGCGATCGGATCGCCGCTGGCATGGATCAGCACGAAGACAAGGGTGAGGACGGCCCAGAGAGTGACGAGCGCGCGGACGATCCTGCCGAACAGGAACGACGCCATCCGCTATCTGCGCTTCATCTGCCAGACGAGAATGAGGCCGTCCGGCCGCGGTTGCCAGGCAACGTCCTTCGCCACGCCCGCCACCTCGTCCTGGTAGTAGAGCGGGATATAGGCGCGGTCCTGCTCGGCGATCGCGTAGGCGGCGCGCTCCAGCGCGATGCGCTTCGCATCATCGAAGGTCCGGCTCGCGCTTTCCATCAGCGCATCGGCCTTGGGGTTGCAATAGCGCGCACGGTTGACATGGCCGAACCCGGCCTCGGGATCGCGGCAATGGAAGATCGCATCCCAGGTGGAGACCGGATCGGTCCCGCTCCAGCCGGCGAAATACACGGTGAAGTCGCCCTTGTCCGTCTGCGGGAAGAAGATCGCCTTCGGGATCGCGTTCACCTTGACGTCGAGCCCGATCTCGCCGAGGAGCCCGCCGATCGCCTGGGCGACGAGCGAATCATCGAGATAGCGGTCGTTCGTCGCATCGAGCCGGAACGAGAACCCGTGCGGGTAGCCGGCCGCCGCCAGCAGCTTGCGCGCCGCGTCCGGATCGTAGGGCGTGGGTTTGAGCGCTGGGTCGTACGCCTCGAGGCCGGGGGGCGTGAACTGGGCCGCGACCGTCGCGGCGCCGTCGAAGATCTTGTCGCGGATCAGGGGAACATTGATCGCCTCGGCAACCGCTTCGCGCACGCGCGGATCCATGAATGGATTCTTCGTGCCTTGCGCCATGCCGGCGGAATCCGACGCCCGCCACACATCGAGGCCGAGATACATCGTTCTCAGGCCCGGAACGGTGCTGAGCGTGGCCCGTCCGCTCGTGCGCACGCGCCCGAAGTCCGACGGATCGATCCCTTCAGCGATCTGAACCTGGCCCGAAAGCAGCGCGGCAAGACGTGTTGCCGCCTCCGGCACGCTTTCGAGCCGGACGAAGCGGAAAGCGGGTGCGGCGCCCCAGAATCCGCTCCAGGCTTCGAGCACGAGATGGTCCTGCGCGAGCCAGGAGACGAACTCGTAGGGCCCGGTGCCAATGGGGTGGCTTGCGAATGCCGTGCGCCCCTCCTTTGCAATCAGGGCCTCGGGCATCACCGGAATTTCCGAGAGATGGGTGGGAAAGAGCGGGTCGGGTGCCGCGAAGGTGACGAGGATGGTATGCTCGTCGAGCACCTTGTAGCCGCTCACATCGCTCACGTATTCGCGGTACTGCGATTTCGGATTGTCGCGCGCATCGAGGATCGAGCGGCCGACATCATCGGGCGTCATCGGCGTGCCGTCCTGGAAGCGCACGCCCTGGCGAAGCGTGAGCTGCCATTGGTCGGGCGAGAGATTCTTCCAGGACGTGGCGATGCGCGGCTCCGGCACGCCGGAGGGCGAAAGCATCGTGATGGTGTCGAAAATCTCGCGCTGCCAGGAATTGGTGGTGGTCTCGCTCCGCATGATCGGATCGAGCGTGGTGGCACCGCCATCGAAGGCGACGACGAAGGGATCGGCGGCGGAATCGCCGGGTGCGGCGCGGGCGGTCGCGGCGGCGAGGCCGAGAAGCAGGAAGGCGCCGATCAGCCCTTTCGCAAAACGCCCCGCAGGATTCATGCCGGCCCCCATTTTTTCCGCACTGCCGAAAGGCAGTCTAGCAGGATGGTGAAAGAAGAAAGTCCAGGGGGCTCTGCCCCAGGATGCAGGCGCTCCAATGTCCGGGAGCGATTTCGCGCAGATCCGGGCGCGCTTGCGCGCACTCCGCGCGCGCGTGGCGGCAGCGCGTGCGGAAGACACAGCCGGAGGGCGGATCGACGGGGCTCGGCGGCTCGCCGCGAAGCGGGGCGTGCACGCGGCGCGCGCGCGGATCGGTTGTCGGCACGGCGGCGAGGAGTGCCGCGGTGTAGGGATGGTGCGGGCTGCGGCAGAGCGCGCGGCTCGGGGCGAGCTCCATGATCCGGCCGAGGTACATCACCGCGATGCGGTCGGCGAGATGCTCGACCACCGCGAGGTCGTGGGCGATGACGAGCATGGTGAGGCCGAGGCGGGCGCGCAGATCGAGCAGCAGATTGACGACCTGCGCCTGGATCGAGACATCGAGCGCCGAAACCGGCTCGTCGGCGAGGAGGAATTCGGGGCCCGGCGCAAGCGCGCGGGCGATCCCGATGCGCTGGCGCTGGCCGCCGGAGAATTCGTGCGGATAGCGGCCCATCGCTTCTTCCGGCAGCCCGACCATCGCGAGCAGGGCGGCGACGCGGGCGCGGCGGGCGGATAAGTCCGCGGCGAGGCGGTGAATGAGGAGGGGCTCGCCGATCGCCTCGCCGATCCTGAGGCGTGGGTTGAGCGAGGAGGTCGGATCCTGGAAGACGAGCTGCATGCGCCGGCGGAAAGGACGGAGCGCGCGCGGCGGAAGATGCGTGATGTCCGTCCCGTCGAAGACGATCTTTCCCGCCGTGGGCTCGATCGCGCGGAGCAGGCTGCGCCCGAGCGTCGTCTTGCCCGAGCCCGATTCTCCGACCAGGCCCAGGATCTCGTTCCGTTGGATCGCGAGGCTCACCCGATCCACCGCGCGCACACGGGGTGCTGCGCGAAAGAGCCGCCGCCTGTGCGCAGGGAACGACACGCTGAGCGCATCGAGGCGGACGAGCGGCTCGGGGGTCACGAGAGGATTTCGTCGAGACGGAGGCAGCGCGCCGCATGCCGCTGTCCGCACGCGCGGAGCGGCGGCGGCGCGGCATCGCAGAGCCCGGGCAGCGCGTGCGGGCAGCGCGGATGGAAGGCGCAGCCGGCGGGATGGGCGAGCGGGCTCGGCGGCTCGCCCGGAATGGCGGCGAGCCGGAGCGGGGAATCGTCGGTGACGAGCCGCGGCACCGAAGCGAGCAGCCCCGCGGTGTAGGGCATGCGCGGGGCGGCGAACACGCTCTCCGTCGGCCCCTCCTCAACGAGCTTTCCCGCATACATCACCGCGACGCGGTCGGCGATCTCGGCGACGACGCCGAGATTGTGGGTGATGAAGAGCACGGCCATTCCGATCTCGCGCTGCATGCGCGCGATCAGATCGAGGATCTCGGCCTGGATGGTGACGTCGAGCGCGGTCGTCGGCTCGTCGGCGATGAGCAGGCGCGGCCGGCAGGCGAGCGCCATGGCGATCATCACCCGCTGCGCCATGCCCCCGGAGATCTGATAGGGATAGCTCCTCGCGCGCATCTCCGGCTCGGGGATGCCGAGCGCGCCGAGCAAGCGCACCGCGATCCGCATCGCCTCCGCGCGGTCCTTGCGCTGATGCAGCCGCACGCTTTCCGCGATCTGCTCGCCCACGCTGAAGACCGGGCTCAAGGAGGCGAGCGGCTCCTGGAAGATCATCGCAATCTCGTTGCCGCGGAGCGCACGCATGCGCGCGGGCGGAAGCGTCCGCAGGTCCGCCTCGCTGCCGTCGCGGCAGCGGAAGAGGATGCGGCCCGCAACGACCTCGCCCGGCGGGCGCGGCACGAGCCCCATGATCGCAAGGGCGGAGACCGATTTCCCGGAGCCCGACTCGCCGACGAGGGCGAGCGTCTCGCCCTCGTCGATGGCGAGGGAAAGGTCGGCGACCGCCATGGCCGGCCCGGCCGCCGTGGCGAAGCAGACGGAAAGCCCGGCTACGGAGAGCAGCGGAGCGATCGGCTCAGGCCCGGGCTTCGTCCTCGGGTTGTCGCGCCCCAGGAGCGCCGTCCTTGGCCTCACCCATGGCCTCTTGGGGCCACATCGCCTGCATGACGCGCCAATAGGTGCGCATCGCATCGCCGATGCTCTGGCGCTGGCCGCTCGAGCCGATGACGCCGGCGGCGACGGCCGCGGCGCCGAAACGGTTGAGGGCCGAGAGCACCTTCATGACCGGCTCTTCATCCGCGAGCGGGACGATCGCGGGCATCGCGGGATCGCGATAGGCGAGGCTGGTGAAGGCGGCATAGACCTCCCGCTGGATCCGGAGCGTCGCATCGATGGTCTGCGGCTCGCCGGTGGAGACGGCGATGCCCGAGGCGAGAGAGGCTGCGGCGGCGCGGCCGAGCCCAAGGACCAGCTTGCGCACGGACTGAGCGTCGAAAAGCGGCTGGACGGACGGCGCTGCGGGATCGCCGGCGGGACTGTCAGGCATGGAATCTCCTTCTGTGGCGCCTGTTATTCGGTCTGATGCTTAAGAATTAGGCAAACATTTCGTCATTTTCTCGTCAGTTCGGCTGAGTGCATCTCAAAAGAAAGACGAGAGACAGGGTTTCGCGCCTCTCTCCCTTCCGGAGCCAATGCGAATGCCGGGGGCGGCGTCCCTGGCACGCTCTTTGCAACGATTAGCCATGGATTGACTGGGCCCGCGCGCCCGATCCGTCGGAGGGAAACACATGCTTCTACCTAGTCCAAAATGGCTCGATACGGGTGACAACGCATGGCAGCTCGCGGCAGCCACGTTCGTCGCCCTGCAGAGCGTTCCCGGCCTCGTCATCCTCTATGGCGGCATCGTCAAGAAGAAATGGGCCATCAACTCGGCATTCATGGCGATCTACGCCTTTGCCGCGGTGATGGTGGTCTGGGCGCTCTGGGCCTACAAGATGGCGTTCGGGCCCCAGCTCTTTCCGTTCCTCGGCGTGCCCGGACCGGTGACGGCGGCGTTGACGGAAACCGGGCAGGCAACCATTCCCGCCGCCGCCTCGGGCATGCCCTCGATGGGCTTCCCGATGGCGACGCTCATCTACTTCCAGTTCGTATTCGCCGCCATCACGGTCATCATCCTCGCCGGTGCGGTCGTCGGGCGGATGCGGTTCTCCGCCTGGATGATCTTCGTCCCGCTGTGGATGACCTTCATGTACACGGTCGGCGCCTTCAGCCTCTGGGGCGGCGGCTGGCTCGCCAGCATGGGGGTGGTCGATTTCTCGGGCGGCTACGTCATCCATCTCGCCGCCGCGAGCTCGGGCTTCGTCGCCGCCTGGCTCGTGGGCCCTCGCCTGCATTCCGACCGTGAGAACTTCCAGCCCAACAGCCTGCTCGTCACCCTGGCCGGTGCCGGCATCCTCTGGCTCGGCTGGAACGGCTTCAACGGCGGCGACCCGTACTTCGCCAACGCCGATGCCGGCGCGGCCGTGCTCAACACCAACATCGCAGCCTGCACCGCGGTGCTGTGCTGGACGATCATGGACGCGAGCGCCTTCGGCAAGCCTTCGGTGCTCGGCGCGGTCAACGGCATGATCGCGGGCCTGGTCGGCATCACCCCGGCAGCAGGCTACGTCAACGGCTACGGCGCCCTGATCATCGGCATCTGCGCCGGCATCATCCCCTGGCTCAGCATGAACAAGCTCGGCAAGACCGCGTTCATGAGCAAGGTCGATGACGCGCTCGGCGTGATCCACACCCACGGCTGCGCCGCGATCGTCGGCGGCCTGCTGACCGGCATCCTCGCCGACCCGAAGATGCTCGTCTATATCGGCACCGAGAAGGACGCGCCCGGCGTGAACGTGACGGGCTGGCTCTACGGCAACTTCCACCAGTTCATCCTGCAGATCTACGGCGCGCTCTTCATCATCGTCATCAACGTCATCGGCACCTTCATCCTGCTCAAGATCGTGAGCATCTTCGTCCCGCTCCGGATGGACGACCGCATGCTCGCCATCGGCGACGATGCGGTGCATGGCGAGGAGGCATACGCGATCTTCGCCGACCACGCCTTCGACGACCACGAGCAGATCGGGGCGAAGGCCGCCGGCGACTGATGGCCTGACCCCGGACTGATTTCCCTCCAACTGCCGCCGTGCGGAGACGCCACCCGCACGGCGGTTTCTTTTTGCGCGCTGATGAGGCGTTGAATAGCAAAGGAAAAACCTTCTTTTTCTGAAGAAAAAGAAGCAAAAAGACTTCTTCCCGTTATTCCGGACCCGGCGCCGCCCCTGGCCTCCGAACGGAAGAATGAAAACGGGTAAAAGTTCTTTGGTTCTTTCTTTCAAGAAAGAACGCTCTTCCTTTTCCCTCGCGCGACGCCCGGCTGGCCGAACGCCCGGCGTCCCTATATTCAGCTCATCGACAGTTGGACTTGACCCCGTCGACTCCGGGCCCCGAGGGCGCGAAATGCATCGCGGAAACTGAAGGCACGTCGATGACCTGCCGTGAGATGCTTGCGGGGCTTCCCCGTAGCCTCGGGCTCGCGATCGCGATGCTGGCGCTGGCCCTCCTCGCGCCGGCGGCGGCGCGCGCGGCCGCGAGCCCCTGGGTCGGCAACCGGCAGGCATCGGTCCGCCTGATCACCGCCGAGGAGGCGACCGGCTCGGGCGGGGCGGTCGATGGCGGGCTCGAAATCCGCCTCGCCCCCGGCTGGCACATCTATTGGCGCACGCCCGGCGCGGCCGGCCTGCCGCCCGCGATCACCTGGCAGGGCTCGCGGAATCTGAAGGGGGCGCCGATCTCCTGGCCGGCGCCGCTTCGCATCGCGCTCGATGGGCTTCAGAGCTACGGCTACGAAGGCACGGTCGTGCTGCCGATCGCCCTGCGGCTCGCCCAGCCGGGCGCGCCGCTCCACCTCAGGGCGACGGTCGATTACATGGTCTGCCGCAATATCTGCGTGCCCCGCCACGCGGTGCTCGGCCTCGCTCTGCCCTCCGGGATCGCCCTGCCCGGCCCCGAGGCGGCGCTGATCGCGGCGGCGCGGAGCCGCGTGCCCGGCGATCTCGCCCGGCTCGGGCTCACGCTCGTCCGGGCCGCGGCGGTGCCGGCGGGCGCAAGGCGCTCGGACCTCGTGCTCACGCTCGCGGGACGGACGGCAAGCCTGATTGCGCCGGACCTCTTCGTCGAAGGATTGCCGCAAGGCGCGCCGGGTCCGCCGCACCTCATGGCGGGCGACGAGCCGGGCCGGGCAATCCTCGTGCTGCGCGGGATCGAAGCCCCCGCAACCGTGCTCGCGGGCCGTCTGCTCAAATTCACGCTCACGGACGGGCCGGATCGGGCGGCGACCTTCGCGGCGCGGCCGGTGCCCGCGGCCGCCATCGCCGGCGCCGCGCTCCTCCCCTTCGGCGTGCTCGCGCTCGCGTTTCTGGGCGGGCTCATCCTCAACGTGATGCCGTGCGTGCTGCCGGTGCTCGCGCTCAAGATCATGGCGGTGGCCGGGCTGGCAGGCGCCGAGCGGCGCGTCGCCCGGCTCGAACTTCTCACCACGGCGGGCGGCGTTCTCGCCGGCTTTGCCGTGCTCGCCGCCGCGCTGATCGCGCTCAAGGCGGCCGGCGCGGCCGTCGGCTGGGGCATCCAGTTCCAGCAGCCATGGTTCCTGGCGGCGATGACGATGGTGATGGTGCTCTTCGCGGCCGATCTCTGGGGCTGGGTCACGATCGCCGCGCCAAGAAGCGTCGCCGCCGTCGCTGTCCGCGGCCACCATCGCTCGCGCCGCTTGAGCGCCTTCCTCGCCGGCGCCTTCGCGACGCTGCTCGCGACCTCCTGCTCGGTGCCGTTCGTCGGCACGGCCGTGGGCTTCGCGCTCGCGCGCGGCCCCGCCCAGATCCTGGCGATCCTTTTTGCCATGGGGCTTGGTCTCGCCGCGCCCTATCTCCTCGGCGCCGCCGCCCCGGGCCTCGTCACCCTGCTCCCGCGGCCCGGCCAATGGATGGTCCGGCTCGCGCGCCTCTTCGGGGTTTTCCTCCTCGGCACCGCATTCTGGCTGCTGCTGGTGCTGCTCCGCGCGGCAGGCTGGATCGCGGCCGGCTCGGTCGCGGGGCTCGCGGTGCTGCTGCTCGGGCTGCTCTTCTGGCGGCACCGCCTCGCCAGCCATCACCCTGCTCTCCGCCGTCTTTCCTCCGCCGCCGCAAGCCTCGCGCTGATCGGCGCGATCGTCGTGCCGGGGATCGCCGCGGCGCCGCCCTCACCCCCCGCCGCGGCCGGCACGGCATGGCGGCCCTTCACCCGCGCAGCGCTTGCCGGCGGCCTCGCGGACGGCAAGGTCGTGCTGGTGGACGTGACGGCCGCATGGTGCCTCGTCTGCCAGGTGAACGCCGCGACGGTGCTCGATCGCGCGCCGGTGGCGGAGGCGCTCGCCGCGCCGGGCGTGGTGCTCCTGCGCGCGGACTGGACACGGCCCGACCCGGCGATTACCCGCTACCTGCAAAGCTTCGGGCGCTACGGCGTGCCGCTCGATGTCGTCTATGGCCCGGCCATTCCCGCCGGCATCGTGCTGCCCGATCTCGTGACCTCGGGCGAGGTTCTCCGCGCCTTGCAGAGCGCGGCGGGCGCGCGTCGCGCGGCCGAGCGATGAGGATGATGCCTATGACCGGTTCTGTCCCCTTCCCTCTTCGTCTCGGCCGGCGCAGCGCCATCGCGGGCCTCGGTGCCGCCTGCACGCTTGCCGCGGCGCGGCGCGCGCGCGCCTCCGATCTCGACACCCTCTCGGATGCGCTGGAGCAGGTGAACCCGCCAACCATCCCTCCATCGTTCTCGTTCCAGACCGCGACGGGCGCACGGCAGACTCTCGCGGACTATCGCGGCCGGGGGCTGGTGCTGAATATCTGGGCGACCTGGTGCGGGCCTTGCGTCGCCGAGATGCCCGCGCTCGATGCGCTTGCGGCGCGCGTCGCGCCGTTCGACATCCTGGTGCTGCCGGTCTCGATCGACCAGCAGGGGCTGGCGGCGGTGAAGCCGTTCTACGGCACGCACGGAATCGCGCATCTGCCGATCCTGCTCGACCCGGACGGCGATGTCGCGCGCGCCTTCAAGGTGCAGGGCATTCCGACCAGCTTTCTCGTCGATCGCTTCGGACGGGTCGTCGGCACGGTCGAAGGCCCCGTGCAGTGGGACAGCGCCGGCGCGATCGCAACCATCCGCGGCCTGATCGGGCCGGGGCTCTCGGTTCAGACTCAATCAGGTTGACGAAAAGGGCAGGTTGACGAAGAGGCGTTCTCTTTTGAAAAAGAGAACCAGAAAACTTTTATCCGTTTTCAATTCGTCGTCCGGAGGCCCTCGCTGGTGCCTGGTCCGGAAAGCGGATAAAAGTCTTTTTGCTTCTTTTTCTTCAGAAAAAGAAGGGTCTTTGTCTTGCTTTTCCTTTTCTACACTTCATCAGGGTGCATCGCACCCGACTGGTGCGGAAGCGAAGCGAAGGGACGAAACGGCAATGAACTATCGTTCGCAGTTCAAATCGGTGCGTGACGAGGTCAGCCCGGAGGAGTGGCAGGCGCGGCTCGATCTCGCCGCCTGCTATCGCCTGGTCGACTGGTACGGCATGACCGATCTCGTCTACAACCATATCACCCTCGCCGTGCCCGGCGAGGAAGGGCATCTTCTCATCAATCTCTACGGCCTGCTCTACAAGGAGATCACCGCATCGAGCCTGGTGAAGATCGATCTCGACGGCAACATCATCTGGAAGCCGGAGACCGATTACGGGATCAACCAGGCTGGCTACGTGATCCACGGCGCGATCCATCGCGCGCGCAAGGACGTGACCAGCGTCATCCACACCCATACCCGCGCCGGCATGGCCGTCTCTTCCATGAAATGCGGGCTGCTGCCGCTCAATCAGACCGCCATCCGCTTTCACGACCATATCGCCTATCACGACTACGAAGGCCCGGCGATCGACACGGCGGAGCGCGAGCGTCTGGTCGATGATCTCGGTTCGCACGACGCGATGATCCTGCGCTCGCACGGGCTGCTCACCTGCGGGGCGACCGTCCAGCAGGCCTTCAACACGATGTATCATCTCGAGCTTTCCTGCCGCACGCAGGTGGATGCGATGGCATCGCGCACCGAGCTCGATCTGCCGTCCGAGGCGGTGCTGGAGAAGACCGCGCATCTCTACCAGCCGGGCACGCGGCGCCCGTACGGCGTGCTCGAATGGCCCGCGATGCTGCGGCTTCTGGAGTACGAGGGCAACCAGTCTCCCTGGCCGCCCTACTGGAACTGAACCGCATGCCGAACGGGGCGGAGCTGCTCGTCGCGGCGCTCGAAAACGAAGGCGTGGAGCGGGTTTTCGGGGTGCCGGGCGAGGAGAATCTCGCCGTGATCGAGGCGCTTCGCCGCTCCTCGATCGCGCTCGTCGTGACCCGCCACGAGCAGCCGGCCGCCTTCATGGCGGCAACGTACGGCAGGCTCACCGGCCGGCCGGGCGTCTGCCTCAGCACGCTCGGGCCGGGCGCGCTCAATCTCGTGACAGGCGTCGCCTATGCGCATCTCGGCGCGATGCCGATGATCGCGATCACCGGCCAGAAGGCGATCCGGTCGAGCCGGCAGGCCAGGTTTCAGATCGTCGACGTGGTCGCGACCATGCGCCCGCTCACCAAGTCAGCGCGCCAGATCGTGAGCGCGGCGATGGTCCCGACGATCGTGCGCGAGGCCTTCCGCGTCGCCGCCGAGGAGCGGCCCGGCCCGGTGCATCTCGAGCTGCCCGAGGACATCGCGGTCGAGGAAGAGGAGTCAGTCCCGCTCGTGGCACCTCATCCGGTGGACCGGCCGGCGGCGCGCGCGGAGGCGCTCGATCGCGCGGCGGCGATGATCCTCGCCGCCGAGCGCCCGCTCGTGATGCTCGGCGCCGCGGCGAGCCGGCCGCTTCTCGCCGATGCGCTCTCCGCCTTCGTGCGGCGGATGCAGATCCCCTTCTTCAATACGCAGATGGGCAAAGGCTCGGTTGCCGGCGGCTCCAATCTCTATATGGGCACCGCCGCGCTTTCCGAGCGCGATTACGTGCACATGGCGATCGACCGCGCGGACGTGATCCTCGCGATCGGCCACGACACGGTGGAGAAGCCGCCCTTCCTCATGGGCCCGGACGGACCGCAAGTGATCCATGTCGGCTTCGTTCCGGCAAGCGTCGAGCAGGTCTTCTTCCCGCAGGCGGAGGTGATCGGCGATGTGGGCGCGAGCCTCGCCCTGCTTGCCGACCGGCTGGAGGGCCGTCTCCCCAACGCTCAGGCCTTGTTGCCGCTGCGCAAAGACATTCTCGCCCATCTCGAGGAAGGTGCGGGCGGTGAGCAATTTCCGCCGACGCCGCAGCGGATCGTCCATGACGTGCGCTCGGTCGTTCCGGAGGACGGCATCGTCGCCCTCGACAACGGGATGTACAAGATCTGGTTCGCGCGGAACTACCGCACCCACATGGCGAACACGCTGCTGCTCGACAATGCGCTGGCAACAATGGGGGCGGGCCTGCCTTCTGCGATGATGGCGGCGATGCTTTACCCCGGGCGGCGCGTGCTCGCGGTGTGCGGCGATGGCGGGTTCATGATGAACAGCCAGGAAATCGAGACGGCGGTTCGCCTCGGGCTCGATCTCGTCGTGCTGGTCCTCGAGGATCACGCTTACGGAATGATCCGCTGGAAGCAGGCGGTCGACAAATTCCCGGACTGGGGGCTCACCTTCGGCAACCCCGATTTCGTGCGCTATGCCGAATCCTACGGCGCGCGCGGAACGCGCATCACAGAGACCAATGCACTGATACCGACGCTCGAGGCCGCGTTCGCCGCGGGCGGCGTCCATCTCGTCGTGACTCCGGTTGATTACGGCGAGAACATCCGCGTGCTCGTTGAGGAGCTGAACCGGCTTCCCGCCGCGCCTTAGAGTCTGGAGAGTCTTCTTTTTCTGAAGAAAAAGAAGCAAAAAGACTTTTCCCGTTTTCCGGGGGCGGGCGTCGGCGAGGGACTCCGAACGGCGGAGGGAAAACGGATAAAAGTTTTCTGGTTCTCTTTTTCAAAAGAGAACAATCTTTGTAATTAATCGAGCGCGGGGTTCTCGAAGGTTCATTGCACGCTCTGGCTCACTGGTTGCTTATGCTTACGCTGCTATTGACCTGCTGCGTTCCGCGTCCGTTGTTCTTCTGTGAAACGACACCCGTCTGTCCGGTGGAAATGTTGGACACGGAAGAGCCATTGCCGCCGGTATTCGTCACGCTTCCGGAAAGGCTGCCGCCGGCATGTGCCGACGCTCCGGTGTAAGTGTGGCTGACGTTTCGCCCGCTGTTGCTGCTGACAGTGAGGACGCTTCCCGCAAGAGCAGGACCGGCAGCAAACACAAGGCTGACGGCAAGAGCTGCATTACGCAACATTTCGCTCCTCCCCTGACTCAAATGATCATTCATCGGCCGAATCACGTGGCCCCGATCGGCTTCTCGATAACATAGCAAAACGACGCCGGACGACCAGCCTGCCCATCATGCCCCCAGGGACGTGCGTTTGGGGCGTGCGTTTGGGGCGTGCCTTTGTTGTCCGGCTGAAGAAAGGCGCCCCGGCAAGCCGCGCCCGCGTCTTACGCTCGGCTGGCCGCGGGCCCGGCCGGCTGCTAGATTTTGCCTCGTCCGGGCGGCACGTTCCGGACGGGGAGAGAAACCAATGACGGCGATTGGCGGATTTCAGGCGCCGACCTCCGGGGAAGGCCGGCTCGGCGTGCACTCGATCGGCGAGTTCGTCCTCTCGGTGCCGGCGCCCGAGAAAGCCGCCGATTTCTACGGCGCCTTCGGCCTCGACATCAGCGACGCCGGCGGGCAGGTCGCGCTCGCGACGGCGGACGGCTATCGCTGGGGCCGCGTGGTGGGCGGGCCGCGCAAGGCGATGCACCATGTCGCCTTCCATTGCTTCGAGGAGGATCTGCCACGCTTCAAGACCCACCTCGAGGGACAGGGAATTCGCCTTCTTTCGCCCCCGCCCGGCTTCGACAGCAATGGTCTTTGGCTCGCGGACCCGGACGGGCTTCTGGTGGAGATACGCGTGGGGCCGAAAACCTCGCCCGACAGCAAGGCAGCACCCGCCCCGTTCGATGCCGACGAAGCCGCCCGCTGCGCGCCCTATCGGCGCCTCGCCGGGCGCGCGCGCCCGCGCCGGCTGAGCCACATCCTCCGCTTCACGCCGGACGTGGAGCGGATGATCGGCTTCTATGCGCGCGCGCTCGGCCTCAGGCTCTCGGACCGCTCGGGCGGCGCCATCGCCTTCATGCACGCGATTCACGGCAGCGACCATCACATCCTCGCCTTTGCCCGCTCCGAGGCGCCGGGCCTGCACCATCTGAGCTGGGACATGCCGACGCTCGATTCCATCGGCGTGGGCGCGATCGCGATGGCCGACAAGGGCTACAGGATGGGCTGGGGGCTCGGCCGGCACGTTCTGGGCTCCAACTATTTCCATTACGTGCGCGATCCATGGGGCAGCTTTTCCGAGTATTCCTTCAACATCGACCACATCCCCGCGCGGACCGAATGGGAACCGCTCGATCATCCGGCCGAGGATTCTTTCTATCTCTGGGGCCCGGACATGCCGCCCGAGTTCGTCTTCAATGCCGAGGCGGCGCAGGCTTAGAGCGTGACGGCCGGAAACGGGTCCTGCCGGCTCACATTCTGCTTTAACATGTCAGCCTAACCTGATTTTTCTGTGGCCGATCCGGGCTTCGAGCCCAACCCGGCCTCGCGGAAAATATCGTTTCTTTTCAATCCTTCGAACCTGTCCAAAACACTCCTTCGGGCCAGATGGTACAGATCTTCGGCCACGGCCGGCGATCGCGCTCTAGCCACGGCGGCCGAGATAGGCCCGGGCGGCATTGCCGCCCAGCACGGCAAGGCGCTCCGGCTCGGTGAGCGGCGCCAGCAGCTCCTGCGTCGCCGCGTGCCAGGCATCGTAGCCGCCGGCGCGCTCGACAACCGGCCAGTCGCTGCCCCAGAGCAGCCGCGCGGGGCCGAAGACGGCGAGCAGATGCGCGAAAGCCGGCCGCAGGTCGTCGATGGTCCAGTCGCGCGCCGCCTCGGTCACGAGGCCCGAAAGCTTGCAGCTCGTGCCCGGCCGCGCCGCGATCGCCGCGACATCCGCGCGCCACGGATCGAGCCGGCGTTCGCGGAGAAACGGCTTGGCCCCGTGATCGAGCACCACGGAGAGCCTGGGATAGCGCTCGAGAAAGACGAGCAGCCGCGGCAGATGGCGCGGCAGCACCAGCGCATCGAAGACGAGGCCCTGGCGCACCATGGCCTCGATCGCCGGCGCGAGGCGCGGGGAGAGCAGCCATTCGTCGTCCTCGATGTCCTGGACCATCGGCCTCAGACCGACGAGCAGCGGGTTGGCGGCGAGGCGCGCGATCTCGTCCGGAGCGCCGTCCGCCGCGAGATCGACCCAGCCCACGACGCCGGCGACGAAGGGGGTGGCCGCGGCGAGGGAGAGGAGAAATTCCGTCTCCGCGACGGTCGGCGCCGCCTGCACGAGAACGGTCGCGCCGATGCCGTGGCGGGCCAGGATCGGCTCGAGATCGGCGGGCAAGAAGTCGCGAAAGATCGGGCCGGCCTCCGGCGTGAGCCAACCATAATCGCCGCGGTCGATCCGCCAGAAATGCTGATGGGCGTCGATCTGCACGGGATCGCTTATAGCCACCGAACGGCGGCGACCCCAACGGGGCGCGAGTCGGGACGCGAAGCGGGGTTGCCCCGGGTAAGCCAGCGTGTTTCGCTCGGCCCATGAGCCAATCGCGGGCACGAGCGAGCAAAAGCACGAAATCCGGCGATGCGCTCAGCATCCGCATCGATCTGGCCGCCGGCGGCCGCGTCGGCCCCGGAAAGATCGCCGTGCTGGAGGAGATTGCCCGCTCCGGGTCGATTTCGGCGGCCGGCCGTGCGCTCGGAATCTCCTATCGCCGCACGTGGAAGCTGGTCGAGGAGCTCAACCAGAGCCTGGGCAAGCCCGTGGTGGAAACGGCCGCGGGCGGCGCGGGCGGAGGCGGGGCAAACCTTACCGAGGCTGGGCGGGCCGTCATCGCCTGCTACCGGGCGATCGAGGCGGACAGCGCGGCCGCGGCACGGAAGCATCTCGCCGTGCTGCACGACACGTGCAGAAAAAAATAGTTTCGCGCCTCACGCTTGAACCGCGATGCCGCGCGGCTGCGAAGCGCGGGCGGACGCCTGCGCCAGAGTGGCGGCGAATGTCGCGACACTCGCGGAGCGAAGCGGAATGAAGGGTTTGCCGGCCTGCCGGCAGAGGCGCTTGACGGACGCCGCGGCATCGTGGCTGACGCAATCGACGGGAAAGAGAATGAGATCCGCACGGCTGACGAGGCCCCCGAGCAGGTCCGGATGCTGCTCCTTCCCCCCGTCATGGTGCAGCAGGTTCGCGCCGAGCCGCTCGCTGAGCGCGCGAAGATGAGCGATCTGATTGGAACGGCCGCCGACATAGAGCAGGGCGATGCCGTCGAGGCGATGAAGCTGCGGCGCCGGCTCTTCGGGCGCGATCTCGGCCGGCACGCGCAAAAGGGACTCGATCGATTCCAGCTCGGCCCTGAGCCCCCGGCTCTGACTTTCGGCGTCGATCCGAGACTGCCGCTCGCGATCGCAGGCAGCGCGCATGCGCGCGAGCCGCTCCTCGGCCGAAAGGCGGCGGCGGGTTTCGGTTTCGAGCCGTTTCTCGAGATCGCCGATCAGTCCACGAAGAGCAAGGAGCCCCTCGCCGCTTTCCTCGCAGCCATGCGGCGCTGGCGATCGCACCTGCTTAGCCAGGGCCTGCCGGAGCTCCCAGATGCTTCGATCCCGTTCCGTCACGGCGGCGTGGAAGGCGGCCTGCTGGCGCTCCAGCCTTTCCTCGAGGGCAATCTGGCTTCGCTCGAGCTCCCTGAGCCGCCTGATGTCGGCACGGTTGGCGGCGCCGACCAGATGCGAGAGCATATGCACCTCGCCGAAGGCTTCCCGGATCAGGGTGCGGGTGGTCGCGGGATGGGTGAGCGCCGCCCAATAGGCGCCGGGGATCTCGCCGCTGCCGACGGCCTCGCGCCAAAGCCCCCGCACCTCCTCCTCGCTCTTCGCCTTGGCGAACTGGTTGATCACCGCATGGTGACGCCGGTCCAGGGCCTTGTTCAGGAGCTTGGCGGCCTGATCATGACGGGACGCGAGGCTCACCGCCGTGGCGTGCAGGGCATGATCGGTGCTCTCGGGCGTGGCGAGCCCGATCTTCTTCAGAATCTGGCGCAGCTCTCCCGTGGAAAGGCACGTGCCGATGATCGAGCAATGGAGGCTGGTATCGAACTCCCAGATCCGGCTGCGCTTGCCGGGCTCCGCCGCGGCGATCTCGGGCTTTCTGAGGATCGGCGGGGGCGGCGGCAGGAACGCTTGCGCAAGCGGCGCCCGCTGGATCGTTTCAGGCAGTGAGACGCGTATGGGTGAGATCTGGGTCACACGGAGCTCTTTCTCTCGCTGTATCCCCATGAATACAGCGATAATGCCGGCTCGGGCCCCGTTTGCCAAGCCCATTTGCGCTTCCGTCCGGGCGGCAGCGGATCGGGGGCGAAGAAATTTTTCCCATGCCTGCATCCGAAGGCGCCTGCCGACCGATAACAGAATACGCGTTGCCCAAGCCGGCTCAACGCATCCCGGAGGCCAGCAATGACACGAAATTCCTTACGCTGCAGGAGCCTTGCCATCGGCATGACGGCCGCGGCGGCGATGTTCAGCCTTCCATCCGCCCGCGCCGAGAACCCGAACGGCGCCTTGCCGCCGCCGGCGCTGGATGTGGCGCCGAGCGGCCCCGGCCTGCAGACCGCCATCTTCTCCGGCGGCTGTTTCTGGGGCGTCCAAGGGGTCTTCGAGCACGTCAAGGGCGTGACCCAGGCGCTCTCCGGATACGCCGGCGGGCATGTCGTCAACCCGAGCTACGAGCTGGTGAGCACCGGGACCACGGGCAATGCGGAATCGGTGCGCGTGACCTTCGATCCGCGCCAGGTCACATACGGCAAGCTGCTGCAGATCTTCTTCTCGGTGGCGCTCGATCCGACCGAGGTCGGCCATCAGGGGCCAGACTGGGGCAGCCAGTATCGCTCGGAGCTGTTCGTGGAAGGATCCGAGCAGGAGCGGGTCGCGCGCGCCTATATCGCGCAGCTTGACGCGGCGCACGTCTTCGCCCGTCCGATCGCCACGCGTGTCGACCCTGCGGGTCCCTTCTATCCGGCCGAAACGTACCACCAGGATTTCCTTGTCCATAACCCCGACAATCCGTACATCGCCATCAACGACATGCCGAAAATCGAGGCGCTGCAGCGCCTTTTCCCGGCCGATTGGCAAGCCGAGCCGGTCCTTGTCGACAAGGGGTCGGGAAGCTGAGCGGCCGGCGCGGCCGGTGAGATCGATCGGCAATCGCAAGCGCGGATCAGGCGGCCTGGACGTTGCGAACCGGGGACGGTAGGCTTCCCCTCTCTATATCCAACGGGATATAACGATACCGTCCCGTTCGAGATCCAAAAAGGGAGGAAAACAATGCCATATCGTCACCGGGCGCCCTGCGCGCTTGCCCGCATTGCGGCGTTAGGCGCCTGTGTCCTTTGGTTCTCCTGCGCCGCCGGGCCGGCCCGCGCGGGCGACGTGATCGTGCCGGGCACGAGCGATTTTCCCGAAAGCATGACCGGGACCGCCGACGGCACATTGTTCTTCAGCGGCATGAACGGCGGCCGCATCTTTCGGGCTGCTCCGGGCGCCGCGCAGGCGAGCGAGTGGATCAAGCAGGGCACTGATGGGCTCTCGTCGGCGCTGGGCGTGCTGGCGGACAGCCGCACGAATACGCTTTATGTGTGCTCGGACGATATGACCTGGGCCGGCATCAAGATACCCACCGGCGATACGCCGACCGCGCTCAAGATGTTCGACCTCACGACCGGCGCTCCGAAGGGCAGCATTGCCCTGCCGCCCTCGCCACTGCCGGGGCAGACACCGCTCTGCAACGACATCGCGGTGGCCAATGACGGCACGGCCTATGTCACGGACTCGCTTTCCGGCCACATCCTGCGCCTCAAGCCCGGCGCGACGGAGTTCGAAATCTGGGCGCATGATCCGCGCTGGGACGTCAAGGGACCACAGCTCGACGGCATCGCCATACTCCCGGACGGCAGTGTCTATGCCAACATCTTCGAAGGAAATGGACTTTATCGCATCCAGGTGAACCCTGACGGCAGCGCCGGAACGATCACCAAGCTGCAGACCTCTCACCCTCTCTATCACTCCGACGGGTTGCGCGCGTTGGGGCCGAACACGCTGCTGATGGTCGAGGGCGAGACACGGGGAACCCTGGACCTGATCACGGTGAGCGGCGACAGCGCGGCGGTCTATACCGTCAAAGCCGGATTCCAGGGCCCGGTTTCGCTTTGGCAGATCGGCAACACCGTCTATGTGCTGGATGATCCGCTCAAGTATCTCTTCGATCCGAAGGCGAAGACCGAGACGCCGCCGCCGTTCACGGCCTACCCTGTCCCGATGACGGAACCGATGACGGAATAGAGGAGACCGCGACCGGATGGACCCGTCCGATCGCGTGACGATGCTGCAAGACAAAGGCTGGAGCAGGATGAGCTCAAACCATCCTGCTCTGGTCTTCGCCTTGGCGATCGACCGGACGGCTTTCCCTTGGTCTTTTGTAGACCGCTCAGCTCATCCGCCGGAAGCCTTAGTGATCAGGCCGTGGTGATGAAACCACTCGAATGCGGCCCTGCAATCGGCATGCGAGCGCGAGAGCGCGGGGCGATTTTCGATGATGTCCTGCGCCGCCCACAAGATACGCCGGCTGTCGATCCCCCGCGCGTTACCTCGCTGTCGGGAGAGAGGATATAGACATCGTCCCGGGCCATGCCGGAGATCCGCATGTCCACGACCTGATCCGGCGTCCATGCGCCCGGCGGCAAAAAGACGCGCGATCGCGGAATTCAACCCGCAGAACTTCGCCCGCGAAACTTTGCGAAGAATCAGC
>JASHRV010000381.1 GCA_030037175.1 Acetobacteraceae bacterium
AAGCTCAACAGTGGAACGAGACCACGGTAGGCTTCCAGCGTTCCAAGCGTAGCAATGATCGGGGGCACCCTGCAGAGCGTGACGAGGGCCCCGTTGATCGCGCCAAGGCCGGCCCCGAGACCAATTCCGAGAAGCAGGGCAAGGCTGGTCGGGGCCATCGGATAATCACGCTGGAGAACGCCGACCAGCATCGCAACGAGCCCAATCACCGAACCCACGGACAGATCGATGCTGCGCGTCACCACGACCATCATCTGACCGATCGAAACGATGAGCAGGATTGCCATGTTGGCTGCGATGTCGCCGAGATTCCCGGCGGTGAGGAAAGACGGATTCCGCAGGCTAACAAGCGTGACAGCAAGAAGGGTAACAAGAGCAAGGGCAACTTCGCGCGTTCTCGCAAGACCATGCAGGGCACGTCCGATATGGGTAGGACGAAACACAGCCAAGGAGTGGTTAGTGAACATGCCGCACGGTCTGACTGGTGTCGCTCGCTCTCAGCGTCTGGGTCGCTGATTCCATGATTGTTTCGGGTGTTGCCTCGTTTCGCCCGTAAGTCGCCGTGACGACACCTTCTCGCATGACAACGATCCGATCGCTCATGCCTAGCACTTCAGGCAACTCCGAGGAGATCAGGAGGATCGCCAGTCCCTCAGCAGCGAGCGCGCTAATCAGGCGGTGCACCTCAGCCTTCGTACCGACATCAATGCCGCGTGTCGGTTCATCAAGCAGAAGAATGCGCGGCTCGGTCGACAGCCATTTCGCCAATACCACCTTCTGCTGATTTCCTCCCGATAGATCGCCCACACTTTGGCGAACGTCGGTGAGTTGAATGCGCAGCCGCGCACGTTCTCTCTCGGCCAGCTCGAGCTCGGCACGACGATTGAGCATCCCAAGCCGCGAAACGGCGCGGAGGATTGCAAGGGTAATATTCACGGCGACCCCAAGCTTGAGGACAAGGCCTTGGTGGCGGCGATCCTCGGGAACATAGGCGATGCCGTGGGCAAGCGCCTGCCTCGGATTGCGAATTTCAACGGGCCGTCCGGCAACTTCGATGGTACCGCTATCCGCCGGGCGGATGCCGAATATAGCCTCGGCAACATTGGTGCGCTTGGCACCGATCAGGCCGGCGAGGCCCACGATCTCGCCGCTACGCACTTCCAGAGCGACATCGCGGAATACACCGCTCTGCGTCAGGCCGCTGACCCGTAACATGACCGCGCCGATCTTGGCCGGCTGCTTCGGAAACAACGTTGTGAGCTGCCGACCCACCATCATGCGGATCAGCTCGTCGCGCGACGTGTCGGCGGCACGGCGTGTCGAAATCAGCCGCCCATCGCGTAGGATGCTGACTGTATCGGCAATCTCCTCGACCTCTTCGAGTCGGTGGGAGATGAAAATAATTGCGGTACCGCTTGCCCGCAGTTTGTGCACAACCTCGAGGAGCTCCGCGACTTCTCTTGGTGACAGAGACGAGGTCGGCTCATCCATCAACACGACACGCGCTTGCAACGAAAGCGCCTTGGCGATCTCGACCAGCTGGCGGGCAGCCGTACTCAGCGTAGCGACCCGTACCCGGGCCCTGAATCGCGCGCCAACCGAGCGGAGCAGCGAGTCCGCTTCTGTGTAGACCGGGTGCCAGTCAATACGGATGCCGTCCCGACACACCGGGTGGCGCCCCATGAATATATTCTCCGCGACGTCGAGATCGGGGAAGGCGACCGGCTCCTGATAAATGGCGGCGATGCCCAGCCGACGCGCATCGAGCGGGCTCTCTAAGGTGACGGGGGTGCCGTCGACGGCGATAGTCCCCTCATCGGGCCGGTATACGCCAGTGAGTAGTTTTACCAGGGTGGACTTGCCCGCCCCGTTCTCGCCGAGCAGCGCATGCACCTCACCGGCCCGAAAGGCCAGAGAGACGCTCGTCAGCGCCTGGACGCCGCCAAAGGACCGGGAGACGCCACGAGTCTCTACGATCGGACCTGACCGGTCTCCGACCTTCAGTTGTTCCCTCCCCAGCGGCCTTGTGCATTAACGATTGGCCGCCAATATAATCGATGCTAGATTTTCGATCCTCGATCGTCAAGCTGCCGTGTACGTCCCATTTTCCAGCCGAGACCGTGCCCCGACCAGCGAGCCTGAAGACCTTCGCCGAATCGCTTTACCAGCAGCTCCGCGACGAGATCCTTCGTGGCGAGCTGAAGCCGGGTCATCGCCTGACGGAACAGGAAATCGCACAAAGGATGGGAACGAGCTTGGCGCCGGTGCGCGAGGCGCTCGCCCGACTGCGGGCTCAGGGACTGGTGCTGACACTGCCGCATCGCGGATCTTACGTCAGCGCAATTTCCACCGAGCTCGCGCGCGACGTCTATGCTGTCCGCATAGTGCTCGAGCAGCACGCTGCCTCGCTGGCGCTACCGCGGCTCACCGATGCGGATATTGACGAGTTTCGTGCCATGGTCGAGGCTATGATCGGACTCGCCGATGATCCGGATTTCATGACCTATGTCGCCTGCGACATGCGCTTCCATCGACGCATGTTCGAGCATTCCGGCTCCCAAACGCTGCTGCAATTCTGGAGCATCATCGAAGCGCAAACGACGAAGTTTATCGCTGTGGCCTCGCCGCCTATCTTCCTCGACCGGGTCGCTGGTGCACGAACCCATTTTGCCTTGACCGATGCGATGGCCACTCGCGATCTATCCCTTCTGCAGAGAGAAATCTCCGAGCATCTATTGCGTATCTGGACGTCGTTCGAAGGATAGCCCGAACCGTTCCCTGGTGCATGCTGCTCTTTGCATCGGTCCGGACTGATTTTGGTGCTGCTGGTCGACGGTCTGATCGCCGGCAGAGTTGCCCGCCTCCACCACCACGACGCCGGCGTCGGGGACGACGAATTTCGCCCAGAGGCTCTCCACATGCTCTCGCGTGGCGGCGCGCACATCGGAGTCACGGGCGACTGCGCCCAGTCGTCGGGCAGTCGCTTGAACACTTCGCGGCGGTCGACGATCCGCAGCGCGTGGTCCATGCCCTCGAGCACAGCCGCGAGATACCAAGGATCGATGGCGTGTCCGTCGACCGTAGCCTGGCGGCGTGCCGCCTTCAGCCGCGTTCGGTGACGAAGGGCCAGCAGCAGCGGGTGGTTGTCGAGTGCCCGATCGAGCCGGGCGATGGCGCCGGCCGCGTGCCCATCTGCAGCGAACAAAGCCAGGTCGATCGCCAGAACAGTTTGGCCCCGCAGGGTGACCTACGTCTCCAGCATCAGGGCCATCGGGAGAAAGGACGCGCCGGGCCAAGTGCTGTTGACTGGCTGGATGATTTGCCCCGGAAAGCCTGATCTTCCCCTGAATAATGGACGCAACTCGAGTGCAGCAGGGTGGACTCGTTGCTCGGCGCGTTCATAAAATGATGCGCTCAAAATCGTGAGGAATCGCGGTTCAAGCGGACCTAATCCTCTTAATGTGCGGCTCCTTTGGGTGACGAACTCTCAGTTAGATTGAAAGATCAGAAGCGAACAAGGTCATCAACCCACGCATACGCGAGAGCTGGGACTGCTTGACTGACTGCCTTCGGTCGAGATGACGAGGAAACCGGGGCCGAAAGCTTGACCCGACTCGCGCCCGGCTGATCAGTTAAGCGCGCAACACAAATCCGGACTGAGGCCCGTTGCCCCGTCGGCAGCGGGTCTTTTCTTTCTCGGATCTGGCGGCAGCTTGCAACGAAGTGGCGGCGGGCAGCATCGTTAGGAACGGAGCTGGGAGAAACCCCGCCGCCGTCTGAAGCCTATATCGAGGCGCAGCGTCGGACGAGGGGCCGGTAGGCCGCCAGGGATAGAGGGCCCCTCGCCGCGAGTTCAGGGGGGAGCGCGGCGAGGGTAGTTGCGGCCACCAGACCGGCTCTGTGGCGGGCCCGGCCAGCGCCGGGTTCAGGATGGACCCGGCTGACCAAATGAATGCACGTGTTCGTCGACGATGGTCAGTAACGAAGTCGGGAACGGAGTTACGATGGGGACATGCCGGCGCACAGGGGCCCAGCCGGACACCGGAGTTCATGGCCGAGTCCCAAGCTTGTCGCTCAGCGCGCTTCGATCTGGACCCATGCCATGACGGCGATAAGAGCGCGCTCGAAATTCCCGCCGATGGCTTCGGTCATGAACTCCATAATCTCGCGATGGGGCACATGCGCACGCCGTAGTGCGGTCATGGTGCGCGCGATCAGCGCATCGGAATCGCCGTCGAGATCGGCGAGGGAGACCACAATATGCGGGTATCGGGGTCGCACGACTTCCTCCGGTGAGCCCCTCCCAGGAGGCTGAGGGCTCCCGGCAGGGGCGACGCACCGGATTTGGGAAGCGACCCGGTCAAGCCAAAGAGTAACGCTGTTTTTCTTCCGACTTCCATATCTGAGAGCGACGATCACACTTTTTTAATCGCATCCCCATTATTGAAGTCATCAGGCGCATTGTCCCCCTTGAAGAGTCCATTTTCAGGGTGATCCATCTCGCGAGTGGCGGGCCATTCCAGACATCACGTTTGCTATTCGGCGCCGGCTGCACCATCGTCACTGTCCGCCACTTTTCGGGCTGGGTCGTTCGTACCTGTTCTCGCGACGCCGTCGCTTGCCGTGCCTCCCTATTCCGAAAAGCGTTCCGGCTCGCATGGGGCGTGCCGCCGGTTGCACGGAGAGAGAGGCCTCAAGGCACGGTTAAATGGTTCAACCCGAACAAAGGCTATGGGTTCATACAACCGGACGACGGCTCGAAAGATGTCTTCGTTCATATTTCAACGGTCGAGCAGGCTGGACTCGGTAGCCTGTCCGAGGCGCAGAAGGTCAGCTTGGAAGTCGAGCGCGGCTGGCAGGGGAAGCTCGCGGCAGCCAATCTGAAAGGTCTCTGGGATACGTAACTGATCGAGACAATGGCCCGCTCCGCGAGGGGCGGGCCCTTTTTGTTTGCATCCGCGAGAGCCAACAGCGGCATGATGGCCTGACCCCGGGTCACGGCCGTCAGGGCGAACCGGAAGAGTCCTACCCACTAGTCGTCCGCTACTACACAGTTACATAATCATGACGCCATGCTTGCGTCGGTACGACGGCCGGCCGAGGGGAGAACCGTCATGCTTAAACCAAAGTTGATGAAGAAGGCCGAAAAGCGGCCACATAGAACCATCACGCTGCGAGCGTTGGCCATCAGGATCAATCGCAAGTTGCTGCCGCGAGGCAAAGCCCTGTTCAAGGCACGCGGCGTCGAAACCGGGCCGGGCACATTCTTCCTGAGGACGATCGGTGGCGA
>JASHRV010000382.1 GCA_030037175.1 Acetobacteraceae bacterium
AGGCATGGAGAGCGGAACCGGTCTGATGCCGCTCGAAATCCTCGCCGCTCTCCATCCCACGGTTCCCGCCGCCGTGCTGACCGGCCCCAACTTCGCCGCCGAGATCGCCGCCGGCCTGCCGGCCGCCTCGGTGCTGGCGGCCGCCGATCCGGGACTTCGAAAAACCCTCCTCCGCGCCCTCGCCGGCCCCGGCTTCCGGCTCTACGGCAACGAGGACCCGTTCGGCGCCCAGGTCGGCGGCGCGGCCAAGAACGTGATCGCGATCGCGGCCGGCGCGGTCACCGGCGCCGGCCTCGGCGAGAATGCCCGCGCCGCCCTCATCACCCGCGGCCTTGCCGAGCTCTCCCGCCTCGTCGTCGCCCTCGGCGGAAAGCGCGAGACGAGCTTCGGCCTCTCCGGCCTCGGCGATCTCCTCCTCACCTGCACCGGCCGCGCCAGCCGCAATTTCCGCACCGGCTTGGCCCTCGGCCGGGGCGAAGCACCCGCCGTCGAAGGTGTCGCCGAAGGCGTGGCAACGGCGCCGGCGCTGGTTTCCCGCGCCGCCCGCGCCGGCTGCGAGGTCCCGATCGCGGACTCCGTCGCCCGCCTCCTCGCGGGCAGGATCACGCTCCTCGAAGCCACCGCCGCCCTCCTCGCCCGGCCCCAAAAGGACGAATAGGAAGCGTGTTCCGCAGCATCCTCACGGTCGGATTCTGGACGCTGGCCAGCCGCGTCCTCGGCTTCGTGCGCGACGTGCTGATCGCGGACCGGCTCGGCGCCGGCATGGTCGCGGATGCCTTCTTCGTCGCCCTCAAGCTCCCTGACCTCTTCCGCCAGCTTTTCGGCGAAGGGGCCTTCAACGCCTCCTTCATCCCGGCCTTCGCGGGCGTGCTCACCCAGGAAGGCCACGAGGCCGCCCGCCGCTTCGCCGAAGAGGTGGTGAGCATGATGGTGCTCTGGCTCACCGGCCTCACCATCCTCGGCATCGTCTTCATGCCCGAGCTGATGGTCGTCCTCGCCCCCGGCTTCGCCGCGATCCCCGCGAAATTCGCCCTCGCGGTCGCGCTCACCCGCATCACCTTTCCCTACCTGATGCTGGTCTGCCTCGCCGCCGCCTTCGCGGGCGTGCTCAACGGGCTCCACCGCTTCGCCGCCGCCGCCGCCACCCCCATCCTCTTCAACCTCTGCACCATCGCCGCCCTCATCTCCACCTTCACCCGCCTCGCCCCTTCCGCCGGACACGCCCTCGCCTACGGCGTCACCATCTCCGGCATGGCCCAGATCTTTTTCCTCTCCATCGCCATGGCCCGCGCCGGCATGGCGCTCCGCCTCCATTGGCCGCGCCTCACCCAAGCCGTGCGCCTCGTCATGCGGCGCATGGGCCCGGGCGTGATCGGCGTCGGCGTCGTGCAGATCAACGTCGCCGTGGACACCATCATCGCGAGCCTGCTCCGCCCCGGCTCGGTCTCGGTCCTCTACTACGCCAACCGCGTCTACCAGCTCCCGCTCGGGGTCATCGGCGTCACCGTCGGCACCGCGCTCCTGCCCGTTCTCTCCCGCCAGGTCCGCGCCCACGCGCCCCTCTCGGCCCACCGCACCCTCAACCGCGCGATCGAGTTCGCCCTCGTCCTCACCCTTCCCGCCGCGGTCGGGCTCGCCGTCGCCTCGGTACCGATCATCCGCGTCCTCTTCGAACGCGGCGCCTTCACCCGCACCGATGTCGTCGCGACCGCCGCCGCCCTCATCGCCTACGCGGTCGGCGTGCCGGGCACGGTGCTCGCGAAGGTGCTGGCCCCGAGCTTCTTCGCCCGCGGCGACACCGCGACGCCGGTCGCGGTCGGCGTCGCCTCGCTCGCCGTCAACCTCGTCGTCATCCTCGCCCTGATGGTCCCGCTCGGCGCCACCGGCATCGCCTTCGCCGCCAGCGCCTCCGCAACCTTCAACGCGGCCACGCTCGCCTGGCTCCTGATGCGCCGCCGCCACCTCCGCATCGACCGCACGCTCCGCCGCCGCGCGCCCCGCATGCTTCTCGCCGCGCTCGTCATGGGCGCCGCCCTCGCGCTCGCCGTCCACTTCATCCCGCCCGCCTCGGGCGTGCTCCGCTGGGCCCGCCTCGCCGCCATCGTCGCCGCCGGCATGATCGCCTACGGCCTCGCCGGCCAGGCGCTCGCCGCCTTCGACCTCAACCAGCTCCTCGCCCGGCTCCGCCCCCGCCCGGCACGCTGAGAGGCAAGCTGTTGAAAAGCAGGGGCTCCGCCTCTGGCAGGGGCTCCGCCCCCGCACCCCGGCAAAGGCAAGCCTTTGCAATCCACCCGTTTTTAGGGTTCTTTTTTGATGCCTTCATAAGAAACTCTTCGAATCCTCATAAGAAAAACTTTGAAGGTGCCAGGCCGCTTGCGCACTTCGCCTATCACACTAACATGTCAGTCGAACTCAACATTCTGTGGCCGTTCTGGGCCATGGCCTGCCTTCGACCTCACGGAAAACATCATGTCTTTTCAGCCTATTGGCTCTGCCCCAAACACGACCACGGGCCAGATGGTACAGATCTTTGCCGCCGCCCTCACCCCCCTCGACGAATCCGGCAATCCAGACGCCGCCCGCCTCGGCGCGCACGTCACAAATCTCCTCGCCCAGGGCTGCGACGGCATCGTCCTCTTCGGCACCACCGGCGAAGGCCCATCCTTCTCGGCCAGCGAGCGCCTCGCCACGGTCGAGGCCCTGCTCGCCCAGGGAATCCCGGCTTCACGCCTCGCCCTCGGCATCGGCTTCCCCGCCATCCCGGATGCCGTCGCCCTCGCCCGCGCCGCGCTCTCGCTCGGGCTCGATCAGCTCCTCGCCCTGCCGCCCTATTTTTTCCGCGACATTGCCCCGCCCGGCATCGCGGAGGCCTTCGCCCGTCTCATCGAAGGCATCGCCAACGACAGGCTTCGCCTCACGCTCTACCACATTCCCCAGGTCTCGGGCGTTCCCGTCGCCCCCGAAACTGTCGCCTGGCTCCGCGCCCGCTTCGGCCCCCTCCTCGCCGGAGTGAAAGACAGCAGCGCCGACTTCCCCCAGTTCCGCGCCTTCCGCGCCGCCGCCCCCGACATCCCCGTCTTCGTCGGCAACGAGCTCGACATCCCGCAGGCGCTCGCGGAAGGCGGCGCCGGCACGATCTGCGGCATGGCGAACATCGTCCCCGGCCTCGTCCGCGCCCTCGCCGGCCCCAACCCGCCGCTCGCCGCCATGCGCGAGGCCATCTCGCGGCTCGAAGCCGACTTCATCCCCCTCCTCAAATCCTCCCTCGCCGTCGAAACCGGCGATCCCGGCTGGGCCCGCGTCCGCGCGCCCCTTCGCATGAGCGGGGCTTGACCCAATGGGGACCTTGCCCGCACACAAAACCGGCGAGCAGGGACGAGGCGGTTCACCCACGCATGCAGCGAATCTTTTCCGGCATCCAGCCCTCCGGCATCCCGACGCTCGGCAATTATCTCGGCGCAATCCGCAACTGGGTCGCCCTCCAGGCGGACCATGACTGCATCTATTGCGTCGTCGATCTGCACGCGATCACCGTCTGGCAGGAGCCCAAATTGCTCGTGCAGCAAACGCGCGAGCTCGCCGCCTCGATCATCGCCTGCGGAATAGATCCCGCCCGCAGCATCCTCTTCCACCAGTCCGCCGTGCCCGAGCACGCGGAGCTCGCCTGGATCTTCAACTGCGTCGCCCGCCTCGGCTGGCTCAACCGCATGACGCAGTTCAAGGACAAGGCCGGCAAGGATCGAGAAAATGCTTCCGCCGGCCTCTACGTCTATCCGAACCTGATGGCCGCCGACATCCTCGCCTATCATGCAACCCGCGTGCCCGTGGGCGACGACCAGCGCCAGCATCTCGAGCTCGCGAACGACATCGCGCAGAAATTCAACCACGATTACGGCGTCGAGTTCTTCCCCGTGATCGAGGCGCTCATTCTCGGCCCCGCCGCGCGTGTGATGAGCCTGCGCGACGGAACGAAAAAAATGTCGAAGTCCGATCCCTCGGACCAAAGCCGCATCAACCTCAACGATTCCGCGGACACGATCGCGCAGAAAATCCGCCGCGCCCGCACCGACCCCGAGCCCCTGCCCACCGAGCCCGCCGGCCTCGCCGGCCGCGCCGAAGCGCGCAACCTCGTCGGCATCTACGCCGCCCTCGCCGATACTGACGAAGAAGACGTGCTCCGCCTGCACGGCGGCAAAGGTTTCTCCTCGTTCAAGGAAGAGCTCGCCGCTCTCCTCGTCGAATCGCTCGGCCCGATCGCACAAAAAACCCGCGATCTTCTCTCCGAACCCGATCACATCGACCAGGTGCTGCACGAAGGCGCTGCGCGTGCGGCCTCGATCTGCCGGCCAATCGTTTCCAAAACAAAACAAATCGTCGGTTTTTTGCCTACTTGATTTAAATCCAGGGGCTCCGCCCCTGCCACAAAACCCTGAGCCCCCTTCTCAAACCTGCGCCGGGCGCCGCCGTGCGCGCAGCTCTTCCTGGATCCGGACCCTTGTCGTCTCGGGCAGCGCGGAGAGCGCTTCGGAGAGTTCGCGCAGGCTGCGGCGCAATCCGTGCACCTGGTCGAGGAGGTCGAGGATGATGGCGATGCCTTCGTCGTTGACGCCGAGGTCCTCGTGAAGGTCGCGGATCAGTCGCGCGCGGGCAAGGTCGGCTTCGGAGAATCGGCGCGGTCCTTCGGTCGTTTCCGGGATCAGCCATCCGGCGGCGACCCAGGCCTCGACCACGCTCCCTTCGAGCTCGGCGCGGAGGCAGAATTCCTGATATTCCAGCATTCAGGCTTATCCTCCCTCGCGCGGGTTGTAGCGCTTGCCCCCGTCCCAGTCGGCCGCGAATTTTTCGAGTTCAGGGTCCGGCGTTTTCGGAAGCTGGATGCTCAGGGTCACATATTCGTCCCCGCGCGTTCCGTCGCGTCGTGCAACGCCCTTGCCGCGGATGCGCAAGATGGTGCCGCTGTTCGAGTTCTTCGGAATCGTCATCGTCACCGTGCCGGTCGGCGTCGGCACATCGACGCGCCCGCCGAGCACCGCCTCGGTGAGGGAGACGGGCAGGTCGATGCGGATATCGTCGCCGTCGCGGCGGAAGACCGGGTGGGGCACGACCTCGATCTCGATCAGCGCGTCGCCTGCCGGTCCGCCGCCGATGCCGGGCCGGCCCTTGCCTTTGAGGCGCAGCATCTGCCCGTCGCGGATGCCGGCGGGGATGGCGACATCGAGGGTCGATCCGTCGGGCAGCGAGAGCCGGCGCGTCGCGCCGTTCACCGCGTCGAGAAAATCGACATGGAGGTGGAAGGGAAGGTCCGCCCCGCGCATCCGGATATGCGCCCCGCCGCCACCTGCGCGGCGGCCGAAAAGCTCGGCGAAGATGTCGTCGTTCTCGGCGAAATCGGCGAATCCCTCGCGCGATTCGTAGCGCTGCGCGCCGCCGCCCGGCCCGGCCTCGGCGAAGTCGCGATAGTAGTTCTGGCGCGGGGTTTCGGCGCCGGAGGCGTCGATCTCGCCGCGGTCGAAGCGCGCGCGCTTCTCGGCATCGCCCAGGATGTCGTAGGCGGCGGAGATCTGCTTGAAGCGCTCCTCGGCGTCCTTGTTGCCGGGGTTGAGGTCCGGGTGATGCTTCTTGGCGAGCGCCCGGTAGGCCTTGCGGATCGCGTCCTGGCTCGCGTCCCGCGCAACGCCCAGCACCGTGTAAGGATCCGCGCTCGCGCTCATTCTCTCTCCGTGCCGGGGTCGGATGGAGGGCGGAGGATGCGCGAGCGGCGGGCGCGGTTCAACCCACGCCCGCCTCTGGAACGCGGTGCGTCAGAAGAGGGCGGCGCCCTTGGCCAGCGCGATCCAGACGCCGATCAGGAACGGCACGCCCACACCGACCCAGGCGAGCGTGCCGCCGAGGCCGAAGGCCCCGCGCGCCGCCGCCAGCACGCCGCCGCGCTCCATGGCGAACTGCTCGTGCCTGAGCGCACGCTCGCGCGCCAGCTCGTCCTCGTCCATGTAGTGGTGATCGGCCACCGGGCGGACAAAGAAGTTGCAGATCAGGCCGCCGAAAAGCAGCACCGCCATGATGTAAAGCGTGCGGTCGTAGACAAGGTTGTGCGGCACGCCGTGGTCGAGCTGGAACTGACGCACGCTTGCGATCAGCGCCGGCCCGACGATCCCCGCCACCGACCAGGCGGTGATCAGCCGGCCATGGATCGCGCCCACCATCTCGGTGCCAAAGATATCCGCGAGATAGGCGGGCACGGTCGAGAAGCCGCCGCCGTACATCGAAAGGATGATGCAGATGCTGAGCACGAAGAGCGCGGGAATGCCGAGATGGCCCCAGGTCGGCAGCAGCACGTAGAGCACGATGCCGAGGACGAAGAACGTGTAGTAGGTGGACTTGCGCCCGATCTTGTCCGAGAGCGAGGCCCAGAAAATCCGGCCCAGGCTGTTGAAGAGGCTGATCAGCCCGACCAGCCCCGCCGCCGCGGCGACGATCGCCGCGTGCACCTGCGCGGGCGTGAGGCTCGCGACCGCGCCGCCGATCAGCTTGGCGCCGAAGACATCCTGCAGCATCGGGCTCGCCATCGAGATCACGCCGATGCCGGCGGTGACGTTGAGGCAGAGCACGCCCCAGATCAGCCAGAATTGCGGGGTCCTGATGACGCGGTCGAGATGCACGTGCCTGAGCGTGATCATCGCGTCCTCGGCTGCCTCGTCCGGCGTCCAGCCCTCGGGGTGCCAGTTCGGCGGCGGCACGCGGAAGCCGAACGCGCCGATCGACATCACGATGATGTAGATGATGCCGAGAATGCTGAGCGAGGCAGCGACTCCCGGGATTCCGTTCGCGGTGAACCGCGCCATCAGCCACACCGCGAGCGGCGCGCCGATCATCGCCCCACCGCCATAGCCCATGATGGCGAAGCCGGTCGCAAGCCCGCGCCGATCGGGGAACCACTTGATGAGGGTCGAGACCGGGGTGATGTAGCCGAGCCCCTGGCCGACGCCGCCGATCAGGCCGCAGCCGAGATAGACGAGCCAGAGCTGGTGGACGGAGACGCCGATCCCGCCAAGGACGAGCCCGCCGCCCCAGCAGAGTGCGGCGATGAAGCCCGCCTTGCGCGGCCCGGCATGCTCGAGCCACGCGCCCCAGATCGCCGCCGAGATGCCGAGCACAGCAATGAAGGTCTCGAAGATGTGGGTCTCGATCGGGACCGTCCAGTTGCATGTCGTGGTGACGAGCGCATCGAGAAATCCCTGCGCCTTGCACGCGGTCGCGTCGGCGTGCGGCACGAGCCGCGTCATCGGCAGCCAATAGACCGAGAAACCGTAGGCCATGCCGATGCAAAGATGGATGCAGAGCGCGGCGGGCGGCACGAACCACCGATTGAATCGCGGTCCGGCGACGATTCGCCCGCGGTCGAGGATCGAGGCCATAACGCATTCCCCCCATTCTTCTTGTGCAGTGCAAAAGAATTCGCAACCGCACTTGTTTTCATTGCCATCATGAACAGGCGCCTCGCGTCGCGTCAATCTGCGTGTCCATGGCGCGGCAAAGTCGCGCGCTTATGGGCGCAGGCGCCCGCCGGGGCAAAACTTGTATTCCCGCCTCCGTCGCCCATAGATTGAGGGCAGGATGGAGCCTCGAATGGACAAGGAACCGGAGGAAAGAACCGATCGCATCGCGGCGATCGCGCGCGCGCATCGGGAAACCGAAGGCCCGGCGCTGGTTGTTCTCCGCGCCGTCCAGGAGGAATTCGGCTTCGTCCCGCGGGAGGCCGTGCCCGTGATCGCCGAGGCGCTCAACATCACCCGCGCCGAGCTTCACGGCGTGCTCAGCTTCTACCACGATCTCCGCCAGGCCCCGTCCGGCCGGCACGTGCTGAAGCTCTGCCGCGCGGAGGCCTGCCAGTCGATGGGCGCCGCCGCGCTCGCGGAGGCAGCGCTCGCCCGCCATGGCCTCGCCTGGGGCGAGACCACGGCGGACGGTGCGCTCACGATCGAACCCGTCTATTGCCTCGGCCTCTGCTCCTGCTCGCCGAGCGCCCTCTTCGATGACGAGCCGGTGGGCCGCCTCGACGCCGCCCGCCTCGACCGGCTGATCGAAGGCGCCGCGCCGTGACCCGCGTCTTCATCCCGGCCGATGCCGGCGCCCGCGCCGTCGGCGCCGAGGAAGTGGCCCGCGCTGTTGCCGCCGAGGCTGCCGCCCGCGGCCTCGCGCTCGATATCGTCCGGACCGGCTCGCGCGGCCTCTATTGGCTGGAGCCGCTGGTCGAGGTGGAAACGCCTGCCGGCCGCCTCGGTTACGGGCCCCTCGCCCCGGACGAGATCCCGGGCCTCTTCGCCGCCGGCTTCCTCGAAGGCCGTCCCCACGCCCGCTCGGTCGGCTTCGTCGAAGAAATTCCCTTCCTCGCCTGCCAGCGCCGCATCACCTTCGCCCGCTGCGGCATGACCGATCCGCTTTCGCTCGCCGATTACCGCGCCCATGGCGGCCTCAAGGGCCTCTCGCGTGCCCGCTCCCTCGGCCCCGCCGCCACCGTCGAGGAGGTCGCCCGCTCGGGGCTGCGCGGCCGCGGCGGCGCCGGCTTCCCCACCGGCATCAAGTGGCGCACCGCCGCCGCCGCGCCCGGCGAACGCAAATTCATCGTCTGCAATGCCGACGAAGGCGATTCCGGAACCTACTCGGACCGGATGATCATGGAGGGCGATCCCTTCGCCCTGATCGAGGGCATGGCCATCGCCGCCCTCGCCGTCGGCGCGCGCCAGGGCTACGTCTATATCCGCTCCGAATACCCCCAGGCGATCGCGATCCTCCAGCGCGCGCTCGCCATCGCCCGCGCCGAAAAGCTCCTCTCCACCGGCAGCTTCGACATCGAAATCCGCGTCGGGGCCGGCGCCTATGTCTGCGGCGAGGAAACCTCGCTCCTCGAAAGCCTCGAAGGCAAGCGCGGCGAGGTCCGGGCAAAGCCGCCGCTTCCCGCCCACAAGGGCCTCTTCGGCTGCCCCACCGTCATCAACAACCTCATCACCCTCGCCTCCATCCCGCCCATCCTCGCCGACGGCGGCGAGGCCTATGCCGCCCTCGGCTTCGGCCGCTCGCGCGGCACCATCCCCATCCAGCTCACCGGCAATGTCCGCCACGGAGGCTTGGTCGAGGTCCCGTTCGGCGTCACCCTCGGCGCCCTCGTCGAGGAGATCGGCGGCGGCACCGCGAGCGGACGGCCGGTCCGCGCGGTGCAGGTCGGCGGTCCTCTCGGCGCCTATTTCCCGCCCGCCCTCTTCGACACGCCCTTCGAGTACGAATCCTTCGCCGAGCGCGCCGGCCTCATCGGCCATGGCGGCATCGTCGTCTTCGACGACAGGGTGGACATGGCCCGGCAGGCGCGCTTCGCGATGGAATTCTGCGCCCATGAATCCTGCGGCAAATGCACGCCCTGCCGCATCGGCTCGGAGCGGGGCATGGCGGTGATCGACCGCATCCTCGCCGGCGTCGAGCCCGCGAAAAACCTGGCGCTTCTGCGCGAGCTCTGCGAAACCATGCGTTACGGCTCGCTCTGCGCCCTCGGCGGCTTTACGCCCTATCCGGTCGAGAGTGCGCTCGATCACTTCGGTGAAGATTTCTCCCGCGCTCCGCAAAAGAGCGTGGCAGCCTAGGGTAAAGGGGAAACAGATGCCGCTCGTTCCCGAGACCGATTACGGCACGCCCGCTTCCGCAGGCACATCGGCGGTGAGCCTCACCATCGACGGCGAGAAAATCACCGTGCCCGAAGGCATCTCCATCATGCGCGCGGCGATGATGCGCGGCACCGCCATCCCCCGCCTCTGCGCCACCGATTCTCTCGCCGCCTTCGGCTCCTGCCGCCTCTGCCTCGTCGAGATCGAAGGCCGCAACGGCACCCCCGCTTCCTGCACCACGCCGGTCGCGGAAGGCATGGTGGTGCACACCGAAACGGAACGGCTCAAGCGGCTCCGCCGCGGCGTGATGGAGCTCTACGCCTCCGATCATCCGCGCGATTGGATCTCGGATCCCAAACTCGCCCAGAACGAGCTCTTCCAGATGGCCGCCGCGGTGGGTCTGCGCGAAATCCGCTACCCAGAGGACGTCACCACACATCTCGCGAAGCCCAAGGACGAGAGCAACCCCTATTTCACCTTCGATCCCTCGCGCTGCATCGTCTGCTCGCGCTGCGTGCGTGCTTGCGCCGAGGTCCAGGGCACCTACGCCCTCACGGTTGAGGGGCGCGGCTTCGGCTCACGCATCGTCGCGAGCCAGGACGACGGTTTTCTCGCCTCCGAATGCGTCTCCTGCGGCGCCTGCGTGCAGGCCTGCCCGACCTCGGCGCTGGTCGAGAAATCCGTCATCGAAACCGGCGTGCCCGAGCATTCCGTCGTCACCACCTGCGCCTATTGCGGCGTGGGCTGCAGCTTCAAGGCCGAGCTCCGCGGCGAGCAGGTCGTGCGCATGGTCCCCTGGAAGGACGGCAAGGCCAATCACGGCCATTCCTGCGTCAAGGGCCGCTTCGCCTGGGGCTACGCGATGCACCCCGATCGCGTGCTCACGCCCATGATCCGCGCCCGCAACACCGATCCCTGGCGGGAAGTGAGCTGGGAGGAGGCGATCGCCCACGCGGCTTCCGAATTCAAGCGCATCCAGGCCAAATACGGCCGCGGTGCGGTCGGCGGCATCACCTCATCGCGCTGCACGAACGAGGAAACCTTCCTCGTCCAGAAGCTCGTCCGCGCCGGCTTCGGCAACAACAATGTCGATACCTGCGCCCGCGTCTGCCACTCGCCCACCGGCTACGGCCTCAAAACCACCTTCGGCACCTCGGCCGGCACGCAGGATTTCGACTCCGTCGACCAGGCGGACGTCATCATGGTGATCGGCGCCAACCCGACCGACGGCCACCCCGTCTTCGCCTCGCACATGAAGCGCCGGCTGCGCGAGGGTGCGAAGCTCATCATCGTTGATCCGCGCCGCATCGACCTCGTCCGCAGCCCGCATGTCGCGGCCCAATATCACCTCGCACTCCGCCCCGGCACCAATGTCGCGATGCTCAACGCGCTCGCGCATGTCGTCATCACCGAGAACCTTGAAGATCGCGCCTTCATCGCCGAACGCTGCGACCCCGAGGCCTACGAGGAATGGCGCGCCTTCGTGGCCGACGCCCGCAACAGCCCCGAAACCCTCGAATCCTTCACGGGCGTCCCCGCCGCCTCCGTGCGCGCGGCCGCACGCCTCTACGCCACCGGCGGCAATGCCGCGATCTATTATGGCCTCGGTGTGACCGAGCACTCGCAGGGCTCCACCGCTGTCATGGCGATCGCCAATCTTGCCATGACGACCGGCAATATCGGCCGCCCCGGCGTCGGGGTGAATCCGCTGCGCGGGCAGAACAATGTCCAGGGCTCCTGCGACATGGGCTCCTTCCCGCACGAATTCTCGGGCTATCGCCACGTCTCCGACGACTCGACCCGGCAGGTCTTCGAGATGCTCTGGGGCGTGCCGCTCGACCCCGAGCAGGGCCTGCGCATCACCAACATGCTCGACGAGGCCGTCGGCGGCACCTTCAAGGGCCTCTATGTCCAGGGTGAGGACATCGCCCAGTCCGATCCGAACACCAAGCATGTCACGGCGGGCCTGGCGTCGATGGAATGCGTCGTCATCCAGGACATCTTCCTGAACGAGACGGCGAAATACGCCCATGTATTCCTGCCGGGCGCCTCCTTCCTGGAGAAGGACGGCACCTTCACCAATGCCGAGCGGCGCATCAACCGCGTGCGGCAGGTGATGGCCCCGCTCGCCGGGAAGGACGAGTGGCAGGTCACGATCGAGCTGGCCCGCGCGCTCGGCTACGAGATGGCCTATGGCCATCCCAGCGAGATCATGGACGAGATCGCGCGTCTGACCCCGAGCTTCGCCGGGGTCTCCTATGACAAGCTGGAGAAGCTGGGTTCGGTGCAGTGGCCCT
>JASHRV010000383.1 GCA_030037175.1 Acetobacteraceae bacterium
AATCTGAATTTCCGGCACATGGCAGATATCGCCCCAGACGAGCAGGCGTGCGCCGCCCGACTCGATCATGTAGCCGGTATGACCGGGCGTATGGCCGGTGAGCGGCATCGCGGTGACGCCGGGGAAAACCTCATCGGGGCCCGAGAAGGTTTTGAGCCGGTCGCCATAGGGCGCCATCTGCTCGCGCGCGGCCCCGAAATAGAGCCGCTTCGCCCGCTCCTCCGCCCGCGCCATGGCTGCGTCGTCATTCCAGTGGCGCGGCTCGTTCTCGTGGACGACGAGCTCGGCATTGGGAAAATTGCGCCGGCCGGACGGCATCTCGGTGAGGCCGGCCGAATGGTCCGGGTGCATATGGGTGAGGATCACACGCTCGACCGCGGCCGGATCGATGCCGGCGGCGACGAGGTTCTGCATGAGCCTGCCCGCCGTGGGCAGGAGATAACTGCCGGAGCCGGTGTCGATCAGCGCGAGACGGCCGGCGGAATGGATCGCATAGCAATTGACCGAGGTGCGCCGGCCGCCGCCCGGTATGCCGGGGAGCTCGGGACGAAAAGCGGCGCGGAGCATGCGCGAGGATTCCTCAACGGTAATGTTACGCAGCATGTCGAGCGGGCTGTCGAGATAGCCGTCCGACAGAGCGGTGACGACGATCTCGCCGATGCGGCGATGATAGACGCCCGGAATCTGATGCTTTGGCGGCGCGACCATCGAGTGTCCTTTCGGATTGTTTCAGGGGGCTTTGCCCCCTGGACCCCCAGCAAAGGCGGAGCCTTTGCAATCCATTGGTTTGAGAAAAGTTCGGGGGCCCAGGGCCCCATGCTTGAACCCTTGGGGCCCTGGCGAGGATGCAAGGAGCGGAGCTCCTTGCTGGGGTCCAGGGGCAAAGCCCCTGCCCCACCCCACCCTTCACGCAATCAGGACGCGACCGGCCACACAGCTTTGTCCACGGCCATGTCCTCGGGGAAGACGGTGACCGGGCGGCCATTGCGCCATTGCACGATGACGAGCTCGGCGCCGACGCGCCGGCCCTTCTCGTCGAACTGGATGTGGTGGCCGGGGAAGTAGATGGCGGGGCCATCGGTGATGTTCATGGTGCGGATGGCGGTGGCAACTTTCTCCCGGTCCGCCGATGCCGCTTGGTTGAGCGCCCAGGCGAAGATCATGACGTGCGCGTAGGCGAAGATGTTGTCGTGGCCGAACCAGGGCTGTCCGGTGCGCTTGACGAAGCGTGCCGAGAGATCGCCGAGGTCCTTGCCGGGCCAATTGGCGAGCCCGATCATGATGTCCTCGAGCACGGCGGGACCAGCGGCCTTGAGCAGCTCTGGATTGGCGAAGTGGCCGCCATTGCCGATCAGCGGCATCTTGCTTCCCGGCATTCCGTATTCGCTGAAGGTATCGGCGAGGATCTTGTCGTCGCCGCCGTTGGTGGAGAGGAGGAGGACGAAGTCCGGTCGGGCGGCGCGGACCGGCTGCACGAGTGTCGTCGCGTCCGCGAGCGGCGGGGTGTAGATGTTCTTCACCACGAGATCGAGATTCTGGTCCTTCAGGATGTGGCCGAGCAGCGGCTTGAGGAAGCTCACCGAGGCGGCGGTGTTGTCGCCGACGACCGCGACCTTTTTCGGCCGCTTGCCGGTGGCGGCTTCAGCGAGCTTCATCGCGACCGGCACGGTCTGCTCGGCCTGCGCGTTGCCGGTGGGCGAGGTCTGGAAGACGTAGTGAAAGCCGCGATTGGTGATCGCGTCCGAATAGGAGAGCGTGAGCCAAGGCAGCTTGGCCCGCTCGCTCACTTCGGTGGCCGCGAGGGTGAAGGTGGAGAGCCAGCAGCCGATTCCGCCCGAAAGGTTGGGATGGTTGGCGATCATGCGCTGGGCGGCGTCCTTCGCGGTTTCGGCGGTCGATCCGGTATCGAACAGGACGAGCCGGAGCTTGGCGCCACCGAGGGAGCGGATGCCGCCCGTGCGGTTCACGTCGTCCACGGCCATCTCGGCGCCGAGCTTTTCCTGCTGGCCGTCATAGGCCCAGGGGCCGGTGAGCGGAACCAGGAGGCCGATCTCGACCTCCGGCGGGGCTGCAGCGCGCGCCGTGCCTGCGAGGGCCGCGGCGGCGCCGAGCGTGAGGGTCGTTCGCCGACCAATCGCTTTCGTCATCTCGTTTTCCTCCCCTCCTGACTTCATCTTTCGTCTCAGCCCGCGCCAAGGCCGAGATATGAGCGCCGGATTCGATCATCCGCAAGCAGCGTGCGATAGGGGCCGTCGAGCACGACACGGCCGGTTTCCAGCACATAGCCGTGATCGGCGAGCTCGAGCGCTTCGGCTACCCTCTGCTCGACGAGCAGGATCGCGAGGCCGGTTTCCTTATGGATTTCCGCGATGCGGGCGAAGATCGCCTCGGCGATCGCGGGTGCGAGGCCCATCGAGGGCTCGTCCAGCATCAGGAGCCGCGGCGCCGAGGCGAGGCCGCGGCCGATTGCGAGCATCTGCTGCTCGCCGCCGGAGAGCGTGCCGGCGAGCTGATTCGCGCGCTCCGCGAGGACGGGAAAGAGGGCGTGGACACGCTCGCGCGTGCGCGCCCATTCCGAGCGGCCGGCGCGCGGCCAGGCGCCCATCTCGAGGTTTTCGCGCACGGTAAGCGCGGAAAAAACCTGGCGGCCTTCGGGGACGTGGGCGATGCCGAGATGCGCGCGCTGCGCGGCGTGTGCCGCGAGAAGCGGCTTTCCTTCCCAGGAGATCGTGCCCGCGCGAGCGGGAACGATGCCGGAGATAGCCTTGAAGAGCGTGGTCTTGCCCGCGCCGTTCGGCCCGACGACGGTGATGAAGCGCCCGGGCGGGACGGTGAGCGAGACATCGCGAAGCGCGGTGAGCCCGCCATAGGCGACGGAGAGGCCGCGGATTTCAAGCATCACGCGCTCACGCGGGCGAGGAATTTCGTGCCGAGATAGGCCTCGATCACGCGCTTGTCCTCGATCACCGCGCGCGGCTCACCCTCGGCGAGAACGCGGCCGTGATCGAGCACGAGGAAGCGATCCACGAGGCGAAGGAGCGCGTGCATCGTATGCTCGATGATGACGATGGTCATTCCACGCGCGCGAAGGGTCTGCAGCACGGCGAGCAGCTCGTTGCATTCCTCGTGGCCGAGGCCGGCGAGCGTTTCGTCGAGCAGGAGAAGGCGCGGGTTGCCGGCAAGCGCGCGGGCGAGCTCCATCAGGCGAAGCTCCTTGTTGGTGAGCGCGCCGGCGGGACGGGAGGCGCGGTCCGCGAGGCCCACGGTCTCGAGGGCGGCGAGTGCCGCGGCGACGGCTTCGTCATCGCCGCGTCCGGCGCCGTAGGCGGCGACGATCACATTGTCGAGCAGCGGAAGGCGGGGAAAGCTGCGCACGACCTGAAAGGTGCGGCCGATGCCGAGCCGCGCAATCTGGTGCACCTTGCGTCCGGTGAGCTCCGTGCCGGAAAGAAGAGCGCTGCCCGCATTCGCCGCGAGCACGCCGTTGAGCAGGTTGAAGAGCGTTGTCTTGCCCGCGCCGTTGGGGCCGATGATGCCGAGGATTTCGCCTGAGGACACCGAAAAGCTCACATCCTCGACGGCGCGGAGGCCGCCGAAGGATTTGGAGAGATTTTTCACGTCGAGCAGGATGCCGGTGGAGCGAGCCGCGGCGGGCGCAATCTCGGATGGCGAGGGGATGCGCGCGGGAAGCGGCGCGGGCGAGGGGCGAAAAAAACGGTCGCGGATGGTCCAGAAAAGCCCCTCGGGCGCGGCGAGCATGACCGCGATGATGGCAGCGCCATAGACCACGCCCTGGATGCCGGGGACGATGTTGCCGAGCTTGGCGTTCAGCGTTTCGGCGAGCGGAACCAGCACGGCGGCGCCGATCAGAGGGCCCCAGACCGTTGCGACGCCGCCGAAGAGCGTCACCACGAGCGCCTGGGCGGAGACGATGACGCCGAAGACGGAATCGGGCGTGACGACGAGCAGCACACAGGCATAGAGGCCGCCGGCCGCCGCACCCATCGCGCCGCTGGCGATGAGCGCGCGCATTTTCCAGCGCCAGGTGTCGAGCCCCGCGGCTTCGGCCGCGAGCTCGTTCTGGCGGATGGAGAGCAAGGCGAGGCCGAAGCGGCTGTTCTCCACCAGCATCGCCGCGATCGCCGCGAGGACGAGAAGCGCGACCGCGACGAGGGTGGAAAGGCGCGGATCGGCGAATTGCAGGAAGAGCGCGGGATGCGCGCGGTGCATCGG
>JASHRV010000384.1 GCA_030037175.1 Acetobacteraceae bacterium
GCCCTGTTGAGGTTCCGCAAAAGGGGCCTAAGCGGCGCGTCGAAATCGGCTCCTTCGTCTGGCCAGGCTTCTATATATGACAATGTCCTCTATCAAATCTATTGCTGATCGAAGGACCGGTTTCAAAACGAGTTTCAAAAAGGCCGAAATAGAAGGCGTTATGCACCCTGATGAAGTATCGAAAAGCAAAGGAAAAATCTTCTTTTTCTGAAGAAAAAGAAGCAAAAAGACTTTTCCCAGTTATCCCGGACCTCGCCGCACCTCGGGCCTCCGAATGAACGGTCGGAGTCCCGAGATCAGGCCTGGTCCGGAGAACGGGGAAAAGTCTTTTTCAAAAGAGAACGCTCTTTTACGAAATTGGAGCGTGAAACCCACCCGCGCTCATCAAGCCACCTCGACGACACGCACGCGTCCCTGGCGTCGCGAGCGCGGCGTCGGCTTCACGACGATCTCGACATCCCGGCCAAGGGCGTTGAGCCAATGCGCAAGCTTGTCGATCGTTACGCTCTCCATCCGCCCGCGGAACACCTTGGAGAGTGTCGGCTGATCGGTGCCGCAAAGACGCGCGGCCTCCTGCTGCGTCAATTTGCGCTCATGCACGGCATCCTTGATCGCGATGATCAGATCGCTCTTCGCGGTCAGCGCCGCCGCTGCGGCCGGAGGAAAGCCGATATCGGAAAAGATGCCTCCTCCGCTCTTTTCAGCGGAAATTCTGCTCAACTCACCCCTCCGCGTCCATTTCCCGCGCGCGCCGCAAGCGCACCACGATCAACTCGGCATCCGGCTTCGGAAGGCCAATCCCGGACTTTGATTTCTTCATGAAGGCGTGCAGCACGTAAAGCGCCTTTCGAAGACTTGCCACATACACCAAACGATAGGCGTTCCGGTCAAAGCTCTCGCGCAGCTCATAGTCACCGGCTCCGAGCTGCGCCAGCTTCTTCATGTCGAGCGGCGTCTTGCCCTGCTGCAACTTCTAGAGCGGGATGCGTTCGCTTTCGCTCACTTATTCCGCGTCTCGCCTTTGTTTTCCCCGCGTGATCGAACGCCTCCGGTGATTCCACCTCCGGCGATCACGCTCTAGAGCCGCAATCCGAACGACATTTTCACCGCGTCCGGCAGTGCCGGGATGTCGCTCTTGCTGCTCGCGATCCTGACGACAGGCTTGAGCCGAAGGCGCTCTCGCCCCTCGCGGATCATCGGCCGGCGTTGCCTTTCATCCATCCGTCAAAAATATGGCAAACTTACCATATATTGCCAAGTGCGCCATCGTTCAACCCGAAAGCCCTTGTCGGATTACCCAACGCAGCAACACCCAACCGGATGCGGATCAATTTGATCCGCATCCGGAACCCTGGGTCTGAAATACAAGGAAGCATCGCCCAAACGCCGCGCGCGGGGATGTGACCTGGATCACATCGCTTTTTCCCAGTTCATTCCATCAATTCGTTGCGGAACACGCGCGAGAGCGGATAATCTCAGCCAGGCCGGGCGAAATATCGTTCATCCGTGCCCGCCCGAAACGCCTCCCGCGCCGAAATTCGCGCCCCGCGCCGCCCGCCGCCGCGCAGCCGGCACCGTCAAACCAGCAGGCGCGCGGCATCGCCGAAGCCGCGCTCGATGCCTGGAACAAGGCCTCACCGCCCGCGTCTACGTCAACGAAGACGGCAGCTGGAAAATCCGCCGCGAGCTCTGGAACAGCGCCGCCGCCTGACAAGCGCCTTCGCGCGCGCCGCGCCGCGTGCGATGCTCGCGAACCGCGCGCGCATCCCGGAGGCGGACATGGCCGACACTCTCGCTCTTCGCGGGCTCCATATTCGCGGGCTCCATCACGTCACCGCCATCGCCGGCGGCGCGCAGGCCAATCTGAGCTTCTACACCGGCGCCCTCGGCCTCCGCCTGGTCAAGCGCACCGTCAATTTCGACGCGCCCGACACCTACCATTTCTATTTCGGCGACGAGACGGGCAGCCCCGGCAGCCTCCTCACCTTCTTTCCCTTCGAGAACGCCGCCCCGGGCCGCATCGGCACCGGAATGGTCGCGTCAACCGCCTTCTCCGTCCCGCAATCCGCCTTCGAATCCTGGGTGGCGCGCCTTGCCGATGAGGGCCGCGACTTCGACGGCCCGGCCACGCGCTTCGGCGCCCAGACCCTCGCCCTCACCGACCCCGACGGGCTCCGCATCGAGCTGGTCTCCGACCCCACCGCGCCCACCGACCCCGCCGCGCCCACCGGCCCCACCGCGCCCGCCGCCACCCACCTCCCCACGCATCCCCCCATCCAGGGCCTCCACTCCGTCACGCTCTGCGTCGAAGCCTCCGAGCGCACCGCCCGGCTCCTCACCGAAACCTTCGGCTACGAATTCGCCGGCGCCGAGGAAGGCCGCCACCGTTTCCGCGCCCGCGGCGGCGGCCCGGCCGGCCTCATCGACCTCCTCTGCCAGCCGGACCGGATGGAAGGCCGCATGGGTGCCGGCAGCGTGCACCACGTCGCCTTCCGCGCCCGCGACGAGGCGGAGCAGCGCGCCTGGCGCGATCGCATCCTCGCCCTCGGCTTCGACGTCACCCCGGTCCTCGACCGGCAATATTTCCGCTCGATCTATTTCCGCGAGCCGGGCGGCGTCCTCTTCGAGATCGCCACCGACCCGCCGGGCTTCGCCATCGACGAGCCGCCCGGCTCCCTCGGCACCGCGCTCAAGCTGCCGCCCTGGCTGGAGGCGCGCCGCGCGGCGATCGAACGCCGGCTTCCCCCGCTCCGCCCCACCGCGCCGCCGCCATGACCGCGCCCGCCGCCACGCCCGACCCCCACCGCGAAGCACGCATCGCCGAGGCCGGCGCGCCGCTGCACCGCGCGAAAGCCGCCGTGGTCATGCTTCACGGCCGCGGCGCGGATGCGGCGGACATGCTGGGCCTCGCCGAGATCCTCGCCCAGCCCGAGCTTGCCTATCTCGCGCCCGAGGCCGCCGGCCACAGCTGGTATCCCTATTCCTTCCTCGCCCCGATCGCCCGCAACGAGCCCTTTCTCTCCTCCGCGCTCGCCCTGATCGACCGCCTTCTGGCCCGGCTCGGCGCCGCGGCGTTCCCGCCGGAACGCGTCGTCCTGCTCGGATTCTCGCAAGGCGCCTGCCTTGCCCTCGAATACGCGGCCCGGAACGCGCGAAGCTATGGCGGCCTGGCCGGTCTGAGCGGCGGCCTGATCGGACCCGAAGGAACGCCCCGCGACTACCCAGGCCGGCTCGCCGGCACGCCCGTCTTCCTCGGCTGCAGCGATACCGACCCGCACATCCCGCTCGCGCGCGTCCACGAAACCGCCCGCGTGCTCGAAGCGCTCGGCGGCGCGGTCACGGAGAAAATTTATCCGGGAATGGGCCACGGGATCAACGAGGACGAGCTCAGGCAGGTGCGGGGCCTCCTCGCCCGGCTCACCTCGCCCCCGCCGCCGGCCTGAGCCCGCACCCTTCTTGAGAGCGGCCCTTGAGAGCGGCCCTTGAGAGCGGCCGCGATCGGCGTCACCGAAGGTTGGCGGCGCAACGCATTGAAAAGAAGGGAAAATCCCTTATCCCGACTTTTCCCCTCCACTCATCCACATGATTCTACAGCATTTTCTTCCAAGACCAGCCCCCGGTACGTCCAATCCGTCCAATCCCCGTACCCGCCTCAGCCCCCGAAGGCGAGCCTCAGGCCCGGTTCGGGCCAGCTCATCGCCGCGAGCCGGCCGGTGCCGGAAAGCGTGATATAGGCCGTGCGGAGATCGGGGCCGCCGAAGCAGATGTTCGTCGTCATCGGGTCCGGCATCTTCACCTGCCGCAGCACCTGGCCCTCCGGCGCGATCACCGTGATCGCGCCGGTGACCAGCGTGGCGACACAGATATTGCCCGACGCCTCCACCGCGAGGCTGTCGAAGCGCTGAAAGCCCGGCAGGCCTGCCACCAGCCGCCCGCCATGGACCGAGGGCCAGGGCTCTTTCCTCACTTTTCCGGGCTCCTCGATGGGGAAGGCCCAGAGCCGGCCGGTCTCCGTTTCCGCCACGTAGAGGATTTTTCCATCGGGCGAGAGACCGACGCCGTTCGGCGTCAGCACCGGGTAGGCGACCTCCCTGATGAGCGAGCCGTCGGGGCGGGCGTAATAGACCCCGCCATGGTCGCGATCGCGCGCGCGGGTCTTGCCGAGGTCGGTGAAGTAAAAGCCGCCCCGGGCATCGAAGACGATGTCGTTCGGGCCGCGGAGTTTCTTTCCGTCGCAGGAATCGTAGAGCAGGCTGACGGCCCCGCTTGCGGGATCGATCCGCTCGATGCGCCCGCCGGAATAATCCTCGGGCTGCAGGCCGACGCGCAGAAGCCTGCCGTCATCGATCCAGGCGAAGCCGCCATTGTTGCAGCAATAGAGCGCGCCGTCCGGACCCACGGCGAGCCCGTTCGGACCCCCGCCTTGCGTTGCGATGACGCTCACCGTTCCGTCCGGCGCGATCCGGCTCACTCGACCCCGCTCGATCTCCACGATCGCCACCGAGCCGTCCGCCATCGCCACCGGCCCTTCCGGAAAGCGCAGGCCCGTGGCCAGAATCTTCGGCTCCGTCATCCGTCCCTCCTCAACATTCGGCGAGCGCCGCGGCGATCGCCTCGTCCATCGCCCGCACCCCCGCGGCCGGGCCCTCCTCGTGGTTCCAGACCGCGCCGACGACGGCGAGGAAATCAGCCCCGGCCTGGACGAGCGGGGCGCAGTTCCCGGCCGTGATGCCGCCGATCGCCACACAGGGGATCTCCATCAGCTCCGACCACCAGGTCAGGATCTCCGGGTCCGCCCGGGTCGGCGCCTCCTTGGTCGCGGTCGGGAAGAAGGCGCCGAAGGCGACGTAATCGGCGTCGTCCTCGCCCGCCTGCATGGCGAGATCCCGGCTCGCATGGCAGGTGACGCCGAGGGTGCGGTCGGGGCCGAGGATCTTCCGCGCCTCCCGCGCGCCCATGTCCGTCTGGCCGACATGCGCGCCGTCGCATCCCGTGGCCGCGGCAAGGTCCGGGCGGTCGTTGAGGAGAAAGGCGACGCCGCGCGCCTGCGCGACCGGGGCGAGCACCGCGATCGCGCGCCGCAGCGCCGCATCGTCCACATCCTTGAGGCGAAGCTGGACGGCGGCGACGTCGCCCGCATCGAGCGCCGCCGCCAATTCGTCGCGAAACGAGTCCGGGTCGAGCGAGGCCGGCGTGACGAGATAGAGCCGGCAGGGGACCCGGGATCCTCGCTTGGCGCCCCGTTCGCTCAAGCCTTGCCCTGATAGATCTCGATCACCTTGGCAAGCATGGCGAGCGCCTCCTCGCGCGGGCGCTGAAACGTGTTGCGGCCGATGATGCTGCCGAAGGCGCCGCCGTCCCTGAGCTCGCGGATCTCGGCGAGAAAGCCTTCGGTGTCCTTGTTGGTCTCGCCGCCCGAGAAGATCACGATCCGCCTCCCGGCGAAGGTGCACTGGATGACATGCTCGACCCGCTTGGCGAGCGTGGAGGTGTCGATCCTCTGCTCGGCATAGACCTTCTTCGCCGCCTCGAGCGAGATGACCGCGGTGGGCGGCTTCACCTTGATGATGTGGGCGCCGAGCAGGGCCGCCATGTGCGCGGCATAAGCACAGATATCGAGCGCGGTCTCGCCCGCCTTGTCGAGATCGGGCCCGCGCGGATAGCTCCAGACCACGACCGCGAGGCCGCAATCCTTCGCCTCCTCCGCGAGCGCGCGAAGCTCCTCCATCTGATCGAAGGCATAATCGGAGCCGGGATAGATGGTGAAGCCGATCGCGCTGCAGCCGAGCCTGAGCGCATCCGCCACACTGCCGGTGACGGCCTGGTCCTTGGTGGTTGCGAGGCTGTTCGAGCTGTTGAGCTTGAGGATGGTCGGGATCGCGCCGGCATAGGTATCGGCGCCGGCCGCGATCATGCCGAGCGGGGCGGCATAGGCGTTGAGGCCGGCATCGAGCGCGAGCTGATAGTGATAGAGCGGGTCATAGGCCGGCGGGTTGGGCGCGAAACTGCGGGCCGGGCCATGCTCGAACCCCTGATCGACCGGCAGGATCACCGCCTTGCCAGTGCCGCCGAGCTTCCCGTGCATCATGATGCGGGCGATGTTCGCCTTGGTGCCGGGGTTCTCACCTTCATAGCCATCGAGGATCTTCTTCACGCGCTGGGTGACGCGCATCCGCCTGCTCCTCAGAGAGTGTCAAAAAGGCCGGGGTTTCAGTTCTTCTTTTTTTGAAGAAAAAGAAGCAAAAAGACTTTTTTCCGTTTTCCGGGGGCGGGTGCCGGCTGGGGACTCCGAACGGGAGACGGGAAAAAGTTTTCTGATTTTCTTTTTCAAAAGAGAACATTCTTCGCCGCTCATCGCGCGACCGGGCCCCGAAAGATTGTCGGTACGCTTAGCCGATGCGGCCTCACCTGTCATCCGCGGGGCCCGGCGCCAGCCATGAGGCGAGGGCACGGGCCGCGCCGGGGCGGGCGAGGTCGAGCGCCTCCGGGGCCTCGGGAAGCAGGCGCGCGCCGAGGCGCGCGGCGACCCGGGCGACATCAGGGAAGGCGGGGCAGAGCGCGTCGAGCACGATGCCCTTGAGCCCGATCCGGAGCGCCTCCAGCGCCCGGCCGGGCGCGTCTGCGCAATCGAGCAGATCCTCGGCCCCGGTTGCCGGAGACGCC
>JASHRV010000048.1 GCA_030037175.1 Acetobacteraceae bacterium
GAGGATCGCGCGCAGGATCGCCGCATGCTCGCCCCACAGCCGCGCCTGCCGCCCCGGCTCGCCGGGGGCGAACAGGATCGCGGTGCGGTCGCGCAGCCGCGCGAGAAGCTCGCCGAGGAGGCGGTTCTGCCCGGCCTCGGCCAGCTCGCGATGGAACTGATCGTTCAGCGCCGGCAGCTGCTCGAACCGCTCCGCCGCCACCGCCGCGAGCCCGCGCGCGAGAATGGCCTCGATCCGCCGCAGCGTCCTCGCGTCCTTGTGCCGGGCCACCAGCCGCGCATTGTGCCCTTCCAGCAGCGCGCGGACCTCCACCATCTCGCGCGCCTCCCGCTCGCTCAGGCTGGCGACGAAGGCGCCGCGCCGGGCGCTGATCTCGATCAGCCCCTCGGCGGCCAGCGCGCGGATCGCCTCGCGCACCGGGTTGCGCGAAACCCCCAGCGCCTCGGCGATCCGCTCCTCGACGATATGCTCGCCGGGCTTGAGCTCGCGCGCGACGATGGCCTTCTGCAGCCGCGCCTTCACCCGCTCATGAAGCGGCGGATGCGCCTCCCCGAGCCGCTCCCGGCCGCGCCCGCTCTTTGTCTTCCCCGCGTGATTCACGCCTCCGGTGATCCCACCTCCGGCGATCACGCTTTGGGTTTCCCTCGGCAACCGGCTTGACATCGCGCGCAATTGTCTACTGTATACAAAAACCCGGTGCAAGAGAGCCGCCCGCGCCAGGAAGCCCGCGCAAGCAAGCACGCCCAAGGGAGCATGCCATGGCCACGCTGATGAACCACGTCGATTTCCGCGCCGCCCTTGAGGCCGCCATCAAGGGCAAGAGCGCCAACAAATCCCCCTTCAGCATCGCCTGGGCCTCGGGCCGCCTCACCCGCGCCCACCTCGCCCGCTGGGCCGAGAACCACTACCACTATGTCGGGCCCTTCGCGGGCTACCTCGGCTACATCTACGCCCGCCTGCCCGACCGGCTGACGGACGCGCGGGACTTCATGCTGAGCAACATGTACGAGGAGGAGATCGGCGGCGACCGCCATACCGACCTCCTCATCCGCTTCGCCGAAGCCTGCGGAACCACCCGCGCGCGCGTCCAAGACCAAGCCAACATGCTGCCCGCGACCCGCGGCCTGCAAAGCTGGTGCTACGCGGTCGCGATGCGCGAGGACCCCATCGTCGCCATCGCCGGCCTCGTCGTCGGCCTCGAATCCCAGGTCCCCTCGATCTACCGCCGCCAGACCCCAACCCTCCGCGAGAAATATGGTTTTTCCGACCAGGAGGTGGAATTCTTCGATCTCCACATCGTCTCGGACGAGATCCACGGCGAGCGCGGCTACCAGATCGTCCTCGAACACGCCGACACGCCCGAGCTCCAGCGCGCCTCCATCGAGATCTGCGAGATCGGCGCCCAGATGCGCCTCCTCTACACCGATGCCCTCTACCGCGCCTTCGTCGAGGCCGAGGTCCCGCTCCGCGAGCTGGAGCTCGCCGCCTGAGCCTCCGTGCCCCAGGTCACCTTCCACAAAGGGGGAAAAACCTTCCGCGACGAGGTCGCGGACGGCGCCAACCTCGTCGTCCGCGCCGGCATCAAGCGCTTCCCCTTTCCCCACCTCTCCTATGGCTGCGGCATGGGCAAATGCGGCAAATGCGCCTGCCGCGTGCTCAGCGGCGCCGAGCACCTCCCGCCGCCCAACTGGAAGGAGGAGCAGCGCCTGGGCGCGCGGCTCGCCGCCGGCTGGCGCCTGGTCTGCCAGCTCTGGCTCGCCCACGATATCGAGCTCGCCCAGGACAATGCGCCAACCGAGGACGCGCGATGTACGTCATCCTGACCAGCAAGTCCGGCCAGTTCCGCACCGAGGCCGGCGACGGGATCGAGCCCCGCGAGACCTACGACTATCTCTTCTACGGCCAGCGTCGCGCCCGCTTCGTGATCGCCGAGCTCACCCGCGCGGCAAGAATCCGCGTCATCGACGAAACCCCGCCCGGCTATGTCAACGACATCCCCGCCCGCCTCCTGCCGAAATACGCCTCCCTCGACCAGGCCCGCGGAGAGCTCCGCCACCTGACGCGCTTCGGGCGGATCGAGACCGCGCTCGAACGGATCGCGTGATCACGGTCGTCTTCCTCGCCAACGGCGGAAAAACCGTGACCGCCGAGGAGAACGGCAACCTCCTTCGCATCTCGCTCCGCGAGCGGGGCGGCATCCCCTTCAAATGCGGCGGCGGCATCTGCGGCACCTGCCGCTGCCAGATCGTCGCCGGCATCGAGAACACGGACAACATCAAGCCCAAGGAACGCAACCACCTCTCCGAGGACGAGATCGCGCAAGGCTACCGCATGGCCTGCCAGACCTTCGTCCTCGGCGATATCGCAGTGTCATGGTGAGCTTTTCATGAAATCCCGCCTCAAGCTCGAACGGAAGGACGCGCGCCGCATGGCCGCGGCGGCCCTCGCCAGGGCCGAGGAGATCGGCGTCGCCGAGACCGTCTGCATCGTCGATGAAGGCGGCCACCCGCTCCTGCTCGAACGCATGGACGGCGCCCGCATCACCGGCCCGCAGATCGCCTGGAACAAGGCCTTCACGGCGGCAGGCCACCAGCGCGCAACCCACCTCTTCACCCGCCCGCCGGGCGGGCCCGCCCTGCCGGGAAACGAAGCGTTCGGCATCCAATGGAGCTTCGAAGGCAAATTCGCGGCCTTCGTCGGCGGCTTCCCGATCGTCGTGGACGGCGAGATCGTCGGCGGCATCGGCCTCAGCGGCGGCAACGGCGAACAGGACACGCTCTGCGCCCTCGCCGCGCTCGAAGCCCTCCAACAAACCCTCGCACCCGAAGGAAGAAAAGTCGAAGTCAAGCCCGACATAAAACTCTAGCAAAAATCCAAAGCAAAACTCTGAAAAATTCCAGGCCAGGGCTCTGCCCTGGACCCGCCAGAGGGCTTTGCCCTCTGGACTCCCAGCAAAGGCGGAGCCTTTGCAATCCGTTGTTATTGGGGAAGTGTACCATTTGCGGATGCCCCGAGGGTGTTACGAATCCAACCCCGGATCGTGTTCGCGAAGAGCGAAACCGGTCATTTCGTTTGAGTGCCGCCACGGGACATTGCCGCAGCCGGACGGTTCAAACGCTGGCCGTCCTTGTGTCACGCAGTTGTCACGGGCGTGTGGATCGTCTCGGCAGCGGTACATTGACGCCGCCAATTGTCTTTGCTCTCCTGCTCAGCATGACAGCGAACGGGC
>JASHRV010000385.1 GCA_030037175.1 Acetobacteraceae bacterium
GCCGCGCGCGGGCGTAAGAATAATGCCGGCGAGGACGAACGCATCTACCTGGCGCCGCTGCAAGCGATTGCCGAAGGTGCACCAACCGCTGCCGAGCACTGGCTCGAACGCTTCCGCGGCCCGTGGGGCGGAGACGTTCGGCCGATTTTCAAAGAGGCGATGGTCTGAGAAGAAAAGGCTGATCTCGTCGAACAGAAGGCGTTGCCTCTCAAATTCGGAGAATCAATTTTCTTCTAGAGCGTGATCGCCGGTGGTGGAATCACCGGAGGCGTGAATCACGCGAGGAATTAAAAGGCGAGAGCGGAATAAGTGAGTGTTAAGCGAACGCAGCCCGCTCTAAAATCCAAGACCTGAACAGGGAAAGATCGATATTGCCGCCCGAGAGCACGAGGCCGATGCGTTTTCCCGCCCGGTGCTCGCGTTCCTTGAGGAGGGCGGCGAGCGGCGCCGCTCCGGCGCCTTCGGCGAGGTTGTGTGTTGCCGTCCAGTAGGCACGGACCGCCTGTGCTATTTCATCGTCCGTCACCGTAACGATACGCGCAACGCCTTGGCGGATGATCGCGAGCGCCCTCTCATCCGGCATCCTGACGGCGATTCCGTCCGCCAGTGTATCGGCGCGATTCAGCACCACGCTCTGCCCGGCGGCGAGGGAGCGTGCATACGGATCGGCGCCGGCGCTCTGCACGCCGATGATTTCGGTGTCGAGGCCCAGCAGATCGCGCACGCCGACCGCCCCGCAGATCCCCGAGCCGAGCCCGATCGGAACGTAGAGCGCATCGAGTTTTGGCGCGGCGCGGAAAAACTCGAGCGCCCAGGTTGCCACCCCGAGCACAAGGTCGGGATGGAACGACGGGACGAACACAAGATCCTCGGCTTTGGCGAGGCGGAATGCCTCGTCGCGCGCCGCCTCGAAATCCTCGCCATGCACGACGAGGCGGGCGCCGAAGCCCTGCATCAGACGATTCTTTTCGGCGCTGTTGCCCTTCGGCACCACCACCGTCACGGCGATGTTCGTTGCACGGCCGGCATAGGCAAGCGATTGGCCGTGATTGCCGCGCGTGGCGGAGATTACGCCCTTGAGCGCGGTATTGGCGCGACGAAGTCGGTCGAGATGGACGAGGCCACCGCGCACCTTGAACGCGCCGATCGGTGTGTGGTTTTCATGTTTGACCCAGACTTCCGTTCCGGCGAGCGCGGAAAGCAAGGGCCAGGGCAACTGCGGTGTCGGCGAGAAATGCGCCTGGATAAGCGCGGAGGCTGCCTCAAGGTCGGCTGTGGAGAAGGTCATGGGCAACTCCGCACTCCTCCGGGCGCGACGGAAGCCGTCGCCCGGAGAGGCAGCGGGAGGCGAAGTCCGCGCGCGATCAGAGCGCGCGCAGGTTTGTCGCCGATGCCTTGCCGCGCTCCATGCTGATCTCGTAGCTGACGCGCTGGCCCTCGTTCAGGCCCTTGAGGCCCGCGGACTGCACGGCGGTGATATGAACAAACACGTCTTTGCCGCCGTCCTGCGGTACTATGAAGCCGTAACCTTTGGTGGCGTTGAACCACTTCACGGTGCCCACAGCCATGAAATTTTTCTCTCCGTCGTTACAACAGCGCGTCGAGGCGCTGCCTTGGGAAACAATCGGGCATTCTCGACGTCTTGAAGGCCCGTCGCACGACGGAGGCACCGCAAGCAAGGCCAGAAAGTCGATTGCGAGCGGTATGTGGCACAGAATCCGGCCTGGCTGTCAATCGCAGTATCGTGACCACACCGGAACCGAGACAGAACGAGGGCGGGTCCTGTCGGACCCGCCCCCTGTGTTTTTCCGCAGATCTGATCACGCAAATTGACGTGATCGGATCTGGAGTCTCCGGTCGGGAAACGTGCCTGCCCTGGCGGGCGAGCACGCTTCCGGCTGGGTGATCAGAAGTCCATATCACCCATGCCGCCGCCGGGGCCGCCCGGCGGCATCGCCGGGGCCTTCTTCTCCGGCCGCTCCGCCACCATCGCCTCGGTGGTGATCAGGAGGCCGGCAACGGAGGCCGCGTCCTGCAGCGCCGTGCGCACCACCTTGGTCGGATCGATGATGCCGGCCTTGACGAGATCCTTGAACTCGCCGGTCTGCGCGTCGAAGCCCCAGGCGTACTCGTCCTTGTCGAGCACCTTGCCGGCGATCACCGCGCCATCTTCGCCAGCGTTCTCGGCGATCTGGCGCAGCGGCGTCTGCACCGCCTTGCGGACGATATCGATGCCGAAACGCTGATCGTCGTTCTCCCCCTTGAGCTTGGCGAGAACGAGGCTTGCGCGCGCGAGCGCCACACCACCGCCCGGAACGATACCCTCCTCGACCGCGGCGCGGGTCGCGTGCATCGCGTCATCGACGCGATCCTTCCGCTCCTTCACCTCGACCTCGGTCGAGCCACCGACGCGGATCACGGCGACACCGCCCGCAAGCTTCGCCAGCCGCTCCTGCAGCTTCTCGCGGTCGTAGTCCGAGGTCGTCTCCTCGATCTGCGCGCGGATCTGATTGCAGCGGCCGGTGATGTCGGGCTTCTTGCCCGCACCCTCGACGATCGTCGTGTTCTCCTTCTCGATGATCACCTTCTTCGCCTTGCCGAGCATGGCGAGCGTGACGGTCTCGAGCTTGATGCCGAGATCTTCGCTGATCACCTGCCCGCCGGTGAGGATGGCGATGTCCTCGAGCATCGCCTTGCGGCGGTCGCCGAACCCAGGCGCCTTCACCGCCGCGACCTTGAGACCGCCGCGGAGCTTGTTGACGACGAGGGTGGCAAGCGCCTCGCCTTCGACATCCTCGGCAATGATGAGCAGCGGCCGGCCCGACTGCACGACGCTCTCAAGCAGCGGCAGCAGCGGCTGCAGCCCCGAAAGCTTCTTCTCGTGGATCAGCAGGTACGGCTGATCGAGCTCGGCGATCATCTTCTCGGCGTTGGTGATGAAGTAGGGCGAGACATAGCCGCGGTCGAACTGCATGCCCTCGACCACGTCGAGCTCGGTCTGGATGCCCTTCGCCTCCTCGACCGTGATCACGCCCTCGTTGCCGACCTTCTGCATCGCCTCGGAGATCATCTTGCCGATCTCCGCCTCGCCGTTGGCGGCAATGGAACCAACCTGCGCGGTCTCGGACGGCGTGGTGATCTTCTTCGAGTGCTTCTTCAGCTCCTCGACCACCGCCAACACGGCCTTGTCCACGCCGCGCTTGAGGTCCATCGGGTTCATGCCCGCGGCCACCGCTTTCGTGCCTTCGCGCACGATCGCCGCCGCCAGCACCGTCGCCGTGGTGGTGCCATCGCCGGCGAGATCATTCGTCTTGCTCGCGACCTCGCGCACCATCTGCGCGCCCATGTTCTCGAACTTGTCGGAAAGCTCGATTTCCTTGGCGACCGTGACACCGTCCTTGGTGATGCGCGGCGCGCCGAAGCTCTTGTCGATCACGACATTGCGGCCTTTGGGGCCCAGCGTCACCTTCACCGCATCGGCCAGGATATCGACCCCGCGCAGCATGCGCCCGCGGGCATCGGTGGCGAAGCGAACGTCCTTCGCAGCCATTTCTTCTGATTCCCTCTGTAGATTATCTTAAGATTATCTTGTCAGACAGCGCCGCGCGCTCAGGCGGCCTTCTTCTTCGCCGCCGCGCCTTCGATGATGCCCATCACGTCGGATTCCTTCATGATGAGCAGCTCTTCGCCGTCGAGCTTCACCTCGGTGCCGGACCACTTGCCGAACAGCACGCGGTCGCCGGCCTTGACGTCGAGGGCCACAAGCTCGCCACGCTCGTTGCGGGCGCCTGGGCCGACAGCCACGACCTCACCCTCCATCGGCTTTTCCTTCGCCGTGTCGGGAATGATGATGCCGCCGGACGTCTTTTCCTCGGCGGTCAGCCGGCGGACGACGACGCGGTCGTGCAACGGACGGAATTTCATGCGGATCGCTCCCCATTTCAGTTGCAGCGCAACGCAAAACAATCCCCGGCCTGCGCCGCTCCGGCCCATGGCCGGTGTTGGCACTCGAAGCCGGTGAGTGCCAGCGATCTAGGCGCGCGGCAAAACCCTGTCAAGCGGTCGGCAGCACTCTCGTAAGCTGAGTGCCAATCCCCTGAAATTCCACCATTTTCTTCTTGATTTCGAGGGGGCGGTCCGTGGCACGCTTGGGGGATGATTTCCGTTCTTCCGCCCGTTCTCCGGGCGCAACAAGCGGCGCATCAGAAAATGCGCCCGCCGATCTGGGCCGACGAAGGAGCGAAGTGAAGCCCATGCACGCGCGCGACTGGCGCCCCACAGGGGGACCAAAAAATTGGCGGCCAAAAAATCGGCGCCAAAGGGATTGGCGCCCCGGGGATTGGCAACTGACCACCGCCGAGATCCTTTATCACATGCCCGACCATCCCGCGGTCCTGCAAACCTTCATCTGGCAGGACTTCGATCTCGCCCCGGAATTCCCCGAACTACGCCGCTTCCTCGCCTTCTGGCGCCGGGAGATCGAGGGCCGGCTCCATTCGGTCCGCGTCGCGACCGCAGGACCCTGGCACGGAAAATGGCGCCACGCGGACCACTTGCTGACGCTGCATTGACAGCTTCCTGGTGGCGATAAAAGAGGAGCCAAGGCTTGCCGCCCGGCCGCGCGAACGCACCCATCGGCCTCAGCCGGCACGATCGCGCGCTGGACAAGCAAGCCACGGCGCGGCATCCCTGCCTCAGCGAGCTTGAGGCTTCTCCCGCCTGAGCGGACGAACGAGGGCTCGCTTTTCCGCGAGGCGTGCACCAGCTTCGATGATCACGATGCCATTCGAGCTCAGCGACCTGCCCGCCGCGCGGGCTTCCGATGAGGAGCATAACCGCCGCCTGCTCGCCGGCTGGCTCTTCCTTCTCGCCGGCATGATCCTGGTCATGGTGGCTCTCGGCGGGGCCACGAGGCTCACCGGCTCGGGTCTTTCGATCATGCGCTGGGCGCCGCTCGACGGCATCCTGCCCCCGCTCTCCCACGCCGATTGGGAACGGCTTTACGCGCTCTACCGCGCCATCCCCCAGTACGCGCTCGTCAACCGGGGATTCGGCCTCGCCGGGTTCCAGCACATCTTCTGGCTCGAATGGGTGCACCGGCTCTGGGGCCGGCTGATCGGTGTCGCGGTGATCGTCCCGCTCGCGTGGTTCTGGTGGCGGGGCCGGTTGGTGCCCGGCCTCGGGCCGCGGCTCCTGCTGTTCTTCGTCCTTGGCGGCCTGCAAGGCGTCCTCGGCTGGATGATGGTCTCGACCGGCTTCCGTCCCGATTCGACCGCGGTGGCGGCGCCCTGGCTCGTCGCCCATCTCTGTCTCGCCCTTACCCTTTATGCAGCGATCCTCTGGACCGGCCTCTCCGTTCTCACCCCCCGCCCCGCGCCGATCGACGGGGCGAGGCCGCTTTTCCGCCTCGCGCTCGTTCTTGTCGCTCTGGTGGCGGTCACGATCGCCGCCGGCGGCCTCGTCGCCGGCACGCATGCGGGCTTCATCTACAACACCTTTCCCCTGATGGAGGGCCGCCTGATCCCGCCAGGCTATGGCGCGCTCAGGCCATTCCTCGCCAACCTGATCCGGAATGTCGCAGCGGTGCAGTTCGATCATCGCGTGCTGGCCACGCTGACCGCGCTGACCACCCTCGCTGCGATGCTGCTGGCCTTCCGCACCGGGCTTCCGCCCGGTGCGCGGCGCGCATTCGCGGCCCTCGGCTTTGTCGTCGTGCTGCAATATTCTCTCGGAGTGGCCACTCTGCTCGCCGTGGTTCCGATCGGGCTCGCCGTCGCTCACCAGGTCACGGCAACCTTGCTGCTCACGGCCGCGCTCGTTGCCGTGCACAGCCTGCGCGGAGCCGCCCTTGCCCCACGCTGAGCCGGGCCTGCCCCGGCTGCCCTTTTCCGATATCCAGGCGCTGCTCGACGCGCTGCCCATCGGGGTCTCGATTTTTGGCCCGGACGACCGCCTCCTCCTCATCAACCGCGCCTACGGCGAGGTGCTGGCGGGCGCTTATACCGCGATCGGGGAGCTGCGAGCCGACATCGTCCGCCGCCGGCTCGCCGAAGGCGAATACGGCGCCGGCGAGCAGGCTGCCAAGTACGCGCGGGCCACTTCCGATCGGCTTTCCGCGCCCCAGATCCGCCGCCGCCGGCGTATGAATGGACGGACGATCGAGATCCGCAACGCGCCGCTCGCCGGCGGCGGGCTCGCGAGCACGATCGCCGACGTCACCACCCTCGTCGAGACCGAGGCGGAACTCTCGCGTCGGCTGGCAGACATCGAAGAGATGCTTGCCCATATCCAGCATGGCATCATGCTCTTCGATAAAGAGAACCGGCTGCTCGCCCATAACGAACTGGTCGAGCGATTGTTCGACCTTCCGCCCGGGCTGCTCCACCGCGGCCGCACCGTGATGGAGGCGGTGGGCGCGCTTCGGGCCCTCGGCGAGTACGGCAGCGAGGCGGAAGCCGACGAATTCCTCCGGCGCTGGCACGGGCGCGACCGGACAGCCCCTTCCCTTCACCAGCGTGTGACGCGTACCGGCCGTGTTCTCGAGGTGCGCTCGAGCCCCACCCGCTCCGGTGGCCATATCAACACCTATACCGACATCACCGATCTCCGGACGACCGAGGCCGAGCTCCGGCGCGCCAAGGAGCAGGCCGAGGCCGGCAGCGCCGCAAAGTCGCGCTTCCTCGCCACGATCGGCCACGAGCTGTTGACTCCGCTCAATGCCGTGATCGGCTTCTCCGAGCTGCTCGCTGGCGAGGCCAGAACCCCGAGATGGCAAGCGCCTGCATGGCCGCCGAGGAACGAAGCGGCGGGGGGCGTGAACCCCGCTCGCGTGGCCGAGTTCGCGGGCGCCATTCTGGATGCCGGAAAGCGCCTCTCCGCGCTCATCACCGCCGTGCTCGACGTTGCCCGGATCGAAGTCGGCAGCCTCGATCTCGCCGCCGAGGCGATTGATCCGCACCGGCTGGTGGAGGTGGCCGTGCACCAGGCCGCCCCGGCGGCGGAGGCTGCCGGCATCGATCTCGCCACCACCCTGCCGCCTTCGCTGCCGCCGCTCCGCGGGGATGCCCGCCGCCTCGGCCAGACGCTTGGCCACCTGCTCTCCAACGCGGTGAAGTTCACGCCGGCAGGCGGGCATGTCATGGTCGAAGCCGAAACCTGCGAAAAAGATCGTCTGGTACTCCGCGTGCGCGACACCGGGATCGGCATCGCCGAAACTGACCTCGAAAAAGTCTTCCTCCCCTTTCATCAGGTGGAAGGCGGCTTCGCGCGCCGCTTCGAGGGTGCCGGACTCGGCCTCTTCGTCAGCCGCGCCGTCGCCGAGGCTCATGGCGGCTCGCTCACACTCGAGAGCACGCCCGGCAAGGGCACCACCGCCATCCTCGCGCTGCCCGTCTCGTCCCTCCCGCGCACGCCTCATGGCGTCGCCATATGCGGAGGAGGAGGTCCCCAATGAGCGAGTCCAAAAACCCGGCGGAGGGGGAGAGCTTCGGGCCCTCGCCCCTCGCCGTCACCGATCATCTCTTTTTCGAGCGGCCCGAGTCCGCGCTCAGCCGCGAGGCGGCCGGACGCATCCTCGGCCGGGCGCTCGCCACCGCCGAGGATGGCGAGCTCTTCCTCGAATATCGCGAGAGCGAGCACCTCGCCCTCGATGATGGGCGCATCCGCTCGGCGGGCGCCGATTCGGCGCTCGGATTCGGGCTCCGCGCCGTCGCCGGCGAGACCGCGTTCTTCGCCCATGCGGGCGAGCTTTCCGAGGCCGCGCTCGAGCGCGCGGCCGCCACGGTCGCGGCACTTCCGCCCGAGCCGGGAAGCACGCCCGCCGAGCCGCCACGCGCCTCCAACGCCCGGCTCTATACGGATGCGAACCCGCTCCTCGGGATGGAGTTCGCCGCCCGGACCCGGCTGCTCGGCGAGATCGACGCCTATGCGCGCGGCCGCGACCCGCTCGTGCGCCAGGTGATGGCCTCGCTCACCGGCGAATGGCAGGCGGTGCAGATCATGCGCGCCGACGGCACGCGGGTGGCCGACCTTCGCCCCCTCGTCCGTCTCAACGTGACCGTGGTGCTCGAGCGCGACGGTAGGCGTGAGAGCGGCAGCTACGGCACCGGCGGGCGGTTCGGCTATCGGGCACTCGCCACGCAAGAGGCCTGGCAGGGCGCGGTCGACGAGGCGCTCCGCCAGGCGCGTGTCAATCTCGAGAGCCGTCCGGCGCCGGCCGGGGAGATGGACGTCGTGCTCGGCCCGGGCTGGCCCGGCATCCTGCTTCACGAGGCGATCGGCCACGGGCTCGAAGGAGATTTCAACCGCAAGAAAACCTCTGCCTTCTCCGGCCTCCTCGGCAAACGGATCGCCTCTCCCGGCGTTACCGTCGTCGATGACGGCACGCTTCCCGACCGTCGCGGCAGCCTCACCATCGACGATGAGGGCACGCCCTCCGGCCGCACCGTGCTGATCGAGGACGGCATCCTCACCGGCTACCTCCAGGACCGGCTCAACGCGCGCCTGATGGGCATGCGCCCGACCGGCAACGGAAGGCGGCAATCCTACGCCCATGCGCCGATGCCGCGAATGACCAACACCCTGATGCTGGCCGGGACCCATTCGTCCGAGGAGATGATCCGCTCGGTGAAGAACGGGCTCTATGCGGTCAATTTCGGCGGCGGCCAGGTCGATATCACCTCGGGAAAATTCGTCTTCTCCGCCTCCGAGGCCTACCGGATCGAGGACGGCAAGGTGACCGCGCCGGTGAAGGGAGCAACGCTGATCGGCAACGGCCCGGACGCGTTGACACGGGTCACCATGGTCGGCGCCGATCTTGCGCTCGATCCCGGGATCGGCACCTGCGGCAAGAACGGTCAGGGCGTGCCGGTCGGAGTCGGGCAGCCGACGGTGAAAATCGCGGGCCTCACGGTCGGTGGCACCGAAAATGCCTGATACGGCGCCTGTTTCGGCATCTGTTGTCCCGCAGGCCCTGATCGCCGCGCTCGGCGCGGCACTCGGAGCCGGCGGGATGCTGACGGATTCCGCAGACACCGCCCCCTACGCGACCGACTGGCGCGGCCTCTATCACGGCAGCACGGCAGCCGTCCTGCGGCCGGCCAGCACCGCGGAAGTGGCCGAATGCGTCCGCCTCTGCGCCGCGGCGCACGTGCCGCTCGTGCCGCAGGGAGGCAACACCTCGATGGTCGGAGGTGCCGTGCCCGCGGAGGATGGTTCACAGCTCGTGCTCTCTCTCTCTCGGCTCGCCCGCGTGCGCGCGCTCGATCCGCTCGACCTCACCCTCACGATCGAGGCCGGTGTCACGCTCAAGGCCGCGCAGGAGGCTGCCGAGGCCGCCCATTGCCTGCTGCCGCTCTCGATCGCTTCGGAAGGGACTGCCGAGATCGGCGGCGTGCTCGCGACCAATGCCGGCGGCAACAACACGCTCCGCTACGGCAATGCCCGCGATCGGGTGCTCGGCCTCGAGGTCGTGCTCGCGGACGGAAGCATCTGGGACGGGCTCAGACGACTGCGGAAGGACAACACCGGCTACTGTCTGCGCCAGCTTTTCATCGGCTCGGAGGGCACGCTCGGCATCATCACGGCCGCCGTTCTCCGCCTCGAGCCCGCGCCGGCCGAACGCATTGCCGCCTTCGCCGCCCTGCCCTCGCCTGAAGCGGCGCTCGCCCTGCTCCGGCGGCTGCGGCACCACGACGCGGCCGCCCTGGTCGCCTTCGAATACATGTCGGCGGCCGGCCTCGCGCTGGTGCTCGCCCACATCCCCGGAACCCGCCTGCCGCTGGCAGAGAAGGCGCCGCACTACGCCCTGATCGAGCTCGCCTCGTCGCGGCCCGACGCCGGCCTTGCCGCGGGGCTGGAAACCGTGCTGGCGGCGGCGATGGAGGCGGGCGAGGTGACCGACGCCGCCGTCTCGGCGAGCGAGGCGCAGCGTGCTTCGTTCTGGAGGCTGCGCGAGGAGCATTCCGAGGCGCAGCGGCTTGCCGGCGCCTCGGTCAAGAACGACGTCTCGGTGCCGGTGCCTGCTATCCCGGAATTCCTTGCCCGCGCCGCCGCCGCCGGCGCCGCCGTCGTGCCCGGCATCCGGGTCGTGCCATTCGGCCATCTCGGCGACGGCAATATCCATTTCAACTTCGTCCAGCCCGAGGGCATGGCAGCCGCCGCCTTCCTCGCCGCGAGCGAGGCGTTGATGGACGCCGTGAACGAGGTGGTGCACGATCTTGGCGGCAGTTTTTCCGCCGAGCATGGAATCGGCCGGCTCAAGCCGGCGATGCTCGCAAGCTGGCGCGCCGGCCCCGAGCTTGCGCTGATGCGCCGAATCAAGGCAGCACTCGACCCGGATTGCCTGCTCAACCCAGGCAAGGTGCTGCTGCGCTGACAGCCCCGTACGCTTCCGCCCCCCGGCCGCGCCGGGATAGACTTCCCCTCCCGGACGGACAATGCGAGCGCGATGCCCCTCTTCAGACGCCCCGTCTTCTTCCAGCTCGACCGCTATGTCTTCCGCCAGCTGCTGGCGGCGCTCATTATCTCGACCGGCGGCCTCGCCGCCCTGATCTGGCTCACTCAGTCGCTGCGCTTTCTTGAGCTGGTGATCGACCGCGGCCTCAGCCTGCGCGTCTTCCTCGAGCTCACCGGCCTTCTCATCCCGGGCTTCATCGCGGTGATCCTGCCGATCACCACCTTCCTCGTGGTCCTCTTCCTTTATCTCCGCCTCTCCGCCGACCGCGAGCTCACCGTCATGCGCGCCGCCGGACTCTCGCATTTCGCCCTCGCCCGCCCCGCGCTCGGCCTTGCCTTCGTCTCGCTCCTCGCCTGCTTCTGGCTCAATCTTTCGATCGTGCCGGCGAGCGTGGCCGCCTTCCGCCAGTATCAGTTCGAGATCCGCAACCGGATCGCCGCCTTCCTCCTTCAGGAGGGGGTCTTCACCCCGGTCTCGGATAATCTCACCGTCTATGTTCGCAAGCGGGACGTGAATGGCACTCTGCATGGCATCCTGGTCGATGATGCCCGCGATCCGAACGATCAGGCGACGATCCTCGCCGAAACCGGCCGCATCATCGACGGGCCGGACGGGCCCGAGGTGCTGCTCTTCCATGGGAGCCGCCAAGTGATCGACCGCCGCACCGGCCGGCTCAACGTGCTGACCTTCGCCGAGAACACGATCGACCTCGCCGCCAATGGCAGCGGCACCACCCAGCGCTTCCGCGACGCCTCCGAGCTGCCGCTTGCCCAGCTTCTCCACCCCGATCCCGAGAGCGTTGCCCCGCGAGACGTGCCGAAATTTCGCGCCGAAGCCTTTCGCCGCCTCGCCACTCCCTTCACCGCCGTATCCTTCGCGCTGCTCGCGCTCTACAGCGTCCTGGCCGGCGGCTTCCGCCGCCATGGCGGCCTTTGGCGCCCCGCCGCCGCGGTCGGCGGAGTGGTCAGCCTGCTCGCCGCCCAGCTCGCGATCGCCGACGTCGCCCAGCGCGTTCCCTCCCTGATGCCGCTCATCTTCGCCGAGGCGATCCTGCCCGGCATCGCCTTCGCCTGGCTCCTCTTCCTTCCTCGCGTGCGACTGCCTTCCTTCTTCCGCCGACCGCGGCTCGGCACGCCGTGACGATCGCCGCCACGCTCGCCCGCTATTTCGGCCGCCAGTTCCTCTTCGCGGTGCTGACCGCGCTCGCCGGGCTCACCTTTCTCGCTTCCCTCTTCGATTTCATCGAGCTGCTCCGCCGCGCCGCGCTCCGCCCCGACGCCACCTTCGGCCTGGTCGCCGAGATCGCCGCCCTGCGCCTGCCCTGGCTGATGATGCAGCTTCTGCCCTTCTCCGTGCTGCTCGGCGGCATCTATGCCTTCTGGCGCCTCACCCGCTCCTCGGAGCTGGTGGTCGCCCGTGCCGCCGGCATCTCGATTTGGCAGATTCTCACCGCCCCCTTCCTCGTCGCACTCGCCATCGGCGCGACCGCGACCACCGTGATCAGCCCGATCTCCTCGGCGACCTATGCCCGCGCCTCGGCCCTCAACCAGGCCTATATCGATGTCGGCGCCCATCCGCTCTCGCTCAGCGGCGGCGAGCTCTGGGTCCGTCAATCCGATGACGGGCTGGTCGCGGACGGGGTCGCGATCATCCACGCGAACCACGTCTCCCAACAAGGCAAGACGCTGCGTGCCCGCGAGATCAGCGTCTTTCGTCTCGACCCCGGGGACCATCTCCTGCTCCGGATCGAAGCGCCGAAAGGCGAGCTCGTTCCCGGCTACTGGGTCTTCTCCGGCGCCCGCACGCTCGAACCCGGACACCTGCCGAGCGCTCCGACCACCGTCCGCCTCCCGACCGACCTCACCCTGGCCCGGGTCCAGGAGAGCTTCGCCTCGCCCGACGCGCTCTCGGTCTGGGAGCTGCCCGGCTTCATTTCGCTGCTTGCCCATGCCGGCTTCTCGACGGTGGCGCACCGGCTCTATTTCCAGACCTTGCTCGCCCTGCCCCTTCTCTGCGGCACGATGGCGTTGGTCTCGGCCGGCTTCTCGATGCGCCCGGCGCGCCATGGCCGGGTCTCGGAGATGCTGATCAGCGGTGTCGCCGCGGGCTTCGCCCTGTTCCTGATCTCGAAGGTCGCGGCGGAGTATGGCCAGTCGGGAGCGCTGCCCTTGCTGCTGGCGGCCTGGGCGCCGGCGGCCTCGGGACTTTTGCTGGCTCTCGCCCTCCTGCTGCATCTCGAAGACGGCTAGCCCGCGATGATGTCCGGTCATCGCGCGCTCTTCCTCCTCGCACTTGCCCTCATCATCGCCCTTGGGGCGTCGCCCGCGGCGGCTCAGCCAACGAGCCTGCTCGTGCCGAGCGGACCGCAGATCTCGAACAATCAGCCGGTGACCTTCATCGCTGATCAGATCACCTACGACCGCGAGACCGGGGTCGTCACCGCGACCGGCCATGTCCAGGCCTGGCAGAACGGCCGCGTGCTCGAGGCTGACCGGATCACCTACAACCGCAACACCGGCATCACGATCGCCACCGGCCATGTGGTGGTGGTGGAACCGGACGGGCAGACTCTCTTTTCCGATCGCGCCCGGCTTTCACAGGGCATGCAGAACGCCGTGCTCACGGGGATGAGCGTGCGGCTTGCCGAGAACGGACGGCTGATCGCCAACGGCGGTGAACGCACCGGGGGCAAGGTCAATGAGATGGCGGAAGCCGTCTATTCCACCTGCAATCTCTGCGCGAAGAATCCCACGGCGCCGCCGCTATGGCAGATCACCGCCTCGAAGATCGTGCAGGATCTCGTCCACAAGCGCATCGAGTACTACGACGCGATGATGCGCATCTACGGCTTTCCGGTTTTTTATTTCCCCTACTTCTGGACTGCCGATCCCTCGGTGAAGCGTGAGAGCGGCCTGCTCGTGCCCTCGTTCGGCACCGCCTCGCATCTCGGCGCGTTCGTCACCGTTCCTTACTACTACGTGATCGACAACCAGTCCGACATCGTCCTCTCGCCCACCATCACCGCGCAGAAGGGCCCGCAGCTCGAAGCGATCTACCGCCGGCAATTCAACAACGGCGAGATCAACATCAACGGCTATACCGCCTACGACCAGAACTCGGCGCAGGGAGCGGTCTTCGCCAACGGCGTCTTCGACTACAACAACACCTATCGCTACGGGTTCGATCTCAACCGCGCTTCCTCGGCCGATTACCTGCGCGATTTCAATATTCCCGGCGCCGGCGGCGTGCTCACCAGCCAGGCCTATATCGAAGGCTTCGGCCAGGGCGCGTACACCCGCCTCGACACGCAATTTTACCAGGGCTTCAATACCACCATCAACGATGCCGCCCTGCCGGTGGTGGCGCCGCACTGGCAGTACAGCTATCTCGGCGAGCCGGATGCGCTCGGCGGACGGCTCTCGCTCGATGCCGGCTACTTCAATGTCATCCGGACGGAAGGCGCCAACGTCCAGCGCGCGGATGCCGTCCTCAACTGGCAGCGCCCATGGCTCGGTCCGGAAGGGACGCTCTGGAACGTCGCCTTTCACCTCACCAGCGCCGCGTACATCGGCAACGACCTCACCCAGCAGCCGGACTATTTCTCGGTCAATACCTCCAACCCCGTGACCGCCCTGCCGCAGGCCGCGCTCAATTTCCGCTGGCCTCTGATGCGTTCCGGCGCATGGGGCAGCCAGCTGATCGAGCCGATCGTCCAGTTCATCGCGGCACCCACCACCGGCACACAGTCCAAGGTGCCGAACGAGGACAGCCTCTTTCTCGAATTCACCGACGCCAATCTCTTCGGATGGAACGTGTTTCCCGGAATCGATCGCCAGGAGGGCGGTGCCCGCGCGAACTATGCTCTCCATGGCGCATGGTATATCGGGGGAAGCAGCATCGATGCCTTGGTCGGCCAGACGTACCAGGCGCAGAAGAACCCGATCTTCCTTCCCGGCTCGGGCCTCAACAACAACTTCTCCGATCTCGTCTCGCACCTCACCTTCACGCCGAACGCATGGCTCAACTTCAACTGGCAGGGGCGCTACTCGATCAGCGGTCAGGGCCTCGACTTCACCGATGCGACCGCCAATTTCGGAACCAACCTTCTGCGCTTCGACGTCGGCTATCTCTACACGCCGAACAATCCTTTCAATCTCTACACCGTCTCTCCGACGACGCCGCTGCCCTCTTTCACGGTCCCGCGCAACGAGGTCTCGCTTGGCGCTTCGTCGCAGTTCGGCGCCTGGCAGATGAGCGGCTACGAGCGACAGAACATCGAGAACGGCAGCATGGTTTCGGCCGGCTTTCAGGGATCGTGGCAGAACGAATGCCTGATCCTCGCCGTGCTCTTCAATCGCCGGTTCACATCCCTCGACGGCGATGACGGCGCGACCACCCTCCTGTTTCAGATCACGTTCAAGACGGTCGGGCAGTTCGGCTTCAACGCGATGTGAGAGAGAAGCGCGGCCCGGCCCGCCCGGCCACGGGAGAGGCAAATCCTGCATGGCCGGAATCGGTTCGCGATTCCGATCGGGCGGGAATTGCTTTATGAGGCTTCCATGCCTAAGAGCCTTCTTGCCCGATTCCTGCTCCTGCTCGTCCTTCTGAGCGCTGCGCTCGCGCAGCCGGCGCGCGCGCAGGTTGAATCGATTGCCGCGGTGGTCAACGGTGACGTGATCACGCGCGCCGATGTGGACAACCGTGCACGCCTCTTTGCTCTCTCATCGGGTCTGCCGATATCGCCGGACACGCTGGATCGGTTGAAGCCGCAGATTCTCGATCAGCTGATCGACGAGAAGCTCCGCCTGCAGGAGATTCAACGCAAAGGAATCATCGTGCCGGACAAGGCGATCGCGGCCGCGCTCGCCGGGATCGAGCAGCAGAACCACATGGAGCCGGGCGAGTTGCGCGCGCGCCTCGCCGGTCAGGGGGTCGCGCTTCGCACGCTGATCGATCAGATTCGCGTCGAGCTCGGCTGGAGCGAGCTGCTGCGCGAGGAGCTCGGCGTGGCTGGACACGTGACGCAATCCGAGATCGAGGCACGCATCGCGGCCCTCAGGGCCGAGGAAGGTCAGCCGGAATATCTCGTCTCCGAGATATTCATCCCGATCGACAACCCGGCGCGCCGGCCGGAGGCCGAGAAATTCGCCACCACCGTGATCGACGAGCTGCGTGCCGGCGCACCCTTCGGCGTCGTCGCCGCGCAGTTCAGCCAGAGCGAGACGGCGCTCCAGGGTGGCGATCTCGGCTGGGTCCAGGCCAACCAGCTCGACCCCCAGGTGGTGAGCCTGCTCAACGAGATGCCGCCGGGGGCCATCAGCGACCCCGTGCCGGTCGCCGGCGGGCTTGAGGTCGTCCAGCTGCGCGACCGCCGCCCGATCGGCGGCGGGGCGACCGAGATGGCCACGATCCGCCAGGTCTTTCTGCCCTTTACGAGCGCCTTCAACCCGAACGCACCGCCCACGGCCGAGCAGCGCGCCCGGATCGACCAGGCGCGGGCGCTCGGCTCGCGGGTGCATGATTGCGGGGCGATGGAGGCGGCGAACCAGGCGGCCGGCAATGTCCGGCCGGCGGATCCCGGGCCCGTCGAGCTCGATCGGGTCTCCCCGCCGCCTTTCCGCGCCATGCTCACATCCTTGCCGATCGGCCAGGTGAGCGAGCCGTTGATCGCCAATGACGGGGTCGCGGTGGTGATGGTCTGCTCGCGCGGGATGCAGAACCCCGAGGCCCCCGCGCCGGAGGAAATCGCCCGCGCGATCCTCGATAGCCGGGCGGAAATCCTCTCCCGCCAGCTTCTTGCCGACCTGCGGCGCAGCGCGGTGATCGAGAACCGCTCCTCCTGACCCGGCTCGCCCTGCGCCCGGCGTACTCCGCGCGAAAATCGCTCGGGCAGCACTTCCTGCGCGATCGGAACCTGACGCAGAAGATAGCGGGCCTGCGCGATCTGAGCGGTCTCAACGTGGTCGAGGTCGGGCCCGGGCCGGGCGGCCTTACGGAAGCGTTGCTCGAGTCCAAAGCCGCGAGCGTCACCGCGGTCGAGATCGACCCACGTGCCAGCGAAGCCCTGACGGACCTTGCCACCCGCCATGGCGAGCGCTTCCGCCTCGTCATCGGCGATGCGCGGCGGATCGCGATCCCCGCTCTCGTGCCGCCGCCCCGCTATGTGGTGGCGAACCTTCCCTACAACGTCGCCACGCCGCTGCTGATCGGCTGGCTCGGCGAGGCTGCCGCCTTCACCGGCTTCATCCTGATGTTCCAGGCCGAGGTTGCCGAGCGCATCACGGCCGTGCCCGGGAGCCCCGCGTACGGCCGCCTCTCCGTGCTCGCGCAATGGACCTGCGAGGCGCGGATTTCGCTTCGCCTGCCGCCCGAGGCGTTCACCCCGCAGCCAAAGGTATCTTCCGCCGTCGTCGCGCTTCGGCCCCATGCGGTCCAGCCCGCACCGTCGCTTTTCGCTGCCATGCAGCGCCTGACCGCCGCCGCCTTCGGCCAACGGCGCAAGATGCTGCGCGCCGCCCTCAAGCCGCTCGGCGGCGCAGCTCTGCTCGCGGTTGCCGGTATCGCCCCCGATCGACGAGCGGAAACCCTCTCGATCGCCGAATTCGATCGCCTGGCCCGCCTGCTTCTAGCCTAACCCCCCCACGAACGCCGCCAGACCGCGCTGCCGTGCCGTCTGCAGCCGGGCGGCGTGCAGCACCTCCCGCACCGCGCCGACCGCCTCGGCCAGATCCTCGTTCACCAGCACGTGATCGAACTCCGGCCAGTGCGCGATCTCCGCCGCCGCGCCCCGCATCCGTTCGGCGATCGCCGCCTGCACGTCGCCCCTCCCGGCAAGCCGCTTCTCGAGCGCTGCCCGCGACCCCGGCAGCACGAAGAGACCCACCACGTCGCCCGGCAAGGCCGCCCGCAGCTTCCGGTGCCCCTGCCAGTCGATATCGAAGATGACGTCGCGCCCGTCCTCGAGCGCCTTCACCACCGGCGCCCGCGGCGTGCCATAGCGGCGGTCGAAGACCTCCGCCCATTCCAGGAGCTCGCCCCGCTCGACCAGCGCCGCAAACTCCGCCTCGTCGCGGAAGAAGTAATCGGCGCCTTCCGTCTCGCCCGGCCGCGGCGCCCGCGTCGTCACGCTTACGGAAAGCGAGGCCAGCGGCTCCGCGGCCAACAAGGCCCGCGTGATCGCCGTCTTGCCGACACCAGACGGCCCGGCGATCACGAGTGCAACCCCACGACGATCGATCGGCATGGGCGGCAGCATTATCCGACCGCCCGCCGCCCGGCTATCCTGCCCTCATGCCGATCGGCCCCAACTGCCTGATCACCGGAGCGTCATCCGGCCTCGGACGGGCCCTCGCCCTGGCGCTCGCCACACCTGGGCGGCGCCTCTTCCTCGGCGGACGCAACGAGTCCCGCCTCGCCGAGACCGCCGCCCTCTGCCAGGCGCGCGGGGCCGTCATCGCCAGCGCCGCCATCGACGTCACCGATGCGGATGCCATGCGCGATTGGATCGCCGGCGCCGGCCGGCTCGACCTCGTCATCGCCAATGCCGGCATCTCCGCCCATACCGCCGGCACCAGCGACCCTCGCATCATCTTCGCAACCAATCTCGGCGGCATGCTCAACACCGTGCTGCCGGCCCTCGAGGCGATGGCCCGGCAATCGCCCGATGCCGAGGGCAAGCGCGGCCATATCGCCGCCATCAATTCCCTCGCCGCCTTCGTCGCCGCCCCCGACGCGCCGGCCTATTGCGCCGCCAAGGCTGCCGCCGACCGCTGGATCCTCGCCGCCGCTCCGAGCGCCGAACGGAACGCCATCCACCTCACCAGCGTCTGCCCCGGCTTCATCAAAACCCCGATGACCGACGCCCACGACCACCCCAAACCCGGCATGATGAGCGCCGGCCGCGCCGCCAGCCTCGTCCTCGCCGGCATCTCCAGAAACCGACGACGCATCGCCTTCCCGCACACGCTCTATTTCGCCGGCCGATTCCTGGACCTCCTCCCGCCCCGCACCGCCGCCCGCCTGCTCAGCCGGGGCAGCAACCGCGGGAGTGATTGAAGAAGACCAAGGGGGGCTCCGCCCCCCTTGAACCCCCCGCCAAGGGCTGAGCCCTTGGAACCCTTTCGTTGGCCGCGGAACGGGCGCTCAGGCTCCGAGCGAAATCGCTCGGAGCCTGAGCGCCCGTTCCGCGGCCAAACGGATGGGGTCCAGGGTCCCAGACCCTGGCAGGGGTCCAGGGGACAGCGTCCCCTGGGTCTTAACGACTTTTCA
>JASHRV010000386.1 GCA_030037175.1 Acetobacteraceae bacterium
GATTTCCGTTGAGATTTGGGCTCTTCCGCATAAAGCGTGCAGATCGACTGGCTAGTGCGCATGAAGGATTCGGGCGCGCAGGAGTTGGAATCCAGCGCGGCCATACATGGTGCGCTTGATCATCTTCAGCTTGCTGATCTGACCTTCGACCGGACTGGTGGTCCAGGGTGTCGCGAGCGCATTCTTGATGGCACTGAGATCGCGCCGGAGGCCCATGGCGAATTTCGCCAGCGACGTTCGCACGCCGATATCAAGCAGGCTGTCGATGCTTGCCTTCGTTTTCTTGCGCAGAAGCTGGTCCATAGCCTTGACCCAGCGGGAAGTCGCGGCAAGGCCGGGTTCGGCAGTGAGGAGCCTGGCCACAAACTCGCGCTCTGTGACGGACTGACGCGCGGGCGAGGTAAGCAGCAGACGCGCCAGCCGTCTTCCCAGTGGCACAGATGCGCGAGATGCATCGGCGTGTTCTCGTGCCAAAGAACGATGCTTTTCAAACCATTGGTAGACGACGCTGCGTTTTCCATCAAAACCAGGGGCCACCACCTCACGCCAAAGCTGAGAGACATTGCGGCATCCCTCTGCCGTTCGCCTGTGAAGATACTCCGCGTGGTCATCGACGATGCTGGATCTCTGCGCGTGCGTCCAGTTTGGGGCATGTCCTCGCTGTAGCCAACGCCGAACCGTCTTTCGCTCCATTCCAAGGTGCCGGCCGATCTCTTGATGAGAGGCACCGCGGGCTTTGAGGGTCTTAACGTCTTCAAAAATCTTGTCCCCACGGATCGTCGCGGCTTGCGTAGCTGGTTCAGAGAAGGCTCGCGGTCTACCCACGCGCCGGACACCATCTCGCCGGATGTCATCAGGTTGAGGGCGCGGGTAAAGTTCGGCAGCAATTTGCTTAGCAACGGCACTATGGCGATCAATCAAAGCGAGAAACGCGTCTGAAAGATTGCGCAGGATATGCCACCGATCCGAGACCTGGATTGCGCTCGGGGCACCCTGGCGAATACCATCGGCATAAGCGCCAGCCCGATCGCGTGCAACGATCTCGACACCAGGATTGTCGCGAAGCCAGCATGCCAGTGTCTCTGAGTGCCGATCAGGCAGGAGATCGACCACTTTATTTTGCTCAAGATCGACGAGGATGGTGCCGTAGCGGCGCCCGCGGCGCCACGCCCAATCATCAACGCCCAGAACGCGCGGCGGTCCCTGTTCGCCGGGAACCGGCGGTGGCCAGACAATTCTTCGGCCCAGGGTGTCAGCGCTGACCGGGCAGGAAATGCGTTCGGCCATGCGCGCGCCAGCGGAGCCGCCGAGAGCAAAAGCGATATATCGCTGAAGATCGACAAGGCGGCTTGTGTGCCTGCCCCGTCGGGCCGCTGCGTCATAGAGAGGCTGCGCAAATGTTCGGCGCGCGCAAGTGCTGTGGGAACACCGAAAGCGTCGTGCTGAAACAACCAAGGTTGTCGGTCGTCCTTGCCAAGGTAGGTCAGAGAGACTGCGCCGATAACGACTGTGGACCCGCTGCGATGGATTGCCGCAGTTTGGACAGCGCGCTGATCTTGCCCTGGGCTCAACTTCGATCACGATGCTATCCGGGCTGGTCGTCACTCGACAAAGCGCCAAGCCTTGAGGGATTTGGAGGGGGCGAGATAAAGACACAGCTTGCGAGATCCAAAAACAGTGCGAATCCCCATGCTGTGCCAAATTTGAGAGCTCAGTACAACCTCTACCTGCACGCTTTATGTGGAAGAGCCCACATCTCAACGGAAATCAACACTCTGGTTCAAGGCCTCGGCAATCTGCTTCTCCGTCCTGTCGGTCAAAAGAAGCCGCAGGACCCGGCGCTCCATTGCGGTCAGCGGCGAGGTCGTGAGCCCGATACCGTGATGGAGGAGGAGCGAGAGCTGGAGCCAGGTCAGTCCCCGCATGACCGTGGCCGCCAGCTCTGCCTGCTCGTCGGTGAAAAACTGCCCGGGCCGGCGTTTGTCGAAGACGACGAAAGACTCGGCCATCGGACTGACCGGGCAGCCGATCCAGAGCCGGTCGTTCACCTTGAACCGGCGATAATGCTGGGCATAGTGGTCCGTCTTCCGGAAAGCTTCAAAATCGATGAAGCCGTCATGTAGGCGGTTCACGCGAAAACTTCCGCTGTGCCGGGCCATGGCGACGACTGTCATGCCCGGGTCGCGTCCGTTCCGGGCCAGAAGCATCCGGGCAGCCGCAAGAATGATCTTGGGCAAAGGAGGCTCGAACTGGATGGATTTGACACGCCAGCCAAACAGAGGGTCGGTTTCGGAATCGGCCCCGTCCAGGACGCGAACTGAGCCCAGCCAGGCGGCGTGAGTGGCGCCGATCCAATCGGATACCGTGCGCAAGAGATGGCGGCAGGCTTCGTCGGCCTGCGTCGCGGGATAGCGCGCCAGCTCGTCCCAGAGTGTATGAATGCACTCACGGCCCAGCGATTTCATCTCGGTCATCTGCTTCACGATCGCGTTCGGATTGTTGATAAAGACGAGACCTTTCAGTGCTGCCGGTAGACCGAGCCGGCGGCGCTGAGCTACGCGGCCGTCCACCGCCGCGAACCCTAAACACCTAGCAACAGGGCCGTAATGTAAAGGCCCGCATCGCGCTTCGGCCAGTGCAAGCCGAGCCCGGTCGGACTGATCTCAATCTCGGCCAAGTCTGCCGGCGCCGCATCAGTCACCCGCTGCGCCGATTCAGATCCTTCATGCTGCTGCGCCTTCCAAGCCCAGGAAAACCACAAGCGCGCGGCTCACGGCCTGCATGGTCGCGCTGTCGAGCCGACCGAGCACCTTGCCGATTCTCTGGCAAGGAACGGCGATTGCTTTGTCGAGCATGACTTGCGAGCGGGCTTGCAGTCCGTTTTCAGCGGTCGGGTCCACGGTCACGCGGAAGGTCGGCCATTCGTGCAATTCGCTGGTAAGGCGCAGCACCGTGACGCTCGGGAGCTCATTGAAAGCGTCGGCCTGAATGATGAGAGCCGGACGCGGCTTGCCGTAGTCGCCGGACACGGCGATTGTCACAAGGTCGCCGCGCCGCACGGTTGCTACTCTCTCCAAAAGCTTTCATCCTCGAGCGCGGCCTCGATCTCGCTCATAACCGCATACTCGTCGCTGTTCGGATCGCGCGCGCGATCCGAAGCTTCAAGGGACTGCCGTCTGGCCTCGGCCTCGAAAACGCGGCGCTCGCAGTGCTTCACATACGCCCGCATGAAGTCTCGCAGCACTTGGGCGGCAGGCTTGTCCTCGGCCTCGGTCGCCTTCGTGAAGGCGGACTTGAGGGCGGGATCGATGCGGAAGTTGAAGCTGGTCTCCTTTGGGTGCTGGCTGGTTCGTGGCATCGGTCAATTCCGTAAATGCATAACATATACATAAAGCAGTTACACTATTCCTTCAACATCCCTTGCCCGGGCCCATCTTTGCATCGGCGATCTTTGGGTCCGCCAGCGCCTAGGTGTTTGGTCCCGGAGAGTCGTGACGCTACCCTGATGCGAGAAGCGGAGGAAGCGCTATGGCAGGAGTTCTTCACGGCAGCGCCCGAACGACGCCGCGAGTTCGAGCCGAGCTCCAAGCGTCGAAGGAAACGAGCAGCGCCTTGGCCAAGCGCTACGGGCTGAGCCGGTCTACTGTCACCAAGTGGCGTGCCCGCACCACCACAAACGATGCGCCGATGGGCCCGACCACGCCCCGCAGCACCGTGCTGTCCGCAGTCGAGGAAGCCATGATCGTCGAGTTCCGCCGGCAAACGCTGCTGCCACTCGACGACGTGCTGGGATGCTTACGCGACACCATCCCCAAACTCACCCGATCCAGCCTGCACCGGTGCCTTGAGCGCCACGGCATCTCCCGCCTGCCCGAAAACCCTGACCAGGCTTCCAAGCGCGGTAAGTTCGCCGATACGACGATTGGCTATGTTCATATCGACATCCGCGAGCTGCGCCTGGCCCAGGGCAGGTTCACCATGTTTCTCGCCATCGATCGCGTCTCCAAGTTCACCTACGTCGAGTTCCGCGACGATGCGGGCAAGATGAATGGGGCAGACTTCCTCCGCAGCGTCATCAAAGTCTTCCCCTATGCCATCCACACCGTGCTGACCGACAACGGTATGGCCTTCGCCGACCTGCCGAAGAACCGAGGTCGCTCCCCAGAAATGGAGGCCATCTTCGGCGGCCACATCTTCGACCGCGTGTGCAAGCAGCACGGCATCCAGCACAAGCTCACCAAGCCATACCACCCGTGGACCAACGGCCAGGCCGAGCGCATGAACCGGACCATCAAGGAAGCAACCATCAAGGTCTTCCACTACCCGGACCTCGAAAGCCTCAAGGCCCACGTCCTTGCCTTTGTGTCAGCCCACAACTTCGCCAAGCACCTGAAGGCAATCCGATGGCAGACGCCGTTCGAAGCGATCTGTGACGCCTGGACCAAAACACCCGACATCTTCAAACTCGATCCACGTCACCTCATCCCGGGACCAAACAACTAGCCGCGTGCCGGCGGAACAGGAGCCGGAGCTGGGGCCGGAGGCGGCGGGGCCGCTTGGACCGGCGCTGGCGGTGGTGGCGGCTTCCCAGCACACGCCGCGAGGGCCACCACGGGAACCACGACGGCAACCATTGCCGCACCACGCAACAGCCTGTGGCGGGCCACTGTTGTCTTGGACACGGCGGACATTCCCTTACTCCCTCATTGAATGGCTCGTAGACAAACCGGAGTTTAGAGGGAATTCTTTGTAAAGAGTCAAACCACTAGTGGCGTCGGTCGAAAAAAGGTCGAGGAGGGGCATTCGTGCGCGCGCCGTGGCACACGGCCGAATTGGGTCGCCAAGAGCCATTGGCTTCCGCTCGGGCTCACGTGTCCCGCCGGAGCGCGATTGCAGGCGGCACGATCGCTCTCGCCGCGGCATGCATGCTTGCCGGGTGCGGTGTGGATCCGGATCCCGATCCAGTCGATCCGGCTCTCAAGCCTGGTGCGGTCTCCGTGCCGGCGCCGCATGCCAATACTGAGCTCGGCAAGCGGATCGATGGCGCGCCTCCGTTGGTCGTCGCCGGTGAACGGTTGAATGTCGGATTGCTACGGCGTTTCTACGCGCGCCATGACTTCGAACCGGTGTGGAGGACTCGGCAAGCGCAGGCGAATTCACTGGTGGATGCCGTCTTGCGCGCCGGCGATCAGGGTCTTAACGCCGAACTGTTCCACGCGAGCCTGCTGCGGCGCAGATCGACATTGCCGCCGCTCGATCGCGAGTTGCTATTGTCGGACGCCTTCCTTTCGTATGCCAACGCGCTGGCCCGCGGCGCCGTGCCGGTTGAACGCCAAGGAGATGACGAGGTTCTGACGCCCGGGCCGATCAATGTGCCTGCCGCGCTCGACGACGCAATCGGCAGCCCCGATCCGGCGGCCGTGATCGAGGCGCAGGCGCCGACGACGCCCACTTACCTGGCGCTGCTTCAAGCGTTACAGATGTACCGCTCGGGCAACGGGGCCGCGACGGACCGCCTGCGCAAGATCGAGGTGAACCTTGAACGCCAACGCTGGCTGCCGCGGCCACTGCCGGCAGACCGCGTCTGGGTCAATGTTGCCGACGAACGACTGGTCCTTTATCGCGCCAATCGGCCGGTTTTCTCGACGCGGGTCGTTGTCGGCGAAGATGTCAAAATCAATCAGAGCCCAGAGTTTCGTGCCACGATCAACGCGATTTTCTACAACCCTCCATGGGTCATCCCGAGCGACATCGCTGCGAGGGAGATCCTGCCGGAGGTCAGTCGCGACCCAAATTATTTGACGCGGAATCACATGGTCGTGCTGACGAACGGCGAGGTGGAGCAGCTACCGGGGCCCGACGCGGGGCTCGGGCTGATCATGTTCGAT
>JASHRV010000387.1 GCA_030037175.1 Acetobacteraceae bacterium
AGCTGGCGGCGGAGCTGGCGGCGCTCGGTGAGCCCGCGTTCCGTGCCCGCCAGCTCTGGCACTGGATCTATCACCAGGGGGCCACCGATTTCGCGCGCATGAGCACGCTCGCGCGGGGGATGAGGGAGAAGCTTTCGGAAAAATTCGTGATCGGGCGGCCGGAAATCGCGGCCCGGCGGGCGAGCGCGGACACGACGGAGAAGTTCCTGCTCCGGTTCCGCGACGGGGCCGAGGTGGAGACGGTCTATATCCCCGATCCGGACGAGGAGCGGGGTGCCGTTTGCGTCTCGACGCAGGTGGGGTGCACGCTTTCCTGCCGCTTCTGCCATACCGGCACGCAGGCGCTGGCGCGGAACCTCGCGGCGGCGGAGATCGTCGGGCAGTTCATGGCGCTGCGCGATGCCTATGGCGAGTGGCCGACGCCGCGCGCGCCGCGGCTGCTCTCCAATATCGTGCTGATGGGCATGGGCGAGCCGCTCTACAATTACGAGGCGGTGGCGGCGGCGCTCGCGATCCTGATGGACGGGGAGGGGGTTGCGGTCTCGCGGCGGCGGATCACGCTTTCGACCTCCGGCGTGGTGCCGATGATGGATCGCTGCGGAGAGGAGCTCGGCGTCAATCTCGCGGTGAGCCTGCATGCGGTGACGGACGCGGTGAGGGACGAGCTCGTGCCGCTCAACCGCAAATATCCGATCGCCGAGCTGATCGCGGCATGCCGGCGTTATCCCGGCGCCTCCAACGCGCGGCGGATCACGTTCGAGTACGTGATGCTGGATGGGGTGAACGATTCGGATGCGGATGCGCGGGCGCTGACGCGGCTGATCGCGGGCATTCCGGCGAAGGTGAACCTGATCCCGTTCAATCCCTGGCCGGGCAGCCGGTTCGCGCCGAGCCCGGAGGCGCGGATCGAGCGGTTCGCCGCGATCGTGCGGGATGCCGGGTTCGCCTCCCCGGTGCGGACGCCGCGGGGGGCGGATATTCTCGCGGCCTGCGGGCAGCTCAGGACGGAGAGCCGGCGGCGGCGGGAGGATTCGGGGGCGGAGGGGCTTGCCCTCGCGGGGGCCTCGAACGATCTATCGGGGCGCGGAGAGGCCGGGTCCTGAAGCGGCTTTCCGATGTGAAGCCCCAGTTGAATCCCTTGAGGGGAAACGCGATGTTCATCGAGACCGAGAGCACGCCCAATCCGGCCACCCTGAAGTTCCTGCCCGGCCGCGAGGTGCTGGGGGCGGCGACGGCGGATTTCGCCTCGGGCGAGGCGGCAGCGCGCAGCCCGCTCGCCGCGAGCCTGTTCGAGCTGCCCGGGGTGGCGCGGACCTTCCTGGGCTCGGACTTCATCACCGTCACCAAGACCGAGGACACGACCTGGCAGGCGCTGAAGCCGCAGGTGCTGGGCGCGATCATGGAGCATTTCCTCTCCGGGCGGCCGATGCTGGAGGGGAGCGCGGAGGTGCTCGCCGAGGACGAGATCGCGCCCGAGGACGAGGAGGTGGTGGCCCAGATCAAGGAGCTGCTGGACACGCGGGTGCGGCCGGCGGTGGCGGGCGATGGCGGGGACATCATCTTCCGCGGCTATCGCGAGGGCGTGGTGCGGCTTTACCTTCAGGGCGCGTGCAGCGGCTGCCCCTCCTCGCGGGCGACGCTCAAGCATGGGATCGAGAACATGCTCCGTCATTACGTGCCCGAGGTGATTGCGGTGGAGCAGGTGGATCTCTGATCCCGAGGGCAGGTTGAGCCCGAGGGTAGGTTGAACCTGAGGGTAGGTTGAACCTGAGGGTAGGTTGACGGGGCGGGGCCCCGATTTGATTGTGCGGCGCGACGATCCGGCATCGAACGAAGGGAAGGACGCCGCATGGCCATCGATGAAGCCGCGCTCGACACGCTCTTCCGCGAAGCCCGAACCCACAACAAATGGCGCGACGTGGCGGTCTCCGACGAGACGCTGCGCGCGCTCTACGATCTTTTGAAGTGGGGTCCGACCTCGGCGAATTCCTCGCCGGCGCGATACCTCTTCATCCGCAGCCGCGATGCCAAGGAGCGGCTCAAGCCCGCGCTCTCTCCCGGCAATGTCGAGAAGACGATGGCCGCGCCGGTCACGGCTGTGGTGGCCTACGAGCCGAAATTCTACGATCATCTGCCGCGGCTCTTTCCCCACAACCAGGAGGCGCGCTCCTGGTTCGAGCCCAACGAGGCGTTCGCGCAGGAGACGGCCTTCCGCAACGGGACGCTGCAGGGCGCCTATCTCATCATGGCGGCGCGGGCGATCGGCCTCGATTGCGGGCCGATGTCGGGCTTCGACAAGGCCAAGGTGGACGACGAGTTCTTCGCCTATCGCGGTTGGAAGTCGAACTTCCTCTGCAATCTCGGCTATGGCGATCCGGAGGGCATCTTCCCGCGCTCGCCGCGGCTCGATTTCGAGGAGGCGTGCGAGGTCCTGTAGAGGGAGCGCAACGGGGCGCCTTGCTCCGGCCGGGCGGCTGCGGTACCACGAGCGGCGGCGCGGACGTAGCTCAGCTGGTAGAGCATGAGCCTTCCAAGCTCAGGGTCGCGAGTTCGAATCTCGTCGTCCGCTCCAGCGCGTGACCCGTTTTTCCGCGGCCTTCGCCGGGTGAGGGAATGAGCGCGAGCCTGAGGAAGGGCGAGATCGGGCGGCGGGCGCTCGCGGCCCAGGTGGGCGAGCGCTTCTATGCCGATTGGACCAGCAACGATCACCGGGCGCGGCGGCTGGTTTCGGAAGCGATCGGAACCTCCGGGCTCACCTTCGTGCTCTCGGGCGGCGCGGCGATCCTGGCCGCGCATGGCGGCGCGGTGCTCGCAGCCTACCAGTTCGCCTTCATCCTCTCGGCGGTCTCGGCATTGTGGCTGGTGGCGGCGGTTTATTTCCTGGGCGACATATCCGCGCATTTCAATCCGGCGATGACGCTCGCCTTCACGCTGCGGCGGGACATGGGATGGCGAATGGCGCTCGTCTATTTCGCCGTGCAGTTCGCGGCGGCCTCGGCGGGCTCGCTCGCGGCGGCGGGGCTGTTCGGGCATGGCGGGAACCTCGCGGCGACCGTTCCGCAGCCGGGCCAGCCCTGGCAGGCCGTCGCTTTCGAGGCGATCCTGACCTTCGGCATGGTGCTGCTGGTGCTTGGCATGGCGAACGGGCCGAAGCTGAACGGCAGCTTCGTTCCGGTCGCGGTGGGCGCCTATGTGATGGCGATGGGGACGATGGGCGGGCCCTATGACGGGGCGGCCTTCAACCCGGCGCGGGCTTTCGGGCCCGATCTCGCACGCGGCGATTTCTCGACCTACTGGGTTTATCCGGCGGGATCGGTGATCGGCGTCGTGGTCGCGGTGCTGGTCGCGCATTTCCTGCGCGGACCCGCGAAGGCGCGGGAGGCGGAGGCGGCGATGGGCACGCCGCTGGACGAGGGAGCGTAGCCGCCGGGCGGTCGGGCCGATCGGCAGGTTCTCCTCGACAATGCTTTCGCGCGTGATCGCGCGACGGCGGCGCTCGCGGACGTCCGTTCAGCGCGCGAAGAATGACACCAGCTTCGGAACGACCTGTTCCGGCGCTTCGTCCATCAGCCAATGGCCGGAGTTTCTGATGACGACGCCTTCGACATTCTCGGCGACGAGACGGGCCTGCGCGATGAGGAACTCGCCGGAAGCCTTTTCGCCCGTGAGGACCAGCATCGGCATCGTGAGCTTCGTCCTCGCGAATTCGGCGAAGTCGCGGGCATCCTGCTCGAAGGCGTGGAACACCTCGAAGCCCGCCCGCATGGCGCCGGGCTGGGCATAGGCGGCGGCGTAGAGCTGACGGTTCGTCTCGGAGACGGAATGGGCCGGATCGGCGGCGAAATCGTTCCAGAAATGCTCGAGATAGAGGCGCTCCCGGCCCTTGACGAGCGCCAGAGGCGTCTCGCCGTAGAAATGGAAATGCCAGAGGTCCCTGCGGAGCCAGGCCTTCTCCCAATCGCCGACACCGGGAAGAAAGGCGTCCATCAGCGAAATCCGCTCCACCGCGTCCGGGTGCTGAGCGGCATAGGCATAGGCGACCATCAATCCGATATCGTGGCCGGCGAGGCCGATCCGCCGGTGGCCGAGCGAGGCGACGAGGGCGTGAATGTCCTCGGCCATCGTTTTCTTGTCGTAGCCGCCGTCCGGCCTGGCGGAATCGCCGAAGCCGCGGAGGTCGGGGGCGATGACAGTGTGCGCGCGGGCGAGCTCGGGGATGAGCGGGCGCCACATCTGGCTGGTTTGCGCGTATCCGTGCAGGAGAACGACCGGCGCGCCTTCTCCGGATGTCAGATAGTGGATCCGTACTCCGTTGACCTCGCTGAAGCGGCTGTCCATGGCGGGAGCCTTCTCTGCATCGGGGAACGGCGCCTCGCGGGCTCCTTCTCGCCCGGTGCGGCCCCATCGCCCTATACTCGCCGCGGTGCGCGCCCGCCATGCATTCCTGCTTCCGCCCGATGAAGCCGGCCGGGACTGTCGTGCCGCGCGCCCGGCCGGGTGGGGCGCGATGCTTCGGGCGATGCATTTCACAGCGTGAGCGGTGCGTGATGGCTCTCGAGATCGAAAGGAAGTTCCTTCTCGCGAACGATGCGTGGAAAGACGCAGTCGTCGGAAGCGAGCGCATGCGGGACGGGCTGATCGGCCGTTTCGGAGGTGGAAAGGTGCGGATCCGCCAGACGGCGGAGGCCGCCTGGATCACGGTCAAGGGACCGCGGCAGGGGATCAGCCGCTCGGAGTTCGAGTACGAGATTCCCCGCGACGATGCCGAAGAGATGCTGCGCACGCTCTGCCGGGGACCGATCCTGGAAAAGATCCGCCACAGCGTGCCCCATGAGGGGTTTGTCTGGGCGGTCGATATCCATACGGGGCCGCTCGCCGGGGTGGCGTTCGCGGAGGTGGAGCTCAGCCACCCGGAGCAGCATCTGCCCTTGCCGTCCTGGATCGGCAAGGAGGTGACGCACAATCCCCGGTTCCGGAAGAGCGCGCTCATGCGGCGATGGATCGCCGCCGCGAAGGCCGAGCGCTTTTCGGATGCCGGGGCGCTCGCGGGGGCGCTCGCGCGCGCCGTTCCGGACTGACGTGCGTATCTGGTAGAGTGGGCGGACGAAGCGGCGTGCCGCGGCGGCGAGGCGGAGGAGAGAGAAGCCATGAGCCAGGCCCATCGTGATGTGGAGGGCAGCGGGGCCGCGGTCGATTGGCGCAACAACGGCGTGCGCGTGATCAAGGCCGGGCAGCTCGACCCGAACACGGCGCAGACGCCCGGCATGAGCCGGGCCGCGGCGATCAATGCCGCGCGCGTCGGCGCGCAGAAGATCTGGGCCGGGACCGTGACGATCCATCCGAACGCGAAGACCGGCGCGCATCACCATGGCGCGCTCGAGAGCGTGATCTATGTGGTGCGCGGCAAGGCGCGCATGCGCTGGGGCGAGAAGCTCGAGTTCGTGGCCGAGGCCGAGCCTGGGGATTTCATCTTCGTTCCGCCCTATGTGCCGCACCAGGAGATCAATGCGAGCACCGACGAGCCGCTGGAGTGCGTGCTGGTGCGGAGCGACAACGAGGCCGTGGTCGTCAATCTCGATATCGAGCCGGTCGAGAAGCCGGAGGCGGTTGCCTGGGTCGATCCGATCCACCGGCAGGGCTGAGCGAGCCGGGCAGGAATGGTCGCAATCGGCTGCCTGCTACCCTTCGTGCTGATGATCGTGGGCGCCCTTGCCGGCGCGGCGGTGGGCGGCACGCATGCGGGCATGATCGGGCTGGTCGCGGGGCTCGTCATCGGGATCGCGGGCGCGGTCGCGATGGTGTGGGGGATCGCGCGGGTGGAGAATCGATAGAGCCTTCTTTTTCTGAAGAAAAAGAAGCAAAAAGACTTTTTTCCGTTCTCCGGGGGCGGGCGGCGGCCGGGGACTCCGAACGCACGGTCGGAGGCCCGAGATGGAGCGGTGGTCCGGAAAACGGGTAAAAGTTCTTTCTTTCAAGAAAGAACAGAATTCCTTGCCTGCCGCGTGATTCACGCCTTCGGCGATCACGCTCTAGGGAGTGTTTGGCGCGCGGGCGGCAAGCGGGAGCGTGGCAGGAAGATCGCGGTTGCGGTCGCCCATCAGCGCGGCGACGGTGGGCTCGATCGCGGCGGCGATTCTTCCCTGGGCCTGGGCTGTCGGGTGAAGGAGCGGGTCGGGCGGGGTGAGGTACTGATCGAGGAAGAGGCTGCGGTCGAGCTTTCCCCCTTTCATGAAAAGCCCGGTGAGATCGATGAAATGGACGGTGCGGCTGCCGGCGTAGATGCGCGCGAGCGCGGCGTTGGTGAGCACCGTGTTCTCGCTCACCCAGTCCGAGCGCTCGCTCGGTAGCACGCTGAGAAGCACGATGCCCGTGGCGGGCAGGCGTTCGCGGAGCAGCCGGACGACGGCTTCGATGCCGGGCACGGTCTCGCTCGCCGGCCAGTGGGGCAGGCCGAAATTGTTGGCGCCGATCTCCACGATCGCGACCTTCGGCGCGATGCCGCTCGCCTCTCCGTGCATGATCCGCCAGATCAGGTTGGCGGTGGAGTCGCCGATGAAGCCGAGATTGATGGCCTCCCGCCCGCCATAGAAGCGCTGCCAGATCGGGGCGAAATCGCGCCACGCGGGCGGGCCGCTTCTTTCCCAGTTCTGGGTGATGGAATCGCCGTACCAGACGAGCGCGATGGGGCGGCTGTGGAGCTCGGCCTCCTTCGCCTCGAAGCGCGCCCGCCACCAGGGCAGATCCATGCGCGAGATCGGTGCCTCCGCCAGATTGACATGCGCCTGCAGCGCGCGCGGGGCGGCGAGGAAAAAGAGCAGAGCGAGAAGGCAGGCAGACCGGAGCTTCATTCCTTGCCGTTTTGGCATGGCTCCTCCCGAAAGGGTCAAGCGTAAAGCATCACGAGCGCGCCGAGACCGAGGGCCGCGCAATACCAGGCGAAGGGTGCGAGCGCCCAGGCGTCGTGATTGCGGAAATAGCGCATCAGGAAGGCGGTGCTGGCGAAGGCGGTGACGCCGGCCGCGACGGCGGCGATCACCGCGATGCCGAAGGCGCCGTGCGGCATGCCGGCGCGGAGCAGCTTGGGGACCTCGAGCACGCCGGCGCCGAGGATCACCGGGGTTGCGATGAGGAAGGAGAAATGGGCGGCGTCCTCGTGGTCGATGCCGCGGGCGAGGCCGCCCACCATGGTCGCCCCCGAGCGCGAGATGCCGGGCAGGAAGGCAAGGCACTGCCAGAGCCCGATGACGACCGCGTCCGTCGGCGTGAGCGTATCGAGCGCGCGCCTTCCGCTGCCGCGCAGCCGCTCGCCCACCAGCAGCAGCGCGGCATTGGCGATGAGGAAGAGCGCGGCCGCGACCGGCGTGCCGAAGAGGCGCTGGACGAAATGCTGAAGCGCGAAGCCGATGATGACGGCGGGGACCGTCGCCACCACGATCAGCAGGAAGACGCGGCGGCTCTCCTGCCTCTGGTGGGGGTCGGAAAGGCCGAGCACGCCGAGCGCGATCAGCCACCATTCGGAGCGGAAATAGAGCAGCAGCGCCGCGGCGGTGCCGAGATGGAGCATCACCAGGAAGGGGAGAAAGATCGGCGCGGCCTGGTTGAAATGCCAGCCGGCGAGCGCGGGCAGGAGCACCGCATGGCCGAGGCTGCTTACAGGGAAGAGCTCGGTGGCGCCTTGCAGCGCCGCCAGCAGCAGGGCCTGCAGCGCGTTCACGCGCGCCCCAAGGTGATTGGCTCGGCGACTGGCTCAGGATTCATGCTCACCCTCCGGCGCGGGGCCCCTGGGACGTGGGCCTCTGGGAAGTGGGGCCCCTGGGACACGGGCCTTGTCCCGGAATTTCTCCCCAGGGACAACCCGGCCCAAGGACAACCAGGCCCAAGGACAACCCGGCGATGGCGGTTGTATGACCGGGTGGGACTTCAATGACGCTGGAGCAGCTCCGCATCTTCGTCGCCGTGGCCGAACGCGAGCACCTCACCGAGGGGGCGCGGGCGCTCAACCGCACCCAGTCGGCGGTGAGCGCGGCGGTGCGCGCGCTCGAGCGCCAGCATGCGACGCAGCTTTTCCATCGGGTCGGGCGGGGGATCGCGCTGACCGAAGCCGGGCGGGTGTTCCTGGCCGAGGCGCGCGCCGTGCTCGGCCGGGCAGCGGCGGCGGAGCGGACGCTTTCGGAGCTTGCGGGGCTGAAGCGCGGGCGGCTCACGCTCGAGGCGAGCCAGACGATCGCCGGCTACTGGCTGCCCGAGCGGCTGGTCCGCTTCCGGGCCGCGTTCCCCGAGGTGACGCTGGCGGTGCGGATCGGCAATACGTCCCAGGTGGCGCGGGCGGTGGCGGAGGGGGCGGCCGAGCTCGGGCTGGTGGAGGGCGCGGTCGATGATCCACGGCTGGCGAGCGAGACCGTGGCCCATGACCGGCTGGTGGTGGTGGTGGCGCCGGGCCACCCTTGGGCGGCGGGCAGGGCGCTGCGGGCGGCGGATCTGCCCGGGACGGGCTGGGTGATGCGCGAGCCGGGGTCGGGCACGCGTTCTGTGTTCGAGGCGGCGATCGCGGCGGAGGGGATTGCGCCGGCCTCGCTGCCGGTGGCGCTGGAGCTGCCTTCGAACGAGGCGGTGCGCGGAGCGGTCGAGGCGGGCGCGGGGGCGAGCGCGATCTCCGAGCGGGTGGTCGAGCAGGCGCTTGCGACCGGAACGCTGGCGCGGGCGGGATTTCCTTTGCCGGCGCGGGCCTACAATGTGCTCATCCACCGCGAGCGCTTTCCGAGCCGCGCGGTGGAGGCGCTGCGCGCGATTCTACGCACCCCTGCGGGCAAGCCCGCGGGGGTGCCTCACTCTGCCCAAGAGCGGGAGCATGTCGTCCGGAGTCCCGCGATGCGACCGGGCCCGGAATAAAGGAAAAGTCTTTTTGCTTCTTTTTCTTCAGAAAAAGAAGTTTTTTCCTTTTCTTTTTCCTTTCTTTGCTTTCTTTCCTTGTCTTTTTTGGCCTTTTCTTGCCTTTTCTTGCCTTTTCTTTCTTTCAGGCGCGGGCGGAAAGGGTAAGGGCCGGGGCTTTGCCGTGCGCGGTTCGTGCCCCGTTGGCGCCGTAGCCGCCCTGCTCCCGCGCGCGGCGGGCCATGGCGCCGGCGATGGTGCCCATCACTCTTCCCTGGACCTTCATCGCCCGCTCGAGCAGGCGGCGGTTCTCTTCGGCGAGCTCCGCGAGCTGGCGCTGGAGCGGTGGCGCGAGGCGGGCCGTGCTTTCCGCGCCGCCGCTGGCCTCGGCAAAGGCTTCGGCGGCGCGGCGCTTGGCGCCCACCATCGCAGCGGCGCGGGCGAGGTCCATCTGCCCCAGCGCCTCGTTCTCGCGGGCGAGCAGCCCGACCAGATCCACGGCCGCATCGATCAGTTCCTGGGTCATGACTTGCCTCCTGTGGGATCGGAAGAATTTTCCTGTTGGCGGACGAGCTCGGAGAAGACGGTGGCGGTGATGCCGAGCCCGCCTTCCGAGGCGACTTCGCTGCCGATCGCCCGAACCAGGATCGGCTGCCAGGCGGCCTCGCCGGCGCCGCCGCCGAAGCGGTTCTTCGAGAGATCGACGGTTTCGAACATCGGCTCGAAGAGCTCGCCGATCGCCATCGCCGCGAAGCCCTGGGCCGTTTTCCAATCCTTGGCGGCGAGGGCGGGCGAGAGCCCGGCGGCGAGGGCGGCGCAAGCGGGGGGGATGGTGCCGGGGAAGGTGCTGCTCATCGGACCCGGAGCTCCGCCTGCAGGGCGCCGTCCGCCTTGATGTTCTGAAGGATGGTGATCATGTCGCGCGGCCCGACGCCAAGCGAGTTGAGGCCGCTCACGAGCTGCTGGAGCGTCACCGTGGTGGGCAGCAGGGCCAGCCGGTGGCCCGGCTGGGTGTCGATCTGGATGTTGGTCTGCGGCGTGACCACGGTGGTGCCGTTGGAGAAGGGGCCGGGCTGGCTCACCTGCGGGGTTTCGGTGACGCGGACGGTGAGGTTGCCCTGGGCGATCGCGACCTCGCTGATGCGGACATTGGCGCCCATGACGATGGTGCCGGTCGACTCGTCGATGACCACGATCGCGGGGCTGTCCGGAACCACGGTCAGATCCTCGATGCGGGCGAGGGTGTCCACGACGTCGCGGCCTTCGAGATGGAGGACGACGGTGCGGGGGTCGGTCACCTCGGCGATGCGATCGGCGAGCGTGCGGTTGATCGCCGCGGCGATGCGCTCGGCGGTGGTGAGGTCGGCGTTGCGCAGGGCGAGGTCGAGCGTGTGCTCCTCGCCGAGCTGGAAGGGGATCTCGCGCTCGACGATGGCGCCGTTGGCGATACGTCCGGAGGTCGGCACGCCCTGCGTCACCGACTGCGCGGCGCCCTGGACGGCGATCGCGCCGGTGGCGACGGGGCCCTGGGCGACGCCGTAGACCTCCCCGTCGGCGCCGAGGAGGGGGGTGACGAGGAGCGTGCCGCCGCTGAGGTTGGTGGCGTCGCCGAGCGCCGAGACGCCGACATCGAAGCGGCTGCCTTCGCGGGCAAAGGGCGGGAGGTTGGCGGTGACCATCACCGCCGCGATGTCCTTGGTCTGGAGCTGGGCGGAGAGATCGGCGGTGTTGACGCCGAGCCGATCGAGCATGCCGACCAGAGACTGGCGGGTGAAGGCGGAGTTGTTGAGCTGATCGCCGGTGCCGTTGAGCCCGACCACGAGGCCGTAGCCGACGAGCTGGTTGCTGCGCACGCCCTCGACATCGGTGATGTCCTTGATGCGCACCTGGGCCGAGGCGAGGCGCGGGACGAGCAGCAGGCAGAGCAGAAGGAGGGGGGCGGCAGGGAGCAGGCGGTGGCGCATCGCTCTTTCCGGGTGTCCGCGCGTAGCGGGGCGTCAAGGAATTTGAACGAGCCTTCGCATTCGCGGGGCGGAGGTTCTCTCGCAAGGCGTGAGAGCAAGGCGCGTGCCAGGCGGGTGGAGGCTCGAAGCCGCCGAGTCGGGCGCGGGACGCGGGGCGGAGCGGGCAGAAGCTGCCGGGCGGCGGCTTCCGGTGGGCAGAAGGGACCGGACGGAGATGACGGGCGGGATCGATCGGGTGAGCGGGTATCGGGGCACCGGGGCGGCGGCGGCGGTGGGGCGCGGGCGCGAAGCAGGGGCCGCGGGCGGCGCGTTCCGCGTGGCGGAGGGCGGAGCGCAGGCGCCGG
>JASHRV010000049.1 GCA_030037175.1 Acetobacteraceae bacterium
CGGAGGCACAGCGATGCGCCTTGACCGCAGAGGAATCGATGAGCAATTCGGCGGGTGGGCCGCCAGCCGTCGCCAGAGCGTGGAAGATGCCCGCCCAGACGCCTTTGGCTGCCCATCGCTGGAAACGATTGTAGAGCGTTTTTCGTGGACCATAGACTGGTGGTGCATCCTTCCACCGGCAGCCGGATATCAGGACATGCACGATGCCGCTGATCACCCGGCGATCATCGACGCGGGGCTTGCCCCGGGTATCCCTCGGAAGATGCGGCCTGAGCCGGGCAAATTGGGTTCTCGTCAGCCAGAAATATCCGTGATCGACACGTTGGCTCCTTCCGGAGACCTTGAATCACAACACCGGCCCCTTGAGAATCCCTTTTATGGGTACCAGCCCTAGCTCGCCGCAATCGTATACGTCGCTGGTGATTAGATACAGCGACCAGCCGAGTGTTCACGGATGGACCCCAGAATCACCCGTAGCATGGCTCGATCGGAGGTGTCGGAGGGCCGCCGCTGAGCGTCAATAATCCTTTCCCGTTGACCAATACGATGTATCGCATGAGTCTAGCGGTCTTCTTGTTGGCATCGTAGCTCCGTTCGCATGCAGCCACTGTCGCGATCGATGACCGTCGAGTGGTTCTATCGCTCGGGACGGGCTCTGCGTCCGACACAGTCCGGTTCAGCGTGCCACTGATGCCACGGATGATCCGAATTTGAGAGTAGCTTATGAAGCAACAAAGCGCCCAGTAGGCTGGCTGCCAAGACCACAAACAGTCGGAAGGTATTTGCCACTCACTTGTGCTGCATGCCACGCAACGGCAGCCTCCAAAACCTCCCGCAGATCCGTCCCGAATTCGTGCCTGGTTTCGCCTAACTGCGACAGCACCGACGCAATCGCCGCCCACTTCTCGTCCGTCAGAGCATTTGGATAGCGCTTCATCGGCTTTTCCATCCCGGCCCAGCACCGGCGTGTTCCTGCTTCCACATCCACGTCTACTATATCCACGTCTACTATCATTGGACCGTTGTCGTGCTGAGTGTGCATAGCCGCAGTGTCAGAGATGATTGGCGCATTCGGTAGGGTTGAACTGGTTGAGCAGTTGGCCGAAAGCCTGCCAGAGTGCCCCGACGGTGTGAGCGGCGGTTGTGCGCAACAGGCGTCTGAGTTTGCTGAACGCCAGTTCGATCGGATTGAGATCCGAGCTATGGGCTGGCAAGAACCGCAGGCGGGCGCTGCACGCTGCGATTGCTTGGTGCACGATGGCGAGTTTGTGCCCGCTGAGATTATCGGCAATCACAACATCGCCTGGAGCCAGCGTTGGGACGAGGAATTGTTCGACCCGGACCGGGAACGATACCCCGTCGATAGCGCGGCCCGGCTCCGCCAGGGCGACCAAGTGATTGTACCGTGGGCCGCACAGGAACGTTGTGGTTTGCCAATGCCCATGTAGCACCGCAGCGATTAGCCGCTGGCGCCGCGGCGCCCGATCGCGCCTGCGCGCCATGTTCGTCCTGGCCAGGCCTCATCCAGAAAGATGAACTTCCAAGCGTCGAGTTTCGGCACCAAGGTGGGCCGTGCGGCGGGTATTTCGGCAATATCGACGCGTTCCTGTTCTGCCCCGCGCAGCTTTTTTGAGCGTCACGCCGAGCTCTGTGCCAAGGTCTTCCACATCGCCGGATGGCTCACCGCGATCCCACGCTCGCTAGCCGCCCAGACACGTGACTCGGCGATCTTCGCATCCGCGTGCGCGGCCGCCCGCGCCTGCAGCACGTCACAGAGCGGCCCCAGGCGCGGTACCACATGATTGCGCGGTGGCACGGGCGTGGTCTCGCCGATCTTGCGCAATCGCGTCCGCACCTTCGGCACATAGGACGGGCTGACGCCAACCCGAGCCGCGACCGCCCGGATGGGTTCAACCAACGCGGCCAACAGGCGATCCCGCAAGTCTTGTCCATAGGCCCGCCCACGCCGCCAGCTCATCGATCCCTCCGGTCTCCGCTGCCGAAGCCCTCAGAATCATACCGCCCCTTTTCGAAGGCCCCAATCACAATTCCAGCAAGACCTATTCGGGTTGAGATAAAAGATACGATATCAAAATGGCTTTTGACTTGCTTTGGTAACTAAGGCGAAATCTCCAACTCGACTTTGCAAAATCGACGAATCGCCTTTTGCCAAGACATGGGCGACCAATGCAGGTACTGTCGCGCCTTCTTGTTAGAGCCCCGCATCATCGGCGGCTCACCCGGTCGCATGGCGACAGCACCGAAGTCACATAGGGCGGGATCCGCCTTCAGAACAGCCACGAATTCCTCGATGACGTCCCTAAGAGCGGGCGATTCACCAGAACAAACATTGTAGACTTCGAAAGAGGATCTCGGCAGGTCCCGAACCAGCCGTACATAGAGCGACACGACGTCGTCCACATAAATGAAATCACGTCTCTGCAGGCATGGAGAAAGGGCAATCCGGCGGCCTTGCCGCAGTGACGCGATCAGGGATGGCAGAAGCTTTTCTTGGCTGTCGAGCGGGCCGAAAGGAAGAAAAAGTCGGGCGATGCGGGTAGGCACCCCATAGCGAAGCGCAAGTTGACGCGCATAGAGCGTTTCCATGAGCTTGGAAAGGCCATAAGGCGTGGCGGGAACGCAGCACTCGCTCTCGAGATGCGGGGCATCCGAATCAGAATATTCCGAGACGGTGCCGGTCACGATGACCGCGCCGTTGACGGCGGACATCGCGGCGAAGATTTTTCCGAGCGGTGACACGTTCAGAGTAAAGCCCGCATGCAGATCGTAGTCATCGTAGGCATAGGCTTTCGTATAGCCGGCGTGTTGGACCCAAAGATCGGGGTGGATTCGTTCGACGGAACGCGCGATAGAGTCCGGATCCTTGAGGTCGAGCGGGACCACTGCGACACCGAGGCGTGCGAGTCTGGCCGCGCGCTCGCCGCGGATTCCCTCGGGCGTGCCCGGCCGGCTCAACGTACCGGTTACTGCGAACCCCGCTTCCCGGAATCCGGCCGCGAGATGGTAACCTACGAAACTCGTCACCCCGGTAACGAGGATTTTCACGACCGGACCCAGGAATAGGGAATCTGGTCGGTATCGAACGGGAGATCGACGCCTTCATCGGGATCGAAGGGTTCCGTCGCGCAATTGGCAATAAGCGATTCTCCCTCTGTAAGTCCTTCGAATCCGTACCAAATCTCCGGCGCGATCGTCAGCAATTGATAGTCCTGCCGGCCAAGCTGGATTTCTTCCGGCGGCAATCCTTCCCGAAAGAGGGCTATACGCACGGTGCCGATGGGCACGGCGAGATTGACCGTCTTGTGACGGTGCTTGTGCCAAGCTTTGATTTTTCCTTGATAAATTGTCGAGAAATAAATTTCCCCGAAACGCTCGAAATGAGAATCGTTCGCGCGTAGCATGTGCAAAACCGTACCGCGATCGTCTGGGAATTGCCTGAGCGGCCGGAGCGTCCAGCCTTGCGTCATGGCCGCCCCAGCTCTCGCCATGCCTTCATGTAGGCGGCGATCTGACTTTGGGAAAGCACAGAGATATTTGCTCCACCGTCCCATTCGCGGTACCAACGCACAGTTTCCGTGATCGAGTTCGTATAGGCCCAGACGGGTTCCCAATGGAGATAGTGGTTGGCACGATCGGTGTTGAGCTGCAACCAGTGATCCTCGTGCGGTGCGCCAGGGTCGCGATGGACGGCGAGATCGCCGCCTCCCCAGAGCTCGATAACATGGCGAACGACTTTCTCGACGGTCTGATTGGCTCCGTGTCCGGGACCAAAGTTCCAACTTCTGCAGTACTGCTCTCCGTCCGCACGCGAGAGACGGCGGCCGAGCAGGAGATAAGCGCCGAGGGGTTCGAGCACGTGCTGCCAAGGGCGCGTCGCGTCAGGGCTGCGAATAACAATCGTCTCCCCGGCCTTGAGGAAACGGATGCAGTCGGGAATGAGTCGGTCCTTGGCCCAGTCTCCCCCGCCAATGACATTACCCGCGCGGGTGGTCGCTGCCCGGATCTTTCCTTTGAGGAAAGAGTGCCAGTACGCGTCGAAAACGATTTCCGCGCACCCTTTCGACGCGCTATAGGGATCGCGCCCGCCGAGAATGTCCGTCTCGCGGTAGCCCCATTCCCAATCGACGTTGCGGTAGCATTTGTCCGAAGTGATGAAGACGAGCGTCTGTACACTCTCCGTTCCGCGAATCGCCTCGAGCAGGTTCACTGCCCCACCGATATTGGTGTCGAATGTCCCTTTCGGATCGGCATAGGCTGGGCGCACGAGGGCCTGGGCCGCGAGATGGAAGACGAATTCTGGCTTGACCTCTGCCATCACCCGGCTGATTGCTTCGCTGTCGCGAAGATCGCCCTCGAAATGGCGGACGTGGTCCTTGAGGTTAAGCAACTCAAAATGGCTATTCGGGTATGCGGGCGCGAGGGCAAATCCGCTGACCTCCGCGCCCAGAGTGAGCAACCAAGCGCTTAGCCACGAGCCCTTGAAGCCGGTATGCCCGGTGACAAGAACGCGCTTGCCGCGGTAAACCCCGTCAAACATCGAAGCTGCCCCTTCCCTTCCGAGCGCTGCTGCTTTCGAGCGACCAGAGCTTCCAAGGTGCCTCGTCGGTGGTCCACATCTTGTTCAGATCGTCCACGTCCTTCTTGGTGTCCATCGGACGCCAGAACCCATTATGCACATAGCCCATCAGCTCGCCTTCGGCGGCGGCGCGTTCGAGCGGTTCGCGCTCGAGAATGGTCTTGTCGTTGTCGATATAGTCGATGAATTTCGGCTCCATGACGAAGAAGCCGGCATTTACATAGCCGGCACTTTCGAGCGGCTTTTCCTGGAAGGAATGCACCTGCCCGGTTTTGTCAAATTCGACGACGCCAAAGCGGGCGGCCGGGCGCGCAAGCGTCATGGTGACGAGCTTGCCGTGGCTTTTGTGGAAACGGATGAGGTCGTTGATGTCTACGTCGGAGACGCCGTCTCCATAAGTGGCCATGAAGGACTCTTCACCGAGCCAGGGCGTCATTCTCCGGATGCGGCCGCCGGTCATGGTATCGAGGCCCGTGTCGATCAGCGCGAGCTTCCAGTCAACCGCGGGCCGCTCCACCGGGCGCGTTTTACCGGTGGCCATGTCGATGATAAAATCTGAGTGAAGGGTTTCGTAGTTAAGAAAGAACGACTTGACGTACTCGGCCTTGTAGCCGAGCGCCACAAGGAACTCGTTGTGGCCGAAATGAGAGTAGATGCTCATGATGTGCCAGAGCATCGGTAGGCCGCCCACTGGCACCATGGGCTTCGGAATATCGTCCGTATATTCAGAAAGGCGGGTGCCGAAGCCTCCAGCAAGCAAAATGGTCCTCATTGCAGTGCGTTCACCTTGCGCGAGGGGTTGATCATGAGAAGATATGTCGCCACCCCCATAAGCATGGCAGCGGCGATAATGGGTGCGATGGCATCGGCGCCTGAGATCACGCCGCCGGCAAGCGACGTTACGCCGAAGGCCAGCGCGTTGACGGAAGCCGTGACACCGAGGATTTCCCCCTCGTTGCCGTCGGCTTCATGAGTGAAGAGCGTGATCAGCGCGCCGTAGCCGAAAGCGACAGCGGTCGCAACCGGAACGGCGAGGAGCCATTCGACCAGCGGCTCCTGCGCGACCGCGGAAATGACGATGCAGGCGGTCGTGATCAGCATACCGAAGATGCCGATAGCGCGGGGAGAAAAGAAGCGTCGCAGGGCAGGCATGGCGAGGGCGAAGCTCAGGCAGAAGCCGACGCCGATCACCGCCATGAAATAGCTGACGTCGGAGGCGGTGAAGACGAAGCGGCTGAACAGGAATGGCGCGACAAAGAAGAAGAAGCTCCCCCAACCGAGCTGCTGGAGGAGAAATATCAGCGCAAGCCGCCGCAGTGCAGGTGATGCGAACGTAGCACCCAACTCCCGGGCGCTTTTGAGGAGATCGAACGCGCCACGGATACCGGCGCCGCCGCGCGTGCGGCGGGAGGCGGGAAAGCTCGCAGGTAGCCAGACGAGTGTGACGAGCGTGAGCAGAATGACGGCAAGCAAAGGAGCGATCTGGCCGAGTGCCGGCCCGACACCAGCGAGCGCGCCGGAAAGAACCGGACCGCAAACAAAGCCAAACGAGGAAGCAAATAGGCCGGCATTGATTCGCTCATCTCGCGTTTCGTGTGCACCTGCGTCTGCCAGCGCCGCAAGCGCAACGGCCTGTGTGGCCGCGGTCGAGCCGCCGACAAGCCGGCCCAGGATGACGAGCGCGGCGGACTCGATCTGCAGCCCGGCCGCGATAGCCGCATAGGAGGTGGCGAGACCGGCTCCGCAGATCAGCATAACAGGAAGGCGCCCGGCCTGATCAGAGAGGGTGCCGAGGATGGGTGCTGCGAAGAAAGTGGCCAGGGGATAGATTCCGATTGCGGCGCCATAGATGATCGCCTGGATAGAGCGAGAGGCCGACAATGGATGCGCGGCCAGAATCGGAGCGACCATGGCGAAGCCCATTGCATCGATGAAGATCAGGAGGCAGAGCGGGAGGAGCGGGAAAAAGCCACCGGCCAGAAGACGCACGTCGGACATCACGGTCTTGGTCACGCGTGTTCCGGCCTATAGCGTTTTCTCTGTCCATTCGAAGCCAGCATCCTGCCAACGGCCGAGCTTTTCGGGCTCCGTAGTACTCAGGTTCGTGTCGTAGCAGCCCTCGCGGTATTTCAAGTTCATCTCGACGAAGCCACCGCCCACCATTGCGACCTCACCCGTCTTTTTCTGCTTGAAATCGTCGCTTGCCCGATGAACCACGCCGATCACCGCGTGCGGCAAGAAGGGCTCAACCAGAAGGCCACGGGTGGGATCGAATTTCGGCAGCGCCTGATGGCAGACCCAGTTGCAGCGCGCGGGGAGGAACTCGAGGCCTGAGGAAATATAAGCGTCAAAATTCTCGAACACTTCGTAATTCAGGGATGCTTGCTCGACATGGAAGTTGCGCCCATTGCTCAGGCTTTTGCCGATCCGGGCAACCCAGCGCTCCCAGAGCGGAGAACTTGCAGGCATGGCGAAAACCCCGGTGTTAAGGATGGGATAGTCGCGATATTTCGCGGCGGCCTCGGCACCGAAGAGTTCGGAGTAAATCTTCGCGATGAAGGCGCGGTACGAACGGCTCGTTCCGTAATTTGAAATGAAGGAGCGGTCTATTTCCGGCGCAATGGCGAGCAGCCCCTTCATGGCACCCGCCCGATAGAGATCGATCACGGTCCAGTCCTGCACCCAGGCATCAGCGTCCATGTGCATGTAGATGTCGTGGCCGGGGAAGTATTTCGGCAGGCGTGGCCGCGCGAGAATCGCCTTGAACGGCAAAGGCATCCCGCTACCTTCGTCCAGACCGAAGTCCCATTCAGGTGTCACAAGCGTTACGTCTTGGGCTCGCAGCCACTGCTTCTGTGCCTCGGTGAGGCCGAGGTCCAGACAGCCAAGTGCGATCCCGGCTGCCTCAGTCTTATCGCGGATGGAAAGAATCATCCCTTGAAGAAAATGGAAGAACTCTTGCGAGGACGCAGTGACGATGATCATAACGCCCCTCGAACTCCTCGGCGCCGTGGTTTGGCCACGGCCCCCGGCCGCGGCGGCCGGTGTGGTAGCACGAATTTGTTACTCCTTGTTATACGGAATCGAAGTCCTCAAAGCGGTTTGTACCGCTCAACCGGCTCCGCGCGCACTGTCGGTTGCGATGGACGGCCCCAGCGCACGCGCCATCAGCTGCGTCCCGCTGACTTCCCGCGACGACTTATCGGCACTGCACCGGTTTGGTAATCGACCAAAGGATCCGGGAGCGCGCGTGGTCATCGGTCGCAGCATTGAACCCAAACCAGGGACAACGGCCTCTTCGGGCTACCCACTTTCCAACAATCGGCCTCCGACGCTGGTTGGGTTTCTCGGCGAATGCGGTTGTGTCCGCTCTGTTTGAACAGGAACTGTCCTAGGAACGTCAATCAAAACCCTCGCTCGCGAGGCGCAGTAGATTCACAAGGGAGAGTGCCCTTTCCTCCGGTTTCCGACGAACTCCGGCCCATCTTATCTGTCGTCGACCGCTTTGAGACAGCGAGAGCGAATGTCTAACGGAGGGCACGGTCCAACTGAAGTGAAGGTTAAGCGGCCAGTTGGAGGTGGAGCATGCGTCGCTGCTGGACGGTGCCGCGCTTGATCTGTTGTCGCTCGGCCAGGACGGCAGCGCCGTGGCCGGAGTCAATGTCGGCAAGGGCTGGCTGAGCAGCTAGTCATCCTCCAGAAGGATCGGATTTTTCAGCGCGCGGTGCCAGCGCTCGATCCTGCCCCGCGTCTGCGGACGCCGCGGCGCGCCATGAGTGTGCTCGATGTGCCGAGCAGCGCGCCGGTCTGCGAGTTCATCCGTGATGTGGCTCGAGTCGTTGTCCGAGAGCCGCCGTGGTTCGTGATACACGCGCGGTTGTGCGGAGTTTGCGGTGCCGAGCACCATTTTCAACCTATGCATCGGCAACGGCGCGCGCTGCCGTTGCGGTGCACAGCTCGTGGGTGGTGAGTTAACGGGAAAATCGTTTGATCAGATCCTGTACTTTGAGCGCGCGTATCGTCCAAGAGGCGACGCTTCCCTGCCTCCAGGGGCTCCTCTATCCATTCGCAGGCCTCGGCGATGCCTTCGCGGCGACACAGGGCGGCGATGCTATCCTTTCCGCGCCGGCCCTCCAGCACGATGCGCATCTCGCCCTCGGCCGAGAGAGGCTCGCGGGTGGCGCGGCGGATGTCACGGACGGTACGCCCGACCAACGGTCTAACCGTGGCGGCATCGGGCGGCGCAGTACGGGAGAGAGATTTCTGGCTCATCTGCCACCCCTTGGCGGTTACAATGAGGCAGCCCGTTCTCCCTCAACCAGCTCCGGTCATCTCATCGGCCCTGGCACCGGACGATGCCTTGGCTCGGAACGAACCAGATACTGGTGCACCTTACACGCGGGGAGGTCGGGAGCGAGGGCATCCTCTGTCATGAATCAGACCCGGCACGGGTACAAGAGGATTTGCGGTTTGGAGAGACGCGCCTAATCTGGTGATCAGGATTTGGCAGGGGACCTCCGCCGAGGACGAGAGGCGGCGTACGGCCCAATCGTCGGGCATGAATTCGTCGCTCTGGGCGGGAAACGGGATTGCCTTCCGGCGCATCTTTGGCCCTTGCCTGCGGAGCGGTGCAATCAACAGAGCAACGATCGGAGGAAAACATGGAAGGAGATAACGTTGCGAAGGTCGCTACGTGCCCAGTCATGCACGGGATTCGCCCGAACGCCATTCTGGGCGGGCGATCGAACCGCGACTGGTGGCCGAACCAGCTAAATCTTGGAATTTTGCATCAGCATTCCTCTCTGTCCGATCCCATGGGCGAGGCGTTCGACTACGCGAAGGAGTTCAAGAAGCTCGACCTCGAGGCCCTGAAGAGGGACCTCTTCGCGCTGATGACGGACAGCCAGGAATGGTGGCCGGCCGACTTCGGGCATTACGGGCCGCTCTTCATCCGCATGGCGTGGCACAGCGCCGGCACTTACCGCATCGGCGACGGCCGCGGGGGCGCCGGCTCGGGCACGCAACGCTTCGCGCCGCTCAATAGCTGGCCTGACAATGTGCTTCTCGACAAGGCGCGTCGGCTGCTCTGGCCGGTCAAGCGGAAACACGGCAGCAAGATTTCTTGGGCCGACCTCATGATCTTCGCCGGCAACTGCGCCCTCGAATCGATGGGCTTCAAAACTTTCGGCTTTGGCGGCGGGCGCGTGGATGTCTGGGAACCCGAGGAAGACATCTACTGGGGGCCGGAGGACACCTGGCTCGGCGACAAGCGCTACAGCGGAGACCGCGACCTCGAAAAACCCTTTGCCGCCGTGCAGATGGGCCTGATCTACGTCAACCCGGAGGGGCCGAACGGCAAGCCGGATCCGCTCGCGGCGGCCCGCGATATCCGCGAGACCTTCGCGCGCATGGCCATGAACGACGAGGAGACCGTGGCGCTGATCGCCGGCGGGCACAGCTTCGGCAAGACCCATGGCGCGGGGGACGTAACGCTTCTCGGGCGGGAACCCGAGGGCGCCGGCCTCAAAGAGCAGGGTCTCGGCTGGAAGAACAAATTCGGCACGGGCAAGGGCGATGATGCGACCGGCAGCGGCCTCGAAGTCGTCTGGACCTCAACGCCGACGAAGTGGAGCAACAATTACTTCGAGAATCTATTCGGCTATGACTGGGAGCTGACGAAGAGCCCGGCCGGTGCCTATCAGTGGCAGCCCAAGAATGGCGCCGGCGCCGGCACGATCCCGGATCCGCACGACCCGGCGAAGCGCCGGGCACCGGCGATGCTGACCACCGACCTTTCCTTGCGGATTGACCCTGCTTACGAAAAAATCTCCAGACACTTCTACGCGAACCCAGACCAGCTCGCCGATGCCTTCGCCCGGGCGTGGTTCAAGCTCACGCACCGCGACATGGGCCCGCGCGTGCGCTATCTCGGCCCGCTGGTCCCGGTGGAGGAGCTGATCTGGCAGGATCCCGTTCCCGCGGTCGATCACACGCTGATCGACGCTCAGGACATAAGTGACCTCAAGGCCAAGATCGTCGCCTCCGGACTTTCGATTCCCACGCTGGTCTCGACCGCCTGGGCCTCGGCCGCGACCTTCCGCGGCTCCGACAAGCGCGGCGGGGCGAACGGGGCGCGCATCCGCCTGGCGCCGCAGAAGGATTGGGAGGTCAACCAGCCGGCCCAGCTCAAGTCGGTCCTTGCGAAGCTCGAAGAAATTCAGAAGGGCTCCGGAAAGAAGGTCTCGCTCGCCGACCTCATCGTCCTCGGCGGCTGTGCGGCGGTCGAGAAGGCCGCAAAGGATGCCGGTGTCAACGTGAAGGTCCCCTTCACGCCGGGACGCG
>JASHRV010000388.1 GCA_030037175.1 Acetobacteraceae bacterium
CTTTGACCCCTTTCGGCTTCCAATCATGACCCCAACCTCCGAGCGAATTTGACAATCTCCTCAAGACGTCACCGACATGAGAGCGGGGGTAATGTTCCGCGCCGATCTGGGGTCAAATGTCACGCCGATTTACACCTTGGCCCTACGCCAGCGCTCTGCGAGAAAGCATGGCAGGCCCAGCAGCGGTGTGAGTTTGCTGACGATTATGTCATCGGGGCTCTGATCCCCTCCGTGACCCATCCGGATCGGTGCCGCCTGGCCAGCACACGCTATCGCTCGGCATGCTGCAATTGCCCTTCGGGTTAGCGCGCAGCAGTTGGGCCGAGCTCAAGGACAGAGTGGGCGGATCGGAAGATGGAGATGTATTTCCGCTACGCACCGAACGTGCGCCAGCACATCCTTGGCCGTCGTGTCATCACCCCGCTCGATCTGGAACGCAGCCACTACATCACCGGCGGCAGTATTTCTCATGCATCGTTGGTCGGCCTCGACAATCTGTTCGAGCGCCGGCCGATGCCGCAGGCCGCGCGCTACGGCACACCTATCGCGGGCTATTACCTGTGCGGCGCGGGCAACCATCCTGCGGCGGCGTCACTGGCGCCCCTGGCCACAACGCTGCCCATCGCATCCGCGCCGATCGTTCCGGATTTCGGGCAGAACGGGACAACCGCAGCGTAGTATGTATAGACAAAGCATGCTCGATGGCGTCCTGAAGACGAATATCGGCCAAAAGCTGGGCTACCAAGTTTCCCGCTCGCGTGTGCTTCATCCGGTGACCGAACGCCTAAATTCGGAACCGATAGCGCCGCGCCAGACAGGTCAGGGCCGGGGGCTGGGCCCCAAGGCCAGAATTCGCTGTCTTCCATCGGAAAATCGCGCCATATTATTGCGCTGGCGCACGAAGCCGATACCGAACGACGCGGGCCGGACAGATGCACCTAACGCTGCGGCAGATCTCATATTTCGTCGCGACCGCCGAGGAAGGGTCGGTCTCGGGCGCGGCTAAGCGCCTGAACATTTCCCAATCGGCCGTGACGGAGAGTGTGCGCGCCTTGGAAGCCGAGACGGGCGCAACGCTGTTCGTACGAACGTCGAAAGGCGTGCCGCTGACCTACCAGGGGCATCAGTTCCTCCGCCAGGCACGGCTGATCCTGGCGGCGGTCGAGGACGCGAGGCGGACACTGAAGGGCGGCCACGATGCGGTGTCTGGAACGCTGTACCTCGGCGTGACCAGCCTGGTCGCCGGCTACTTCCTGGCCGACGTGCTGGCCCGCTTCCGGCGCATTATTCCAAACGTTTTCGTCAAGGTCGTCGAGGAAGAGCGCTCTTTCATCGAGCATCTTCTGCTAAACGGCGAACTCAACGTCGCACTGATGCTGGTGTCCAATCTCGAAGACCGCGACGCGCTCGAATGCGAGACCCTGGAGCGCTCACGAATCCGTGCCTGGCTGCCGGCCGGGCATCAGCTGCTCGCATATGACCATATTGCCTTAGCGGATCTGAATCGTGAACCTCTGATCGGGCTGTCGATTGATGAGATGCCACAATCCATTGCCGCGATGTGGCAGGCGGCCGGGATCAGACCCAATCTCGCGCTGACCACCGCGTCGGTCGAGGCGGTCCGCAGCCTGGTGGCGACTGGCGCCGGCCTGACTATCCTGCCCGACATGGCGTTTAGGCCCTGGTCCTTGGAGGGCGATCGTCTGGAGGCCCGGCCACTGCAGGGTATGTCGACAACGGTGGACGTCGGCGTGGCCTGGCGCCGCGGATCGGCTCTGTCGGACCAGGCACAGATCTTTCTCCGGGTGGCACGCGAATACCGCGCCGAGCGCTGACCGGCCGATATCCCGGCACTGGGTACGCTCCGCATCCGGGTCTGGGAACACGCTACCGGTTTTTCCGATGGCTCAGGGTTATGCTTTTGTATTTCCCCGTGCGGCGAGAGGCTCATTACAGTTCCGCTCGCCCGAGAGCCGCAAGCGAGGAAAACGCGGATGGATATCGCAATCTCCCAATTCGCCACGAACCTGCTGATCGGTGGTCACCTCATCGAGGGCGAGGGGATACCCGAGACGATCGTCAACCCTGCGACAGGCCGCGTTCTGGCCGAGGTGCGAGAGGCGTCGGTCGAGCAGGTCGCGGCTGCGATCAAGGCCGCTTCCGATGCGTTCGAGTCCTGGTCGCTGACCACGCCGGCCCATCGCGCCGGGCTGCTGCTGAAGCTCGCGGACCGGATCGAAGCGGAGATGGAGGTGTTCGCCCGTCTCGAATCGCTTAATTGCGGCAAACCGTATCTCAAGATGCTCGGTGATGAGATGCCGGCAATCGTCGATGTGATCCGCTTCCTCGCGGGCGCGGCGCGATGCATGACGGGCAGTGCGACCGGCGAATACGTTACGAACCACACGAGCATGATCCGGCGCGACCCAATCGGAGTCGTCGGCTCGATCGCGCCGTGGAATTTTCCGCTTCTCATGGCGGCCTGGAAGCTTGCGGCACCGCTCGCCGCGGGCAACACGGTGGTGATGAAGCCCTCCGAGCAAACGCCGCTGACAACGCTAAAGCTTGCCACAATTCTGGCCGAGCTGTTTCCCCCGGGGGTCGTCAACATCCTGCCCGGGCGCGGCGACAGCGTCGGCTCGGCACTGGTCAGCATGCCGGGCGTGCGTATGGTGTCACTGACCGGGGACATCACCACGGGTCAGAAGGTGCTGCAGGCTGCGGTGAAGACACTCAAACGCACCCATCTCGAACTCGGCGGGAAGGCGCCTGTCATCGTGATGGATGACGCCGATCTCGAAGAAGTGGTCAAATCAGTAAAGGTCGCCGGCTACTACAATGCGGGCCAGGATTGCTGCGCCGCGTGTCGGGTTTATGCGGCGCCAAAGATTTATGACCGGCTGGTCGGTGATCTCGAGACCGCAGTGAAGGCGATCAAGCTCGGCGCCCCTGAAGACGAGGCGACGGAGCTTGGCCCGCTGATCAGCGAGCGGCAGCGCGAACGTGTGGCAAGCTTTGTACAGCGGGCGAGCCAGCAGAAGCACATCGAGATCGTCACCGGCGGCGTGCGGGCGGCGCGCGACGGCTTCTATTTCGAGCCGACCGTGATCGCCCACGCGCAGCAAAGCGACGAGATCGTGCGCCGTGAAGTGTTTGGGCCGGTCATCTCGGTGACCCGCTGCAACGACGCGGAGCAGGCCGTCGCCTTCGCCAATGACAGCGAGTACGGGCTCGCCTCCTCGGTTTGGACCCGCGACGCGAAGACGGCGTTAAAGATCAGCTCCCGCCTGCAGTACGGGACGGTCTGGGTCAATACGCATTTCACCCTGATCAGCGAAATGCCGCATGGTGGCATGAAGATGTCGGGGTACGGCAAGGATCAATCGATGTTCAGTCTAGAGGACTACACCATCGTCCGGCACGTCATGATGAATTTCAATTGACGCGGGTTGCGCGCAGGATGCGCTGCCGACATCAGCATCGTGTACGCAAGAAGAGGCATTGACGCGCGGCCGCCGCTTGATCGACTGGACACCAAGATCCTGGCGGCGTTACAGAACGACGGACGGCTCAGCAACCTCAAGCTGGCCGGGGTAGTCGGGCTGTCGCCGACACCGTGCCTGCAGCGCGTGAAGCGGCTCGAAAGCGCTGGTTTCATCCAGGCCTACGGCGCGACGATCGATATTCGACGGGTCGTCCCATATGTCACGGTGCATACCGACGTGACATTGCGACGGCGCACGATCGAGCAGACGCAAGAATTCGAACGGTATGTCCATAACCAGCCGTTCGTCACAGAATGTTATTTAGTCAGTGGCGGCTTCGACTACGTGCTTAAGGTAACAGCGCGCGATATCGACCACTATCGCGAGATCATTGAGGATATGCTAACGGCCGGGGTGGGTGTCGAGCGCATTTCCAGCTTCGTTGCGATCCAGTCGATAAAGCAGGCTCGTGGTGTGCCGCTTGCGCTACTCCAGCCGGCTGTTCCTGTTCGGGAAGTACAGGCGCGCGAGGTCAAAAGGGGCTGATGGAGCCATTTCAGCTGACGACGCATGCTGCTTTTCGCTATCCGCTCGGAGAGCCTTTCAATCCCGATGAATGTAACGGCGATCGGAAAAGAAGATAGACCAGCATCGTCATTTTGAATTTCTAATTGCTGCATCTTTTTCCTAAGACTCGATCGACGCCAAAGGTGGCGGCCGATGCCGTCGGCCATCCGAGACTGGCAGAGAGAGAGGGATTGCGTGACGATCCTGAGCGTTCGTCGTGGTCAGGAGCTGAATTGAGTGAGGGCTGGAACGTTCGCGCAACGGGTCGGGGCGCCTGTCGAACAGTCGACTATATCTTCTTTGTGCAATCGGACACCGATGACCAAGGACGACATAGGGCCGCAGTCCATGTTCATCGCGAGACGCCAGCTTGGCACGGCAGAACGAGTGACGGAGCCGGTGATCAATCCGGCGACCGGGGTAGAGGTCACGACTGTTCCCGACGGCACCGCCCACGACTTCGACACGGCGGTCAATGCCGCCATGCCGGCATTCGAAGGGTGGGCCAACACCCCTCCAGGAGAGCGCGCTCGCTGGCTCTCGCACGTCGCTGATCACCTGAACGAGCATGCAGAGGAGTTCCCGCAGCTCGGGCCGATGGACGTCGGAAAGCCGACCAGCGGTGCGGGCGAGGAAACCTCATTCGTTATGGGCAAGCCGCGTTTCTTCGCCGGGGCTGGCCGCGCTCTCGAGGGATGGGCCAGTGCCGAACGCATCCTTTGCCGAACGGGAATGGTTCGCCGCGACCGCCTCGGTATCGTCGGCTCGGCAGGATCATGGAAATTCCCGTTCGGCATGGCTGGATGGAAGATCGCTCCAGCGCCGATTGCCGGAAACACCCTCACAATCAAGCCGAACGAACTCACCCCTCTGAGCACGTTGCGGCTCGCGGAGCTCGCGGCGGATCTCGTCCCTGAGGGGGACTCAACGTCGTGACCGGACACGGAGAGACCGTCGGCGCCGCACTCGTCGGTCATCCCAGGGTCCGAATGTCCTCGCTCACGGGCGACGTCTCCACAGGGAAGAAGGTGCGCGAAGCTGCCACCGCCAACCTCAGGCGCGACTGCCTCGAGATCGGCGGTAAGGCGCCGGCGATCGTCTACGACGACGACTTCGAGCTCATGGCGGCGAAGATCAGCGCTGGCGCCGACGGCAACTCGATGCAAGACCGAATGGCGGCAACGCGAGTCTATGCAGAGTCGGCGATCTACAGCGAGTTCGTGCGGCGACCGATCAAGGCCGTAGAGGCAGTCATGGTGGGAGAACCCGGCGATACCGGCGCCGAAATGGGGCTGGTGATCTCCGAGACGCAGCGCCACCGGATCAAAGGCTTCGTCGATTGGGCGATCGCAGGCAACGCGAGGTTGCACACCGGAGGCAAGAGAGACGGTCCGGATCAACCAGCTTCTGCCGGCCACCTCGGAGATGCGCCATGGTGGGTTCAAGCAGTCGGGCCAGGGCGACGACATGTCGATCCACTCGCTCGAAGAGTACACCGGGATCGAGCACGTAATGGTCGACCTCGGGGAGGGGTGAGCCGTGGATCGCCCTCCTGACCGTCGCGCCCCGATCTACCCG
>JASHRV010000389.1 GCA_030037175.1 Acetobacteraceae bacterium
CACACGATTTCGCGCCTTGGGACCGCGATTTCTACCCGGTCTATGCCGGCGTGCGCGAGCGGCTGCTGCCGATCGCGGGGGTGAGCGGGCAGACCCATGCAAGCCTGCCGCTGCAGGGCTCCGGGCACTTCGCGGTCGAGGCCGCGATCCGCACCTTCGTCCCGCGCGGGGGAAAGATGCTCGTGCCGATGACGGGCAGCTATGCGTCCCGGATGTGCCGCCTCGCCCGCGAGTGCGGACGGGAGGTGGTGAGCCTGCCGGTGGACGAAAGCGAGCGGGTCGATCCGCGCGCGGTGGGCGGCGCGCTCGCGGCCGATCCCATGATCGGCCATCTCGCCTTCGTCTACAGCGAGACCAGCACCGGCGTCGTGCACGACGCGACGGCGCTGGCCGCGGTTGCCAGCGCCGCGGGGCGACGGGTGATCATCGATGCCGTCTCGGCCTTCGGCGCGTTGCCGCTCGATCTCGCGGCGATGCCGGAGGTGGATGCCGTTCTCTTCACCGCCAACAAATGCCTCGAGAGCATGCCCGGCCTCGCCTTCGCGATCGCGCCCAAGGCGGGGCTCGCCGCACGGGCGGGGCAGGCCGAAAGCTGGTGCCTCGACCTCGCCGATATCCACGCCCACGCCGAACGGGTGGGATCCGGAAGCTTCCGCTTCACCCCGCCTGCCCAGGTGCTCAATGCGCTCGCAGTGGCGCTCGAGAGGCTCGATGCCGAAGGGGGCGCGCCGGCGCGGCTCGCGCGCTACGAGGCCAATCTGCGCGTTTTCTACGACGGCATCCTGGCGATCGGGCTCACGCCCTATCTGCCGCGCGCGCTGCAGGGGCCGATCGTGATGAACGTGCTCGCCCCGGACGATCCGCGCTGGGACCTGCAGGCTTTCGTCGATCTTCTCAAGATGCGGGGGTTCCTCATCAGCAACTTCTACGACACCGCCCTGCCGAGCTTCCGCGTCGGCCTGATCGGCGCGCTCGGGCCGGAGGATTACCGCGCCGCCGTCGCCGCGATGGACGAGGCGCTCGGCGTGCTCGGCATCCGCAAGCGCAAGGCCGCCTGAGCATGCCGGACGATCTCGAGATCGCCCGCCGCGTCCGGCTCCGGCCGATCGCGGAAATCGCGGCGAGGGCCGGGATTCCGGCCGACGCAATCGAGCCCTACGGGAAGTTCAAGGCGAAGGTCGGGTTCGATTTCATCGCAAGCCTCGCGGACCGGACGGATGGGGCGCTGGTTCTGGTGACCGGCATCAATCCGACCGCGGCAGGCGAAGGCAAGACCACCACCGCGATCGGTCTCGCCGATGCGCTGAATGCGTCCGGCGCGCAAACCATGCTCTGCCTGCGCGAGCCGAGCCTCGGGCCCTGCTTCGGCGTGAAAGGCGGGGCGACCGGCGGGGGCCGGGCGCAGGTCGCGCCGATGGAGGAGATCAACCTCCATTTCACCGGCGATTTTCACGCCATCACCGCTGCCAACAACCTGCTCGCGGCGATGCTCGACAACCACCTCCATTACGGCAACGCGCTCGGCATCGATATGCGCCGGATCTTCTGGCGCCGCGCGCTCGACGTGAACGACCGCAGCCTGCGCACGACCGTGGTGGGGCTCGACGGCAACGGCCCGGTGCGGGAGGACGGGTTCGACATCACCGCGGCCTCCGAGGTGATGGCGCTCTTCTGTCTCGCGCGGGATCTGCCCGATCTCGAGGCGCGGCTTGCCCGCGTCATCGTGGCCGAGCGGCGTGACGGCAGCCCGATAACGGCCCGCGATCTCAGGGCCGACGGGGCGATGGCGGCATTGCTGCGCGATGCGCTGATGCCGAACCTGGTGCAGACGCTGGAAGGCTCGCCCGCGCTCGTGCATGGCGGGCCGTTCGCAAACATCGCCCATGGCTGCAACTCCGTGATGGCGACGAGGCTCGGGCTCAAGCTCGCTCCGATCGTCGTCACCGAGGCGGGATTCGGCGCCGATCTCGGCGCGGAGAAATTCTTCGACATCAAGTGCCGCCTGGCCGGACTTACGCCCGCGGCAGCGGTCGTTGTCGCCACAGTGCGAGCGCTCAAGCTGCATGGCGGGGCCGCGAAGCAGACGCTGGGCCGGGAGGACGTCGCGGCGGTCGAGCGCGGCATCGCGAATCTCGCATGGCACGTGGAGAACGTGAAGAAATTCGGCGTGAAGGTGCTCGTCGCGCTCAACGAGTTCACCTCCGATACCGCCGAGGAGATCGGCGCGGTCAAGCGGGCGATGGCGGCACGCGGGGTGGAGACGGTGCCCTGCACGCATTGGGCCGACGGCGCCGCGGGCGCTGCTGGGCTCGCGCGCGCAGTGCTCGACCGGATCGGTGAAGGCGGGGCCCGGTTCGCTCCCCTCTATCCGGAGGAAATGCCGCTCGCGGAAAAAATCCGCACCGTGGCGCGCGAGATCTACCGCGCGCGCGAGGTTGCGATCCCGGCCGCCGTGGCGCGCCGGCTCGCCGCCTTCGAGGCAGCGGGATTTGCGAACGTGCCGGTGTGCATCGCCAAGACGCAATACAGCTTCAGCGCCGACCCCACGCTGCTCGGCGCGCCGGCCGGGCATGTGCTGCCGATCCGCGCGGTGCGGCTTTCGGCGGGCGCGGGCTTCGTCGTGGCGCTTGCCGGCGAAATCCTCACCATGCCAGGCTTGCCGCGCGTGCCCGCCGCGGAGCAAATCGGCCTCGGGCCGGATGGAATGGTGAGAGGCCTTTTCTAAGCGGGACCGCAATTTTCCCCAAGCGGTGCCCGGGCCTCGCAGGTTAGCAAACGCACGGTTGGCGGAGGCGGGATCCGATGGCAGACCAGGAACAAGGGTTGGAAGGCGGATGTGCCTGCGGGGCGGTTCGGTACCGGCTCGAAGCCGCTCCGATGTTCGTGCATTGCTGCCACTGTCGCGACTGCCAGCGCCAGACCGGAAGCGCGTTCGTGCTCAATGCGCTGATCGAAACCGATCGGCTCTCCGTGCTCGCCCGCGAGCCGCAGCCCATATCGGTCCCGACGGACAGCGGCCGGCCGCATCGGATCTTTCGCTGTCCGACATGCCAGACGGCCGTGTGGAGCGAATATGGCGGGCGCGCCGCGCTGCGCTTCGTCCGGATCGGCACGCTCGACGATCCAACGGCGTTGAAACCCGATGTGCATATCTATGCCCGTTCGAAGCTGCCCTGGCTGGCGCTGCCCGCCGACGCGCCTGCGTTCGAGTCGTATTATGATGCGAAGCAGCTCTGGCCCGCCGCGAGCCTCGAACGAAGGCGAGCTGTTTTTGGTGGGTAAAGCCAGGGGCTCTGGCAGGGGCGGAGCCCCTGCCAGAGCCCCTGGACCCCCCAACGTTTTGAATAAGTAATGGATTGCAAAGGCTCCGCCTTTGCCGGGGGCCGTCGGGGGCGGAGCCCCCGACTATCGAGCAAAAACGACCACGCTTTCCAGCTGGCTCGACCAGCGGAACTGATCGACCGGTGTCGCCGCGAGGACCCGGTAGCCGCCGGCGTGCAGGCTCCGTGCGTCGCGCGAAAGCGTGGCCGGGTTGCAGCTGACATAGACGATCCGCGCTGCACGGCATGCGGCCAGCGCCGCCATTTGCGGGGCCGCACCGGCATGGGGCGGATCGAGCACGATGGCAGCGGCACCGTTCAATTCCTCGGCGGTCAGAGGCTGGCGGCTGAGATCGCGATGAATGACCTCGATCCGGCGGCCGGCGGCCGCACGGCGCAAAGAAGCCGCCGCCGCATCCTCACCCTCATAGGCAAAAACACGAGCCCGGGCGGACAATGGGAATGTCAGCGTGCCGCAGCCGGCGAACAGCTCGACAACGCGGGCGCGCGCGGGAAGAGCGTGCGGCAGGCCCGCGAGGACGGCGGCAACGATTGCCTCCTGACCCTCCAGCGTCGCCTGGAGGAATGCGCCCGGAGGCGGGGACACGGGAACGCCCGAGAGAGCGATCATCGGCGGGCGCAGAAGGCACACCGGCTCGGGCATGTCGCTGCCGCACGCCCATGAAACGCGTGAAAGGTCACAGGCAATGGCAAACTCCGCGAGCGCCGTCCGGTCGGCCGTGGTCAGGCCGGCATCGGTACGGAGCAGCAGGTCCGCGCCGTTTTCGAGAAGATTGAGTATCGCCGAGCCGTTTCGGCGCAGTGCCGCCAGCCGTGCAAGAACGCCGCGCAAGGGCGCGATCAGCGCAACCAGCCCCGGCTCCAACACGACGCAGCTGTCGAGATCAACGACGTCGGAGCTGCGCCGCCGGTGCAGACCAATCCTCACGCGGCCCGCAACACGATGGATCGCCAGATCCGCACGCCGCCTCCTGCCGGCGGAACTTTGCGCAATGGGCATGATCGGTGGATCGAAAAACCCGGCGCGAACCAAAGCCGCCCTGAGCAGGCCGGACTTCCAGGCGACGTAGGCATCGTTCCGCCAATGCTGAAGCGCACACCCGCCGCAGGCGCCGAAATGCGGACAGGGCGCCGATACACGCTCGGAACTGGGTTTCAGGATGCCGAGCAGCTCGGCCGCCCAGCCTTCCCCGCGCGGCGCAAACGGTCGTGCGGACACGATCTCGCCGGGCAGCGTCCCCGCGATGTAGAGCGGCGCACCATCGGCGCACGCGGCAATGCCGTCCCCGTCCGCGCCGATCCGTTCGATGCGGAATTCCCCGGCTGACGGCGGCACCGGGCGTCGCGCGCCCTTCGTTCTTCCGCGCATTCGACGAACGGTTCAGCGCCCGGAACAGCTCGCTATCCCGAATACCAGGCCATGATGCTCCGCTCGCCGCCGGCGGCGAAACGCACGATCCGCGAGCCGGCACGGCGCGAGGCCCAGCCGCGCGCGAGAATGTGGCTGAAGATCGCCGCGCCGAGCGCGCCGCTCAAATGGCTGCGTCGCTCGCTCCAATCGAGGCAGGGCAGGCAGAGCGGACGTCTTCCATGCTCGATTGCGGCAATGTCGATGTCCTTGCGGGCGAAGAATCGGTGTCCTTCGGCGGTGATGCGCACGGTCCTGCCCTTTCGCTGAAGCACGCCCCGCGCAAGGAAGGATTCGAACATCTTCACCGCGAGGTCGCCGGCGAGATGATCGTAGCAGGACCGCGCCCGCCGCAACTCAGGATCGCGCGGGCCGGTGCGCGTGCGAAGGTGCCCGGCGCGCGCGGCAACCGGCAGCAGCGCTTCCAGCAACGCAACAACGTCCGGATCCGCCAGGCGGAAATAGCGATGGCGGCCCTGGCGCTCGACGCTGACGAGCCCCGCCTCGTGCAGCCTCGCGAGATGCCCGCTCACCGTCGGCAGGGTGACGCCGGCTTCGTTCGCGAGCTCGGTTGCGGTCAGCGCCGGCCCCGCCACGAGGGCCAGCAACATGTTGGCGTTGGCCGGATTGCCGATGAGCGCGGCGATGATCGAGATATCCGGCCCGTCGCGCAGCGCTTCGTGCATGGTTCGATGATTCCCGAACCATCCCCGTCCGTCAATGGAGCAGGATCGCGAACGGACAGGCCGCCCTGCCGGGACGGCACGATGCCCGACCACCCTGGAGACGCTCGTGACTTCACCCTCCAACGCCCGCATATTCCACGGCTGGTTCGTGGTTGCGGCCGCTTTCGCCGTGACCTTCTTCGGCTTCGGAAGCGCCTATACCTTCAGCGCCTTTGTCCGGCCTCTGCAGAACCATTTCGCGGCCTCCCACGGCTCGGTTTCTCTCGTCTTCTCCCTGGCCGGATTTCTCTATTTCGGCCTCGGGATCGTGAGCGGGCCCCTCGCCGATCGTTTCGGCCCGCGGCGCCTCGCCGTCGCCGGCATGATACTGACCGGGATCGGCCTCGCGGCCGCAGGCATGGCGCGCAATCTGACCGCGCTCTACGCGGCATACGGGCTCGGCGTCGGGCTGGGCGTCGGATTTTCCTACGTTCCTGCCTTGGGCGCCGTGCAGCGATGGTTCTCAAGGCGCCGCGCTTACGCATCCGGCCTTGCCGTCAGCGGAATCGGGGTCGGCACGATCGTCATGCCGCCCCTTGCCTCGTTCCTGATCGCGGCCTTCGGCTGGCGTGTCGCCTATCTCGTTCTCGGTGGGCTCGCCTCTCTCATCGGTGCGGGAATGGCGCTCATGATCGAGGACGATCCGCACCGTCGCGGGCTCGAGCCCGACGGCGATCCGCCGCAGACGGGCGCAGGGCCCGCGCGAGCGGCGGGCGCCGCGGTCGCCGCAGCGATCCGATCGCGCCCGTTCATCGGTCTTTACGCCGCCTGCCTGATCTGCTCGTTCGGCGTCTTCGTCCCCTTCGTCGATCTCGTTCCTTACGCTGGCGCGCACGGGATTCCCCAATTCTCCGCCGTCCTGCTGCTGAGCGTGATCGGCCTCGGCAGCACGGCCGGACGCTTCCTCCTCGGTGGCCCGGCGGACAGGATGGGCCGCCCGCTCGCGCTGCAGGCGATGTTTCTCGGCATGGCGCTCGCGCTTTCGGTCTGGGCTTTTGCGAAAGCTTTTTGGCCGCTTGTCGCCTTCGCTTTCGCCTACGGCATTTTCTATGGCGGCTGGGTCGCGATTCTTCCCGCCGTGGTGATGGATTATTTCGGGGCACGCAACGTGAGCGGGCTCATCGGCATTCTCTACACGAGCGTGGCCTTCGGCACGCTGCTCGGCCCCGGCGCCGCCGGCTTTGCCGTCGATCTCACGCACAGCTACATGCTGCCGATCGCCGCAAGCGTCTGCGCCAACCTCATCGCGGCCGGAATCGTTGCGGGAACGTCACGTGCAGCCCTGCCGGTCCACGACAGAGCGGGACCGGCGTGAATCGCCGCCTCGCCCTGCTCGGCGTGATCTGAGGAAGATCCGCCGCGCCGACAGGTATGCAGAACCCTGTAACGGCGCCGATCCGCTTCGCCGTTGAACCTCAAGCGAAAACCCCCGGCACGCAACGCTCGATTGTCACTTTGACACGCCGGCTTTACACCGCGCAGCAGGCTGGCATCCCCGGCCGGATTCGAACCCACGGCCTTAGGATCGGGAAGGACAGGCCTTGCGGCAGCGGATTGGCGTGGCAGCGATGTTCGCCGCCTTCGGGTTGCTTCTCAGTGGCTGCGCAAACCCAGAGGTCCAAACCTACCGGAAGGACCCCCAGGCTTATCTCAAGGAGCTGGTCCACTGTGAAAACAACTGGGCCACCCTGAAGGACACGCCACAGTGCCGGGCGGCAATGCAGATAAACGAGGAGATGTTTCCGGGTTGGTCCCCGTAACCTGGGCGCCGCCGCGCGGCCGCCGGCACCGATCTCTCCAGTTTGTTGATTTTGTTGGCGTCCCCGGCGGGATTCGAACCCACGGCCCCAGGATTAGGAATCCTGTGCTCTATCCGGCTGAGCTACGGGGACCCGGCCGGGCGCTTATAGCGGCTGCCGCCGGGCCCGTCAGCCCGGCACAAGGATCCCGGCGTCATCCGTTGAAGCCGGGGCAGTTCTGTTACATCATTGGCGCCCAGCATTCCGGCTTCCCGCACGCATGAACGCCCCGGCAAAGATCGCCCGCCTTCCCTCCGTCTGTCCGCACGACTGCCCCTCGGCCTGCGCGCTCGAGGTCGAGGTGATCGACGGACAGCGAATCGGCCGCGTTTACGGCGCGGAGGCGCAGACCTACACGGCAGGCGTGATCTGCACGAAGGTCGCGCGCTACGCCGAGCGAATCCATCACCCGGACCGGCTGCTCCATCCGCTGAAGCGAAGCGGCCCGAAAGGCGCGGGCGCCTTCACCCGCATCTCATGGGACGAAGCGCTGGACACGATCGCGGCACGATTTCTCGCGGTCGAGCGGGAATTCGGCGCCGAAGCCGTCTGGCCCTATCAATATGCCGGCACGATGGGCCGCGTGCATCGCGACGGCATCAACCGCCTGCGCCACGCCAAGAAATATTCGGGCTTCCTCGGCACCATCTGCATCAATCCGGCCTGGACCGGCTTCATCGCCGGCGCCGGCTGCATGATGGGCCCCGATCCGCGCGAGATGGCGAAATCCGATTGCGTCGTCATCTGGGGCACCAACCCGGTCTCGACCCAGGTCAATGTGATGACGCACGCGACGCGCGCGCGAAAGGAGCGCGGAGCGAAGATCGTCGTCATCGATATCTACCGCAACGACACGATGAAGCAGGCCGATCTCGCGATCTGCCTGCGCCCCGGCACGGACGGCGCCTTCGCCTGCGCCGTGATGCACGTCCTCTTTCGCGACGGGCTTGCCGACCGCGCCTATCTCGCCCGCTACACGGACGCGCCCGAGGAGCTCGAGGCGCATCTGAGATCGCGCGATCCGGCCTGGGCAGCTTCGATCACGGGGCTTTCGCCCGCCGAGATCGAAGCCTTCGCAAGGCTCGTCGGCACGACGAAGCGCAGCTATTTCCGCCTCGGCTATGGGTTTTCCCGCAGCCGCAACGGCGCGGTCAACATGCACGCGGCCGCCTGCATCGCAGCCGTCACCGGCGCCTGGCAGCACGAAGGCGGCGGCGCCTTCCACAACAATGCCGCGATCTACCACTGGAAGCCGACCGTGATCGAAGGGCTCGACATCGCCGATCCCTCCGTGCGCGTGCTCGACCAGTCGCGCATCGGCCCCATCCTCTGCGGCGATGACGATGCGCTGCAAGGCGGCCCGCCGGTGAAGGCGATGCTGATCCAGAACACCAATCCGGTGTGCGTGGCGCCCGACCAGGCGCGCGTGAAGCAGGGCTTCGCGCGCGAGGATCTCTTCGTCGCCGTGCACGAGCAGTTCATGACCGAAACGGCCGCGCTCGCCGATATCGTGCTCCCGGCCACGATGTTCATGGAGCATGACGACATCTATTCGGGCGGCGGGCATCAGTATATTTCGCTCGGGCCGAAGCTGATCGATCCGCCGGGCGAATGCCGCCCGAATCACGATGTGATCTGCGCTCTGGCCGCGCGCGTGGGCGCCCGGCATCCGGGCTTCTCGATGAGCGCGCGCGAGCTGATCGACCGCACGCTCCGCGATTCCGGCTGGGGCGGCATCGAAAAGCTCGACGCCGAGACCTGGCTCGACTGCCAGCCGCCCTTCGAGGCCGCGCATCATTTGAAGGGTTTCGGCTACGCGGATGGAAAATTCCGCTTCAAGCCGGATTGGCCGAAAGTCCCCTTCCCCAATGCAGGCACCAAAGGCCCCTGGCAAATGATGCCGGCATTGCCCGACCACTGGGATGTGATCGAGGAAGCCGATGCCGCGCACCCGTTCCGGCTCGCGACCAGCCCGGCGCGCAGCTTCCTCAACTCCACCTTCAACGAAACTCCATCCTCCCGCGCGCGGGAAGGCCGGCCGAGCGTGATGATCCACCCCAAGGACGCCGCGGCGCTCGGGATCGAAGATGGCGGGCGCGTCGTGCTCGGCAACCGGCGCGGCGAAGTGCGCCTGCACGCAAAGCTTTTCGAGGGCGTGCAGCGCGGGGTCCTCATCGCCGAGGGGCTGTGGCCGAACGAAGCCTTCGCGGACGGCAACGGCATCAACACGCTGACCGGCGCCGACTCGATCGCGCCGTTCGGCGGCGCCGCGTTTCACGACAATCGGGTCTGGGTACGCGCCGGCTAAGGTTATTCTCCGTTGTTCTCTTTTGAAAAAGAGAACCAGAAAACTTTTCCCCGTTTTCCGGGGGCCGGCGCCATCTCGGGACTCCGAGCGAGCGCCCGCTTCTGGCGCCTCCGCTCTTAGCCCTCTCAGTGAACCCGGACAGGCTCCATGCCATGCTGGCGGATCGCCGCCATCGCCACCTCGGCGTCGCCGGCAAGCGCCATGGCCGTGCCGTCGGCGGCATGGATCGCAAAGGCCGGCGTCCCGTTCACCACCACGGGCTTGAGATAGGCGATCTCGGAAACCCCAAGGGAGGCGAGCTGCCCTTCCGAAAGGTGCCGGATATCCAACGGGGCGGCGTTCAGCACCATCTCCCCCGTCTCGTCATTGTTGCCGATGTTCATCTTCCTTGCTCCTTGCCCGCGCGGCCTCCTCGCGAAAATCCATGCAAACGGTATGCCATGCGAGCCTGTCCTGCCGCCAAAGGCGGCGCCGGCCGTCTCCGGCCCTGCCCTAGCCCTGCTGCGCGATCTTGCCGTCCCCCGGACCGACTTCCTTCCCGTTGCCGGTGATCGGGATGCTGCGCACCCGCACCTCCGGCTCGGGGCGCACGAGGTCGATATGAAGGAGCCCGCTATCGAGCCACGCCCCCTTCACCGTGATCCCCTCGGCAAGCACGAAGGCACGCTGGAACTGGCGCGCGGCGATGCCGCGATGGAGGAAGACCCGGTTCTGCGCCTCCTCGGCCTGCCGGCCGCGGATGACGAGCTGGTTGTCCTCCTCGGTGATCTGCAGATCGTCCATCGTGAAGCCGGCGACCGCGAGCGTGATGCGGAGCGCATTCGGGCCCGTCTGCTCGATGTTGTAGGGCGGGTAGCCGTCCGCCGCAGTCTTCGAGGCCCGCTCGAGCATCTGCTCGAGATGGTCGAAGCCCAGGAACAGCGGCGATCCGAACAGCCTGGAACTCATTGCCAAGAGCCTCCTCCTTGAGAGCGAAGCAGCTGCCGGGACCCTCTCTGGCATCCCGACAGTGGCCATGTTGGCAGCCGCCGCCTTGCTTGCAAGGGGAGTGTCCCGCCCGCGGCGCACCCGGCTGCAGGAGCGGATTGATTGACGCGAATGGCGCCGCTACATGCGCTTCATGGCTGACGCCGCAACAGAAATCCTGCCGATCGTCATCGCTCCGGCACGAATCCTGAAAACGAAGACCCGCCGCGTCGGCCCCGCCGATGCCGCGGCGGTGGGCGCGCTGCTGCCGCGCATGTTCGCAACCATGTACCACGCCCCGGGGATCGGCCTCGCCGCGCCCCAGGTGGGGGTGGACCTCGCCGTCACGGTGATCGACCTGATGCCGGACGACAAGCCGAACCCGATCGCCCTCATCAACCCCGAGATCGTGGCCGCCAGCGCCGAGCTTGCGGCGCGCGAGGAAGGCTGCCTCTCCCTGCCCGGCCAGTATGCCGAGGTCACCCGCCCCGCCCGCGTAAAAGTCCGCTACGAGGACCCTTCCGGCGCGCGCCACGAGATCGAGGCGGAGGGCCTGCTCGCCGCCTGCCTCCAGCACGAGATCGACCACCTCAACGGCATCCTCTTCGTCGATCACCTCTCCGCGCTCAAGCGCAACATCATCCTCCGCCGGCTCGCCAAGGAGCGCCGCCAGAATCCCGCCACGCCCCTATCGGCCGGCGCCTCCGCGGGAGGGGCCGGGACTCGCGAGAAGGCCCTCACGGGACGTGTGTGACAGGGCATGCGTGAAGGGGCATGCGTGAAGGGGCGGGCGTGATGGGGCGGGCCTGAT
>JASHRV010000390.1 GCA_030037175.1 Acetobacteraceae bacterium
CGATCGACGAGCCCGGCCGCGAGATAGGTCCGCCCGCAGCAGAGCTTCCCTCCCGGGGCTTTCGGCATGGCGGCGCCGTGGCCGGCGGCGGCGAGCACGCGGAGCGCGGCACGCAGGTTCTCCGGCTCGAAATAGCGGTTGAAGGTGTCGGCGAGCAGCAGGACGGTGCCGGATTGGCCGCCCGCCTCTGCATCGCGGAAGAAATCGCGGCGGAAGGCGGGGAGCGTCCGGCCAGCGGCGATCCCGAGGAACCGCTCCCCCTGCCGGGCCAGGAAGGGAAAACGGTTGCGCAGGTTCGCGATCGGGGCGAGCCGTGCCGCCATCGGCGCGTAGCGGGGAAGGGCGGCGATCACCCGCTCGCGGCGACCCACGCCGCGGCGCGCGGCGCGCGCGGCCAGCACCTCGATCTTCATCCGCGCCATATCGACGCCGGTCGGGCATTCGCGCCGGCAGGCCTTGCAGGAGACGCAGAGCGCCATCGCCTCGGCAAGCGCGTCGGAGGCCATGGCATCCGGCCCGAGCTGGCCGGTGAGCGCGAGGCGGAGCGTATTGGCCCGCCCGCGCGTGAGATGCTTCTCCTCGCGCGTGGCGCGGAAGCTCGGGCACATCACGCCAGCATCGAAGGCGCGGCAGGTGCCGTTGTTGTTGCACATCTCGACCGCACCCAGGAATCCGCGGAGCGGGCCCGGATAGGCGGACCAGTCGAGCACCGGGGAAAAGCCTTTCGCCGGCTTGTAGTCTGGGAAGTAGCGGAAGAGGCTCCGCTCATCCATCCGCGGCGGATCGACGATGCGGTGCGGGTTGAAGAGCGCGCCCGGATCGAACGCCTGCTTCACGGCCCCGAAGGCGGCCGTGATGCGCGGCCCGAACATGGCGGCGTGGAACTCGCTCCGCGCGATGCCGTCCCCGTGCTCGCCGCTGTGGCTGCCTTTGTATTCGCGCACCAGCGCAAAACATTCCTCGGCCACCGCGCGCATCGTCGCGACATCGTCCGGGTCCTTGAGGTTGAGCACCGGGCGGACATGAAGGCAGCCGACCGAGGCATGGGCGTACCAGGTGCCCTTCACGCCGTGGCGGGCGAAGACCGCGGCGAGGCGATCGGTGTAGGCATCGAGATCGGCGAGATCGACGGCGCAATCCTCGATGAAGGAGACCGGCTTTCCGTCCCCCTTCATCGACATCATGATGTTGAGCCCGGCCTCGCGCACCGCGGCGATCTCGGCCTGGAAGGCGGGATCGGTGGCGCGGACGAGCCGACCGGGATGGCCGAGGCCGGCCATCGCGTCCGCGAGCGCATCGAGCCGGCGGGCGAGGGCTGCATCCTCCTCGCCGTGGAATTCTACCAGAAGCAGGCTTCCCGGCATTGGCATGGTCCCATGGGCGATCAGCATTTTCTCGATCGTCGGCCGATAGAGCGGGATCGAGAGGCCGAGCGCGATCATCGTGCTGTCCACGAGCTCCACCGCCTCGGGATCGAGCCCGACGAGCCGGGGCGTGGCCTGCATGGCGTGACGGAAGGTCGGGAACTGGCAGATGCCGACGACCTTGCGCGGCTTGACCGGCGCGAGCTTCAGCGTGAGTGCTGCGGAGAAGGCGAGCGTTCCTTCGGAGCCCACGAGCAGCCGGGCGAGATTTTCCCGCCCCGCCGCGCGCGCGGCCGGCGTCAGCACGTCGATATTGTAGCCGCCGACGCGGCGGAGCTGGCGGGGAAAGCGGGCGGCGATCTCCTCGGCCTCGGCCGCGCCGAGCGCGCGCAGGGACTGGATCAGCCGCGCGATCGCGGCGGGCAGCGCGGGGCCGAGATTGTCCGAAACCTGGCCGAACATATGGCGCGTGCCGTCGGCGAGGATGGCGTCGATCGCGAGCACATTGTCGGCCATCAGCCCGTAGCGGATCGATTTCGAGCCGCAGGAATTGTTTCCCGCCATGCCGCCGATCGTGCAGCGCGCATGCGTCGAGGGATCGACGGGGAAGAAAAGATCGTGCGGCCTGAGCGCGGCGTTGAGCGCGCCGAGCACGAGGCCGGGCTCGACGATCGCGGTGCGGGCCTTCGCGTCGATCGCGAGCACGCGGCGGAGATGGCGCGAGCAATCGATGACGATCGCGCGGTTGACGGTCTGGCCGCACTGGCTCGTCCCGCCGCCGCGCGCGAGCACGGGCACGCCCTCCTCGCGGGCGATCGCGAGCGTCGCCGCCACATCGTCGATCTCCCTCGGCACGACGACGCCGAGCGGCTCGACCTGGTAGATCGAGGCATCGGTCGCATAGCGGCCGCGGCTTGCGGCATCGAACAGCACATCCCCGGCGACCGCCTTTCTCAGGCGTTCGGCCAGATGCGAATCCCCGGGCGCGATCGCCGTCATGCGCTCTCTCCGTTCCGGCCGGCAAAGGGAACCAGCGCCGCGCGCCGGTCAAGGCCATCCGGTTGTCCGCGCGCGGGGAGCGCCCCATACTTCCCGCCCGTTCGGGCGTGCGGCCCCGATAGGAGAGGGGAGGAAGACGGTTGAAGCCTGCCAACAGCTTGCTCGCCGCGACCGGCACGACGATCTTCACGGTGATGTCCGTGCTGGCCGCGCGGCACCAGGCGATCAATCTCGGCCAGGGATTCCCCGACAGCGACGGGCCGGAGGACATGCTCGCCGCCGCCGCGGCGGCGCTGATGGACGGGCGCAACCAGTACCCGCCGATGACCGGCCTGCCCGAGCT
>JASHRV010000391.1 GCA_030037175.1 Acetobacteraceae bacterium
AAACCACAAGGTGGTGAACCTCGTCACGGGCGAGATGGTCGGCTATGGCGCGCTCGCCGGCGCGGCAAGCGCATTGCCCACGCCGCCGGCCGAGGCGCTCCGGCTCAAGGATCCCAGCCAGTTCCGCTATATTGGAACCGGCTCGGTTCAGATCGTCGATCTCTACAATATCACGGTCGGTCACGCGACCTACGGCATCGATGCCCGGCTTCCCGGCATGAGGTTCGCCGTCGTCGCCCGCCCGCCCGTGGTTGGCGGAAAGCTCGTTTCCTTCGATGCAAGCGAGGCGCTCAAGGTTCCGGGGGTCGAGCAGGTCGTCGAGGTCCAGGGCTGGCCGTGGCCGACCAAGTTCCGGCCGGTCGGCGGCGTTGCCGTGGTCGCGCGCAACACCGGCTCCGCGATCAAGGGGCGCGAGAAGCTCAAGATCATCTGGGACGAAGGTCCAAACGCCACCTACGATTCGGTTGCGTTCAGGCAACAGATGGAGGCGAGCGCAGCCGCGCCCGGCATTGTCGTCCGCAATGACGGCGATGCCGAGGCGGCGCTCAAATCCGCAACCAGGGTCATCACGGCTCAATACTACGTTCCGCATCTCGCGCACGCGACCATGGAGCCGCCTTCGGCCACGGTGCAGGTGGCGAACGGCAGGTGCGTGGCTTACGCCGCGACGCAGAGCCCGGGCGGCTGCCGCGCGGATCTCGCCGACATGCTCGGCATCCCGGTCGAAAACGTGACGGTGAACGTGCCGCTGCTCGGCGGCGGCTTTGGGCGCAAATCCAAGTGGGATTACGTGCTGGAAGCCGCGCTCGTTTCGAAGGCCGCCGGCGTGCCGATCAAGCTCACCTGGACGCGCGAGGACGATATCGGGCACGACTTCTATCACACCGTCTCGGTCGAACGGATCGATGCGGGCGTGGACGCGAACGGCAAGGTCATCGCCTGGCGGCACCGCAGCGTCGCGCCCACCATCATGTCCACCTTCGCCAAGGGCTCCGACCACGAGGCGCCGTTCGAGCTCGGCATGGGGCTCGTGGACAACCCGTTCGACATCCCGAACCTGCGCTGCGAGAATCCGGCCTGCCAGGCGCACACGCGCATCGGCTGGTTCCGCTCGGTCTCCAATATTCCGCACGCCTTCGCGGTTCAGTCGATGGTCGCCGAGATTGCCGCTGCGCTGGGGCGGGATCCGAAGGATATGTTGCTCGAGCTCATCGGCCCTGACCGCGTGATCGATCCGCGTCAATTCGCCGGCGTGAAGGATTTCTGGAACTATGGCGATCCGGTCGAAACCTATCCGATCGAAACCGGCCGCCTGCGCCGTGTCGCGGAGGTTGCCGCCGAGGCGGCCGGCTGGGGTATGGCGCTGCCGAATGGGGAGGGGCTCGGCATCGCCGCGCATCGCAGCTTCCTCACCTACGTCGCCACGGTCGTGCGCGTCGGCGTGGACGCCAAGGGCAATCTCAGCGTGCCGCGCGTGGACACCGCGATCGATTGCGGCTTCCACGTCAATCCGGAGCGCATCCGCTCGCAGATCGAGGGCGCGGCCGTCATGGGCCTGACCCTGACGAAGAACGCTCAGATCACATTCAAGGCGGGCCGTCCCGAGCAGCAGAATTTCGACGGCTTCCTCTTGGCCCGGATCAACGAGGTTCCGCTCGACGTTCACGTTCACATCGTCGCGGCCGACTGGAACGTGCCCTCGAGCGGTGTCGGCGAGCCGCCCTTGCCGCCCTTCGCGCCCGCGCTCTGCAACGCGGTCTTCGCTGCCACCGGCAAGCGCGTCCGCAGCCTGCCGATCGGCCAGCAGCTCGCGAGCGGATAAGCGGGCGAGGCTCGTCTCCAGGCTGGCCCGGAGCGTGCCCGGCGCGGCCGGGCGCGCTCCCACCCCCGCGACCATGCCCAGCACCCACGCAATCCCTATGAACTGATATCCTAGACATCGTATTGCACTGCCCAGAATAAAGTTCTAAGGCCCACCGCATGATCACGGCGGGACAGATGCGGGCTGCCCGGGCGCTGCTCGGCATCGACCAGCGGCGGCTCGCCGAGCTTTCCGGCCTTTCGCTGCCCACCATCCAGCGGATGGAGGCGAGCGAGGGCGTGATCCGCGGCCAGGTCGATTCGCTCATGAAGCTCGTGGCTGCGCTCAACCTCGCCGGCATCGAGCTGATCGGCGAAGGCGCCGCGAGCACGGATGGCGGCCGCGGCGTCCGCCTCATCCACCGCGCCGCATGATCGTCGCCGCATGATCACCGCCCCATGATCGTCGCCCTTTTGGCCGGCACCGCGCTGCTGCTCGTCCTCGCGCTTGCCGGCGCCGTCGCGAGAGGGCAGGGGCCCCGGCTTTACGCCGCCGCCGCCATCGTCACCGCGCTCTCCGCCGTCCTGGCACTCGCCTCGCTCGCGTCCGCCCCCGCCACGCTCACCCTGCCTCTGGGCCTGCCCTGGCTTGGGTGGCATTTCCGGCTCGACCCGCTCTCCGCCTTCTTTCTCTTCGTCGTCGATCTCGGCGCCGCCTCCGCGAGCCTCTTCGCCATCGGCTACGGACGCCATGAGGAAGAGCCCGGGCGCGTGCTGCCTTTCTTCCCGCTCTTCCTCGCCGCCTTGCAGCTCGTCGTCCTCGCCGACGATGCGTTTTCCTTCCTCTTTTCCTGGGAGCTGATGTCGCTCGCCTCCTGGGCGCTCGTGCTCGTTCATCATCGCGACCGCGAGAGCATCCGCGCCGGCTATGTCTATCTCCTGATGGCCGTGCTGAGCGGCTTCGCGCTGTTGCTCTGCTTCGGCCTGCTCGCGGGCGGCGCCGGCGCCTACGGCTTCGCCGCCATGCGCCTCGCCCATCCGGCACCCGGCCTCGCCGCGCTCGCGCTGCTGCTCGCCCTGCTCGGCACCGGCGCCAAGGCCGGCCTCGTTCCCGTCCATGCCTGGCTTCCGCTCGCGCATCCGGCCGCGCCAAGCCATGTCTCGGCGTTGATGAGCGGGGTGATGACGAAGGTCGCCGTCTACGCCTTCCTCCGCATCGCCTTCGATCTCCTGCCCGTTCCTCCCGGCTGGATCGGCCTCATCGTGCTGGCGCTCGGCGGCATCACCGCGGTGCTCGGCGTGCTCTACGCGCTGATGCAGCACGACCTGAAGCGCCTGCTCGCCTATCACACGGTCGAGAATATCGGCATCATCTTCATCGGCATCGGCCTCGCCATGGTCTTTCGCGCCGCCGCCGGCGAAGAAGCCGCCGCCGCGCTCGCGCTCACCGCTTCGCTCTTCCATGTCTTCAACCATTCCGTCTTCAAGAGCCTGCTCTTCTTCGGCGCGGGCTCGGTCGATGTCGCGACCGGCACGCGCGACATGGAGCGCCAGGGCGGCCTCATCCACCGCATGCCGCGCACGGGATTTTTCTTCCTCATCGGCTGCGCCGCCATCTCGGCGCTGCCGCCGCTCAACGGCTTCGTCTCGGAATGGCTCACCTTCCAGGCGATCCTTCTCGGCCCGGGCCTTCCCGAATGGGGCCCGAAGATCCTCATCCCGGTGGACGGCGCCCTGCTCGCGCTCGCCGCCGCCCTTGCCGCCGCCTGCTTCGTCAAGGCGTTCGGCGTCACCTTCCTCGGCCGCCCACGCTCCGCCGCCGCCTCCGCCGCAGAGGAAGCCGATCGGTTTTCCCTCGGCGCAATGGGCGTTCTTGCCGCGCTCTGCTGCCTCGCCGGCATCTTTCCCGCGGTGGTGATCAACGCCCTCGCCCCCACCGCCCGCACCCTCGTCGGCGCCGCCATGCCCACCCAGAGCTTCTTCCACGCCTTCGTTCCCTGGGGCGCCATCATTCCCGTCGCCGCCGCCCGCAGCTCCTATGACGGGTTCGCGATCTTTCTCCTCCTCGTCGCCGTCACGGGCCTGGCCATCGGGGCCGCGCGCCGCCTCGCCGCGCACGCGGTCCGCCGCGCCCCCGCCTGGGATTGCGGCTTTCCCGACCCGCGCCCCGAAACCCAATACACCGCCACCAGCTTTGCCGAGCCCATCCGCCGCGTCTTCGGCCCCGCCGTCTTCGGCGCCGCGAGCGCGGTGCGCATGCCCGCGCCCGGCTCCCTCTCGCCCGCCCGCATCCGCTCGGCGCTGCGCGACCGCCTCTGGGAGATCTTCTACGCCCCGGTCGCCGGCGTCGTGGAGCGCCTCGCCACCAGCGCCGACCGCCTGCAGTTCCTCACCATCCGCCGCTATCTTTTCTTCGTCTTCGCGGCCCTCGTCGCGCTCCTGCTCGCCCTTGCGCTCACGCAATGATCGGCCCGCCCGTCATCGAGGCGCTGCAGATGGCGCTCGTCCTCCTCGCCGCGCCCGGCCTCGTCGGAATCGTGCGCGCCGTGAAAGCCCGGCTGCAGCGCCGCGAAGGGCCGCCGCTCGTGCAGCCCTACCGCCAGATCCTCCGCCTGCTCGCCAAGGAGGTCGTGCTCGCCGAGAACGCCTCCTGGCTCTTCCGCACCGCGCCCTATCTCATCCTCGCCCTCACCTGGGCCGCCTCCTCCGTGGTCCCCACCTTTTCCACCGGGCTCGCCTTCGCCCCGCTCGGGGATCTCATCGTCATCACGGCACTCCTCGGTGCCGCCCGCTTCCTCTTGGCCCTCGCCGGGCTCGATATCGGCACCAGCTTCGGCGGCATCGGCGCGAGCCGCGAGGCGATGTTCGCCTCGCTCGCCGAGCCGGCGATGCTGATGATCGTCGTCACGCTCGCCATCGCCGCGGGCTCCACCCAGCTCTCCACGATCGCCGCCTTCATGCTTTCCCCCGCGGCCGGGCTGCGCTTCTCCTTCGCCCTCGCCCTGGTCGCCCTCGTCATCGTGGCGCTCGCCGAGAATGGGCGCATTCCCATCGACAATCCCGCGACGCATCTCGAGCTCACCATGGTCCATGAGGCGATGGTGCTCGAATATTCCGGCCGGCATCTCGCGATGATCGAGCTCGCCGCCGCGCTCAAGCTGCTGCTCACGATCTCGATCATCGCCTGCATTTTCTTCCCGTTCGGCCTTGGCCTCCCGGGCTTCGCGGGCTTCCTCGTCGGCCTTCTTTCCTACGCGATGAAGCTCGGCATCGCCGCGATCCTCCTCGGCGTCTTCGAGGTCTCGATCGCCAAGATGCGCGTCTTCCGCGTGCCCGAGCTGCTCGGCGCCGGGCTCATGCTCGGGCTGCTCGGCACGCTTCTCCTCTATGTCTCGCGGGGGCTCTGACGATGGGGCTCGGCTTCGACATCGCGCACATGCTCGCCGGCCTGATGGTGCTCGCGAGCTTTCTTCTCCTCTACCAGGACCGGCTTCCCGCGCTCATCAACGTCCTTCGCCTGCACGGCTTCATCCTGGCGCTGGCCGTCGCCTGGCAGGCCTATATCCAGTCGGCCCCGCACCTCTATATCGCCGCCGTGATCGCGCTCGCGGTCAAGGCGCTCGTCATCCCGGGCGCGCTCGACCGCATCGTCGATCGCCTCGGCATTCATCGCGAGGTCGAAACGGTGGGCGGCATCGGCCCCACCATGCTCGCCGGCATGGCCCTGGTGGCGCTCTCGCTCCGCGTCATGCTGCCGATCACCGCCCACGCCGATCCCGTCTCCCGCCAGGACATCGCGCTCGCGCTTTCCGTCGTCCTGATCGGGCTTCTCATCATGGTCACGCGCCGCAATGCCGTGGGCCAGGTCGCGGGCTTCCTCTCGCTCGAGAACGGCATCGACCTCGCCGCCGCCGGCGCGCGCGGCATGCCCCTCGTCGTCGAGCTCAGCGTCGCCTTCTCGGTGCTGATCGCCTTCATCGTCATCGGCATCTTCCTCTTCCGCATCCGCGAGCGGTTCGACACGGTCGATCTCGCCGCCCTCGAATCCTTCCGTGGAGAGCGGCAATGATCCCGCTCGCCGCCGTTCTCGCGGTCCCGCTCGCCGCCGCGCTTCTCCTCGCCCTGATCGCGGATTACCGCCTCTCCGCGCGCATCAATATCGCAGCCAGCCTGCTCGCCTTCGCCGGCTCGCTCTCCTTCCTCTTCCATCGCCCCGCGCCCGGCGCGCTCTTCCTGATCGACGATCTCAACGTCGTCTTCATCGTGCTCAACACCTTCGTCGGCTTCACGACGAGCCTTTTCAGCGCCGGCTATATCGGCCACGAGCTCGAGAGCGGAAAGCTCACGGCGGGCTATCTCCGTTTCTATCACGCAATGTTCCAGGTCATGCTCTTCGGCATGAACCTGGCGCTCGTCGCCGCGAATATCGGCCTGATGTGGGTCGCGGTGGAGCTCGCGACGCTCTCCACGGTGATGATGGTCGGCATCTACCGCACGCACGCGGCGATCGAGGCCGCCTGGAAATACTTCATCCTCGGCAGCGTCGGCATCGCGCTCGCCCTCTTCGGCACCATCCTCGTCTATCTCGCCGCCCATCCCGTCATCGGCTCGGGCGCGGCCGGCATGCTCTGGACCGTGCTCCTCGCCCACGCGAAGGATTTCGATCCCGCGCTGCTCGATACCGCCTTCGTCTTTCTCCTGCTCGGCTACGGCACGAAAGTCGGACTCGTGCCGATGCATGCCTGGCTGCCGGACGCGCATGCGGAAGGCCCGACCCCGATCTCAGCCGTGCTCTCGGGCCTGCTGCTCAATGTCGCACTCTACGCGCTGCTGCGCTTCAAGATCCTGCTCGCCGCCTGCCCGGGGGCGATCGCGCCCGGGCCGCTGATGATCGCCTTGGGCCTCGTCTCGACGCTGCTCGCCGCGCTGATGCTCTACCGCCGCCGCGACATCAAGCGCCTCTTCGCCTACTCCTCGATCGAGCAGATGGGCATCATCGTCTTCGCCTTCGGCATGGCCGGCCCGCTCGGCAATCTCGCCGGCCTCCTGCAAATGACCATGCACAGCCTCACCAAATCGGCGATCTTCTTCTCGGTCGGCCATGTCGCGCAGGTGAAGGGAACCCAGCGCATCGCCGAGATGGGCGGCCTCACCGAATCCCATCCCCTGCTCGGCTGGACCCTCGTCGCCGGCGTCGTCGCCATCGCCGGCCTGCCGCCCTTCGGCATCTTCACGAGCGAATTCCTCATCGTGAGCTCGAGCTTTTCCCACGCCCCGCTGCTCGCCGCCCTCCTCGTGCTCGGCCTCCTCGTCGCGTTCGGCGCGCTCCTGCTCCGCCTGGGCGGCCTCGCCTTCGGCCCCGTGCGCGGCGCGGTCGGCCCCGTCCGCGCCTCGAGCGCGCCCATCTTCGCCCATCTCGCCCTCGTGCTTCTGGCCGGGCTCTGGCTGCCGCCGCCTCTGGTCGCCTGGTTCCGCCACGCCGCCTCGCTGCTCGGATGACCGCCTGGACGGAGGCCGGCGCGAAGCTCGCCGCCGGCGAGGCGAGCCTCCTTTCGCTCTGGGCCGATGAAGGCACCGCGCGCCTCGCCCTTCTCGCCGGCGGCACGATCTCCGTCATCGACGATCCGGCGCCGGAGGGGCGTTTTCCCTCGATCGGCCGGCTCCATCCGCCCGCGCTCCGGCTCGAGCGCGCGCTCGCCGAATCCTCCGCGCTCGTGCCCGAAGGCCTGCCGGACACGCGCCCCTGGCTCCTCCATGGCGATCATGCGGCCTCGTACCCGTTCCTCCCCGCCGAGGGCGAGCATCTGCACCAGATCCCCGTCGGCCCCGTCCATGCCGGCATCATCGAGCCCGGGCATTTCCGCTTCACCTGCTCGGGCGAGACGATCGTTCGCCTCGAGGAACGTCTCGGCTATGTCCATCGCGGCGTCGAGGCGCTGATGCAGGGCAGGACCCCCGCCGAAGCCGCGCCCATCGCCGCCCGCATCTCGGGCGACAGCACCGTCGCCTACGCCGTCGCCTTCGCCCGCGCCGTCGAATCCGCGCTCGGCATCGAGCCGCCGCCGCGCGCCCTCTGGCTCGCCGCGCTCATGGCCGAGCTCGAGCGGCTCGCCAATCATCTCGGCGATGTCGGCGCCATCTGCAACGACGCCGCCTTCGCGCTGATGCTCGCCCATTGCGCGATGCTGCGCGAGCGCACCCTTCGCGCCGCCTTCTTCTGCTTCGGCCACCGGCTGATGATGGACCGCGTGGTCCCGGGCGGCGTCACCGCCGATCTTTCCCCCGAAGGCAGCGCCCATCTCTTTGCGCTCGTTGCCGAGATCGGCGAGAAATTCCCCCGCCTCCTTTCTCTCTACGACCGCACCGCCTCGCTTCAGGACCGCACGGTCGGCACCGGCATCCTCCGCCCCGAGCTCGCAAGGCTCTGGGCCGCGGGCGGCTTCATCGGCCGCGCCTCGGGCCGCGATTTCGATGCCCGCCGCCTTTACGCCCCGTACGGCTCGCTCTCCTTCGCAATCCCCGTGCGCAGCGAGGGCGATGTCGATGCGCGGCTTCGCATCCGCGCCGCCGAAATCTCGGAAAGCCTCGATCTCATCGCCCAAATCATCGCCCATATCATCGATCGCCTTCCGCCCGGCCCGCTGCTCTCGCCGCTCCCCGAACATTCGGGCGAAGGCTTCTCCCTGATCGAAAGCTTCCGCGGCGACATCTTCCTCCATGTCCGCCTCGTCTCCGGCCGCATCGCGCGCTGCCACGCGCGCGATCCCTCCTGGTTTCAATGGCCGCTTCTGGAGGCCGCGATCGCGGGCAACATCGTCGCCGACTTCCCCCTCTGCAACAAATCCTTCAACTGCTCCTACGC
>JASHRV010000392.1 GCA_030037175.1 Acetobacteraceae bacterium
CGACCGTCGCCTCACCCAGCTCGGCCTCGAACCTCTCTACAACGTGGAACGGCATCCGCTGCTCTGGCTCGACGAGATGCTGAATGCGGTCGAGCACACCAATTTCTTCGAGAACCGTGCCACCGAATACAGCAAGGCCGCCACCACCGGCAGCTGGGACGAGGCTTTTGGCCCTCAGGAATCCGGCGATGGCGAATCTGCGGCGGCCCTGGCGCCGGGTTCATAACTTCCCATTGCGCTTCCGGTTGGGCTTCCGATCGGCGCCGCGTTCCGCTGTTCATGGATCGTTCTGCGGTTTTCGCTCTGGCCGCATTGAAATAGACTTCGTGGGCGGGGCGCGATGATGTCCGCCGGCCGGGCTGCGCTTGTGCTGCCGGCTTGCGGATCGTCAGGGCCTTCCCGAGCCGCAGGAGATCATGCTTCGGGTCATCCGCTGGACCATGCTTGGCCTTGTCGTGCTGCTCGGGGCCGCGTGGCTTGGGATCAGCTTTACCGGGGCAAGCCCCGAAGGCCGTGCCCTCGAAACCCGCGTAATGGCGATCCTCGGCCTCTCCGCGCCCGGGCCTGGAGGGTTTGGTTTCGGCGACGGCATCGGTGGACCGTTCCGCTTGACCGACACGGCTGGACAAAGCGTTACCGACGCGAGCTTCCGCGGCCGCTGGATGCTGATCTATTTCGGCTACACGTCCTGCCCGGACATTTGCCCGACCGAGCTTACGATGATCGCCGCGGTGCTGCGCGATCTCGGCCCGAACGCCGCAAGAGTCGCACCTCTTTTCATTACGGTCGATCCGGCGAGGGATACCGGAAAGGTGCTGGCCGCCTATGTCCGGCTGTTCGACCCCAGGCTGATCGGCCTCACCGGAACCCCTGCCGAGATTTCCAGGGCGGCGCGCGCCTACCGCGTCTTTTACAGAAAGGTGGCGCTTCGTGACGAAAATGCGTATCTCATGGATCACTCGTCGTTCGTCTACCTGATGGGTCCGGACGGCAGGTTCGTGGACCTGTTCGGCCCTGGCGCCCGCGCTGCCGACATCGCCGCCTCCCTCCGGTCGCGAGCCGGGTGGAAGAATTGACCGGAAGAGCAGAATGTCAGAGACCAGACCATCAGAGGCCCCACACACCGTAGTCCTTGGCGACATGACGGCTGAAATTGCTCCCTTGTCTTCGCTCCCGCGTCATACCCGTCGGCTCTCAGACAAGATCCTGATCGCGTTCCACCAGGCCTGCGATCAGGAGGATCTCGAGGTCGCTGAACAGCTGCTCCGCATTCTCGAGCTCATGCTCGGGCGCCGGCCTTCGGCCCCTGACCAGCAGCGTCGGCGCAGCATGGAGGGGTTGGTGGCTGCCTATGAGCGGCTCTGGTACCTCAAGCACAAAGAGCGCGTGCCCGGCTGAGCTTCTCTCAAGGGAAGCGGCAGCTCAGATCGAGCGCAGCCCCGCCACGCAGGACCGCCTCGGCCTCGGCCGTGAATCGTCCGTTCGGCTGGTGCAGAACAAGGCCGGGCAGGAGCGCGAACGGGGCCCTTCCGCCGCGGATCGCCCGCACGAGGACAAGCTTTGCCGGGTGTCCGAGCCGCGGCCATAGCGGGAAGAGCGCGAGGCTGCCGCAGCCTCCCACGGCCGCCGCGGCGAGGGCATCCACCAGCCGGGCCGTGGGCAGGATGAGCGTGAGCGTGCCCCGTGGCGCGATCCGGCGCGCGAGTGCCTCGGTCCAGGCGCCGAGCCGTTCCCCGCCGCGCTTGGCGCTCACCCGCGCTGGATGGGCAGGGGGCGTGCCGGCTGCGTCATGCCAGGGAGGGTTGGCGAAGGCATGAGCGAATTCTTTGCCACATTCGAGCTCCTCGATGTCCTCCTCAAGGATGGCGATCCCGGAGAAACCGTTGGCTGCAAGGTTCTCCCGCGCCAGTTTTGCCAGAGCCGGATCCCTCTCCACGCCGGCGCCACCAATGCCCGGAACCCGTGCGGCGAGGCAGAGAAGCGCGGCGCCGGCGCCGGTGCCGGCCTCAAGCACAAGCTCGCCGGCCTGGGCCGGGACGGACGCGGCGAGCAGCACCGGCTCGATCCCGCTCCGAAATCCTTGCTGCGGTTGGCGATACCGAACCCTGCCGTCGAGCAGCCGGCCCGCGCTGGTCCCGCTCACGCCTCACCAGCCTGGCGGAGCACGCGCCGGGCCTGGATTTCGTCTTCCTCCGCCACGGCGAGACGGCGCGGAAAGACGCCGATGCCACCCTCGGCGGCGCTGATATAGCCGTCGAGCACCACAGACTGGATGCCCGCGTCGTTCAGGAGCGCGACCAGGAACGACAGCCTTACGGGATCGTTGGACAGGGCGATCACGCGCATGCATCAGACTCCGCGCCCGCCGGCTGTTCTTGACCCTCTTTCCGGCCGGCCGATATGGTGACGATGTCTGTCGCACAATCAAGCCGGGAGAGCGATTTGGGCGCTGCGGTCAGCTTCGCCGAGCAGATCCAGGCGCCGGCCAATGCGCTTGCCGAGCTTTCGGCGCGCCTTGCCGACGACCTCGCCGACTGCAACCGCACCATCGTCGAGCGCATGCAGAGCCCGGTGCCGTTGATCCCGCGCCTCGCCGCCCACATCGTCGCGGCTGGCGGCAAACGGATCCGGCCAGTGCTGACGCTCGCCTCGGCCCGCATGTGCGGCTACCCGGACGGGGGGAGCTGGGCCGGCAATCGGCCCGGGAACCGTCATGTCCAGCTCGCCGCCTGCGTCGAGTTCATCCACACCGCGACCCTGCTGCATGACGACGTTGTGGACGAAAGCGCGCTCCGCCGCGGCCTCGCCAGCGCCAACGCCGTCTTCGGCAACCAGGCCTCGGTCCTTGTGGGGGACTTCCTCTTCGCACGCGCCTTCCAGATGATGGTCGCCGATGGGTCGCTCCGCGTGCTGGCGATCCTTTCCGAGGCCGCAGCCACCATTGCCGAGGGCGAGGTGCTGCAGCTTGCCACGCAGAACGATCTCGCGACCCCGGAGGGCCGCTATCTCGAGGTGATCCAAGGCAAGACGGCCGCCTTGTTCGCCGCAGCCTGCCGGATCGGCCCGGTTCTCACGGGCCGCCCTGAGACCGAGGAGGAGGCGCTCACTCTCTATGGCCGCAACCTCGGCATGGCCTTTCAGCTCACCGACGACGCGCTCGACTACTCGGCCGACCAGGCGGCGCTTGGCAAGACGGTCGGCGATGATTTCCGCGAGGGCAAGGTGACGCTGCCCGTGCTGCTCGCCTTTGCCGCCGGTGATACCGCCGAGCAGGGCTTCTGGCGGCGCGTCATCGAGGAGCGCGCGCAGTGCGAGGATGACCTGCCCCGTGCGCTCTCGCTTCTCGAACGTCACGGGGCGATCGCTGCCACGATCGGGCGCGCGGCCGAGTTTGCCCGCGCCGCCCAGGATGCGCTCGCCGTGCTGCCACCTTCGCCCTGGCGCGCAAGCCTTGCCGCCGTCGCCGAATTCGCGGTCAATCGCAGAAGCTGAACCGGGAGAACCCGCGAAAGCCGGCGGAGCGATGAGCACGGAACTTCTTGCCACGCCGATCGCCCGCCATGTCTGGGAACAGCGTTATCGCCGGGGTGGCGCCGGCGAGGAGTCCGTTCGCGCCACGTGGCGCCGCGTCGCCGGCGCGCTCGCCGCTGCGGAAGGAAACGAAAGCGCCCGCTGGGAGCAGCGTTTTCTCGATATCCTCGACGGCTTCGCCTTTCTTCCCGGCGGCCGCATCCTCGCCGGCGCCGGAACTGCAGCGCGTGTGACCCTCTTCAACTGCTTCGTCATGGGCACGATCGAGGATTCGATCCCGGGAATCTTCCGCGCGCTCGAGGAGGGGGCGGTCACGATGCAGCAGGGCGGAGGGGTGGGCTATGATTTCTCCACGCTCCGGCCGCAAGGAACGGCGGCGCGCACCGCCGGCACCATCGCCTCCGGCCCGGTTTCCTTCATGGATGTCTGGGACGCGATGTGTGCCACCATCCAATCCACCGGCGCCCGCCGTGGCGCAATGATGGCGACGCTGCGCTGTGATCATCCTGATATAGAAACATTTATCGCGGCCAAGCGCGCGCCTGAACGACTGCGGTATTTCAATCTTTCGGTTCAGGTGACGGATGCGTTTCTCGATGCGGTGGCGCGAGGCGAATCCTGGCCGCTCGTCTTTCCCGCGGCGACAATTGCCGGTACAGGCGAGGCCGTGCCGCGCCTCTGGACCGGTGATACCGTGCCCGGCCCTTGTCGCGTTCTGCGCCGCGTTCCGGCGCCGGCGCTATGGGAGAAGCTCCTGCGCGCGGCTTACGAAACCGCTGAGCCGGGCGTGCTTTTCATCGACCGGATCAATGCGTTCGACAATCTGCGCTATTGCGAGCGGATCACCGCCACCAACCCCTGCGGCGAGGTGCCGCTGCCGCCCTACGGGGCCTGCTGCCTCGGCTCCATCAACCTCACCCGCTTCGTCGCGGCACCTTTCACGCCTGCCGCCCGCCTGGATTTCGATCGTCTCGCGGCAATCGCGGGCATTGCTGTCCGGCTGCTCGACAACGTGATCACGGTGTCGCGCTTCCCGCTTCCCGCGCAAGAGCGGGCTGCGCGACTGAGCCGCCGCATCGGCCTTGGCATTACCGGCCTCGCTGATGCTTTCCTGATGTTTGGCCTTCGCTACGGCGGCGATGAATCGCTGTTGCTTGCAGACGAGATCATGCGCACCATCCGCGATGCCGCTTACCGCGCCTCGATCGCGATCGCGGCCGAAAAGGAACCCTTTCCCGCGTTCTCCCGCGAGCCCTACCTCGACGCCCCCTTCATCCAGACCCTCCCTGCGGATATCCGCGATGGCATCGCACGCTCTGGTATCCGCAACAGCCATCTCCTCGCGATCGCGCCCACCGGGACGATCAGCCTCCTTGCCGGGAACGTCTCGAGCGGGATCGAGCCGATATTCGCCGTCGAAACAGACCGTGCGGTACGCGGCCCGAGCGCCGACAACCGGACCTTCACGCTCACCGATTACGCGGTCGCGCTCTGGCGCGAGCTGTCACCCGGCCGAACCGGCCTGCCGCCCGCCATCATCACCAGCGCCGAGCTGCCCGTCGAGGCCCATATCACCATGCAGGCGAGACTGCAGACCTACGTGGACAACGCCATCTCAAAAACAATCAATCTGCCGGCAGCAACACCCTTCGACGATTTTGCCAAAGTGTTCGAAAGCGCCCGCGCACAAGGTCTCAAAGGCTGCACCGTATTTCGCCCCGACCCGACCCGCGAAGCGGTGCTGACCGCCCGCTAGGGCGGGTTACGACCCTTCTGCGATGCCTCATGCGGCAAGCAAGGAAGACTGTTCTTTCTTGAAAGAAAGAACCAAAGAACTTCTTTCCGTTTTCCGGACCCGGCCCCATCTTGGGCCACCAACCGTCGTTCGGAGTCCCGAGCCGGCGCCGGTCCGGAAAACGGGGGAAAGTCTTTTTGCTTCTTTTTCTTCAGAAAAAGAAGGCTTGTCCTCTTCGATACCTCTTCAGGGTGCACGACACACCCCAGGCGGGAGGGCTAAGCCCCCGGCTTCACTTGACCAGGGCAAGCTTTTCGCGGCGCAGCTCCACGGCGAGCTCGTCGAGGGCGTGGCCGATGCGGGTCAGCATCTCGTCCACTTCCGCCTCCGTGATGATGAGAGGCGGGCTGAGACCCATCGTATCGCCCGCCATCAGGCGGCCGATCACGCCATGTTTTTCGAGAAGCTTCGTGCAGCTGGCCCCGATCTTTCGGGCGGGGTCGAAATTCTTGCGGGTTTCCTTGTCTTCGACGAGCTCGAGCGCGGCAATCAGCCCGACGCCGCGCACTTCACCCACCAGTTCGTGTCCGGCGAAGCGGCGCCGCAGTTCCTGTTGCATATGGGGGCCAACGCGACGCACGTGGCCGATAATATCGGTCTCGTCATAGATCTTCAGCGTCTCAATTGCGACCGCTGCCGAGACCGGGTGCCCGGAATAGGTGAAGCCGTGACCAAAGGTGCCGATCTTGTGCGACTCATCGGCGAGCCCCTGGAACACGCGCTCGTTCACCATCACCGCGCTGATCGGCAGGAACGAGGAGGAGAGGGCTTTGGCGCAGGTGAGAATATCGGGCCGGATCTCGAGAGTCTGACTGCCCCAGTAATTGCCGGTCCGGCCGAATCCGCAGATCACTTCGTCGGCGACCAGCAGGATGTCGTGCTTGGAAAGAACGGCCTGGATCTTGGGAAAGTATCCTCGCGGCGGCACGATCACGCCGCCCGCGCCCATCACCGGCTCGGCGAACATCGCCGCAATCGTATCCGGGCCTTCGGCGAGGATCAGCTTTTCCAGCTCGTCGGCACAGCGGGTCGCGAACTCATCTTCGGACTCGCCCGGATTGGCGCCATGGTAGAAGTGGGGCGTGATCGTGTGGACAAAGCCGGGCAAGGGGACGTCGAACGAGCGGTGGTTGGCCGGAAGGCCGGTGAGCGACGCTGCCGCGACCGTGATGCCGTGATAGCCCTTGAGTCGGCCGATGATCTTTTTCTTCTTCGGCCGACCAAGCGCGTTGTTGAAGTACCAGATCATCTTGATCGCTGAATCGTTCGCCTCCGAGCCGGAATTGGCGAAGAACACCTTGCTCATCGGCACCGGCGCCCGTTCGATCAGCATCTCCGAAAGATCGATCAGCGGCTCGTGCGATTTGGCGGTGAAGGCGTGGTAGAAAGGCAGCTTGCGCATTTGCCGCGCGGCCGCCTCGACCAGGCGCTCATTGTCGAAGCCGAGGGAGGCGCACCAGAGCCCGGCCACGCTCTCGATATATTCCTTGCCGCTCTCGTCCCACACCCGGACCCCTTTGCCGCGCGTAATGACCAGCGGGCCCGTTTCCAGGTGCGCCTTGAGGTCGGTATAGGGATGGAGCGCGTTGGCGATATCGCGGGCGGCGGCGGAATTCGCACGGGGCGGGGTCATACGGCGTCTCCCTAGGGGCGTCCCGGTGGACGTCCCGGTCAATGCACACTCCAAGCCACTCTACTCCCTCAGTGCCGGGGGCGTGAACCCCGGTCCCTCGTTCTTGCCGCTGTGGGGTGATCGGCGCATTTTCCGGCCGAGGAGATGGAGCGGATGAAGGAATTCAAGCCCCACGCCGCGCATTGGGGTGCGTTTACGGCCGTGGTGGAGGATGGCCGCCTTTCGGCGGCGCGGCCCTTCGACCTGGATTGCGCGCCATCGAAGCTCCTCGGCAGCATCGCGGCGGCGGTGTACGCACCGTCGCGGATCGACCGGCCCTATGTGCGGGAAGGCTGGCTGGCGGGCGATCGCGCCGGCGGCACGCCGCGCGGCGGCGAACGTTTCCTTGCCCTGGACTGGGACCGGGCAGTCGCGCTCGTTGCCGGGGAGATCGCCCGCGTGCATGAGATGCACGGCGCGGCCAGCATCTTCGGCGGCAGCTATGGCTGGTCTTCCGCGGGGCGGTTCCATCATGCCCGTCAGCAATTGCATCGCATGCTTTCGGCCACGGGCGGCTATACCGGCCAGCTTACCAACTACTCTTACGCCACCGGCATGACGCTGATGCCGCATATCGTCGGCGACATCGCTTGCATCACCGGCCCGGTGATCCAGTGGGCCGATATCATGCGCCACGCCCGCCTGATGATCTGCTTCGGCGGGATGCGGTACGGCAACGGCCAGGTCCATTCGGGCGGTGGTGTCGAGCACCTGATGCAAGGCTCTGCCGAGCGTGCCCAGGCTGCGGGCGTGCGGCTCGTCAGCGTCTCGCCCCTGCGGGGCGAAGCGCCGGGGGAATGGCTGCCCATCCGCCCCTGCACCGACACCGCGCTGATGCTGGCGATGGCGTATGTGTTGCTCGTGGAGAACCTGGCCGATCACGATTTCCTTGCCCGTTATACGGTCGGGTTCGATCGTCTTGCCGCCTATTTGCAAGGCGACGCGGACGGTATCGCGAAGAGCCCCGCCTGGGCGGCACCGATCACCGGGATCGCGCCGGACGTGATCGTAGCCCTCGCGCGCGATTGCGCCCGGCTGCCGACCGTGGTGACTGCAACCTGGGCCTTGCAGCGCGCGGAGTATGGCGAGCAGCCTTTCTGGATGCTGGTGGCGCTGGCGGCGATGCTGGGAGGCATTGGCAAGCCGGGCCGTGGATTCGCCTTCGGTCATGGCAGCATCGCTGGCATGGGCACTCCGCGCACGGAGGTGCCTTCGGTATCGCTTCCCGGCTTGCGCAACCCCGCAGAAAGCGTCATCCCTGTCGCCCGCCTCACGGAGATGCTCGAGAATCCGCACGGCGAGTACGATTATAACGGCCGCCGGCTCCGCTATCCGGACACGAGGCTGATCTACTGGGCGGGCGGCAATCCGTTCCATCATCATCAGGATCTCAATCGCCTGCTCAGAGCCTGGGCGAAGCCGGAGACGATCGTCGTGCATGAGCCCTGGTGGACGCCGCTCGCGCGGCATGCGGACATCGTGCTGCCCGCGACAACCACGCTCGAACGCGACGATATCGGCTCGAGCGCGCGCGACCGTTACATCCTCGCGATGCACCGGGCCATTCCGCCGCAAGGAGGGGCACGGGACGATTTTTCCATCTTCGCGGATATCGCCGATGTGCTGGGCGTGCGCGAACGTTTCACCGAACAGCGTGATGTCGCGACGTGGCTCCGCGTGATGTATGAGCGCACGCGTTCGGCCTGCGCGCGCACGGGGATTGAAATCGCCGACTTCGACCGTTTCTGGGAGGCGGGCTTCGTCGAAATCCCCGCACCGGCTTCTTCCGACGTGCCTTACTCGGCCTTCGTTCGCGATCCTGCAGCCAACCGGCTCAACACGCCTTCAGGGCGGATCGAGATTTTTTCCGGCAGGATTGCCGGCTTCGGCTACGACGATTGTCCTGGGCACCCGATCTGGAAGGAGCCGCGCGAGTATCTGGGAGCTCCGCTCGCTCAGCGCTTTCCGCTCCATCTCGTCTCCGTTCAGCCCGCGACCCGGCTGCACGGGCAGATGGATCAGGGTAGCGTGAGTCTCGAGAGCAAGATCGCGGGAAGAGAACCGCTTTCGATGCATCCTGAGGACGCCCAAAGACGCGGCCTGGCCGCCGGCGATGTCGTGCGTGTCTTCAATGATCGCGGCGCCTGCCTTGCGGGACTCATGCTGACCGAGGATGTCCGGCGCGGGGTGGTGATGCTGTCGACCGGCGCCTGGTTCGATCCGCTCGAGCCCGGCAAGCCGGGCAGCCTTTGCGTGCACGGCAATCCGAACGTGCTGACCCAGGATGTCGGGACGTCGCGTCTCGGCCAGGGGCCATCGGCGCATAGCTGTCTCGTCGAGGTGGAGCGCTGGGGTCGGGAACTGCCGCCGATCAAGGTGCATCGTCCGCCTCCGGTCATCACGCTCTAGGTCTGGTTTGAGAAGGGGGAAAAGGTGGTCGATATTTCAAAGCTCGACGCGATCGGCGGCGAATACCAGTGCCTGCATGAGCTGGTGGCAGCGGCGCGCGCGCGGCTCCCCGATCATTCCTGGGATTATCTCACGGGAGGGACCGAGACGGAGACCACGGTGCGCCGCAACCGTGCCGCGCTCGATTCGGTCGCATTCCGCCCGCGCGTCCTGCGCGATGTCTCCCGCGTCGATGCCGCGGGCCCGATCTTGGAGACGCTTTCACGCCTGCCGGTTTTCCTCTCACCCGTGGGCTCGCTCGAATCCTTCGATGCGGGTGGTGCTGCAACCGCGGCGCGCGCCGCGGCGATGTTCGGCGTGCCGATCATGGTGAGCTCGGTAACACAGCCGGGCCTCGAGGCGACGGCGGAGGCAGCACCCGCGCGCCGGTTCTTCCAGCTCTACAAGCGTGGCGACGAGGCCTACGCTGACGATTTCATCCGCCGTGCCGTTGCCGGTGGCTACGAGGCCTTCTGCTACACAGTCGATTCCGCAGTCTATTCCCGTCGTGAGCGGGATATCACCAAGCGCTTCGCCAAGCCCTGGCGGCGCGGCGGCGCCGGAATGCATTTTCAGGCTGCCCTGAGCTGGGACGAGATCAAGCGCTTCAAGGACAACCACGCGATGCCTTTGATCGTCAAGGGAATCGCGACCGCTGAGGACGCGATGACCGCGTGCGAGCACGGGGTCGAGGTGATCTATGTCTCCAACCATGGGGGGCGCCAGCTCGACCATGGTCGTGGCTCGCTCGATGTGCTGCCCGAGATCGTCTCCGCGGTGGCTGGCCGCGCGCGCATCTTCATCGACGGTGGATTCTCCCGCGGCAGCGACATCGTCAAGGCGCTGGCGCTCGGCGCGGAGGCGGTCGGCATCGGTCGGCTCTATTGCTACGGCCTTGCCGCCGCGGGCGAGGCCGGTGTGCTGAGGGTGCTGGAGCTGCTCGAGATCGAGATGATCGAGTGCCTGGCCTTGCTCGGCCTCACGAGCACGAAGGCGCTCGACGGCTCGTACCTGCACGCGGCACCGCTTCTCAATGAACCGCATGTGCATAGCGCTTTTCCGTTGCTTTCTCTTCCGCGATGATCCTTCAGGACAAGGGGGGTGAAGATGCGCACGGGTTCCTACGAGCTCGACATCATCGTCCAGGGATATCCAGGCAAATCGGTCTGCCATGGCGGTCTCGGCTGGAGCACGATCGCGCTTCTGCGCGGTGAGGGACGGGTCGCGCTGATCGATGTCGGTTCCTTCAGCCAGCGTGGCCCGATCCGTGAGCGTCTCAAGGCCCGCGGGCTCTCACCGGATGACGTGACGGACGTCATCCTCACGCACTCTCACTGGGATCATTCGGTCAACTGGGTGATGTTCCCGAATGCCACCACATGGATCGGCGCCGGCGAGCTTGCTTGGTCCGTCGCCCAGCCCTGGGGCCACAACACGGTGCCCGAACTCTATGTGCGCGAGCTCGATCGCAATCCGCGCACGCGCCGGATCGAGCCGGGCGAGGCGATCTTTCCCGGCATGACCGCGGAGCTCGCGCCGGGGCACACGCCCGGCCATCTCTTCTTCGTTCTTGCCACCCCCGAGAGCGATATTCTCTTCACCGGCGATGCGGCGAAGAATCGCGCGGAGCTCCTCTCTCTCACCGCGGACATGACGTACGATCAGGCAGAGAGCCGGCGCTCGATGGAGACGATCTGGAAGCGCTGGCGGCAGCGCCCCGGCACGCTGCTGGTGCCGGGCCACGACGTTCCGATGCGGCTCGAGAATGATGCTCCCGTCTATATCGGCACGCGCGAGGCGGCGATCTCCGCCTGGTTCGAGAACGATCTCGAGCGCACCACGCTCTTTTCGCTGACATTGCGGGAAGCCTCGCCCGCGCGTGTCGCAGCCGAGTAAGGCGAAAAGGGGGCCTGCCTTTGGATCCCTGAGTGGCCAGGCCCGCAGGCGCGAACGTCGGCGCCCGCGACAGGATACGGGATCGGGGCGAGGCTTTTGGCTCTGTGGCTGGGGCGGGAGGATTCGAACCTCCGGATGGCGGAACCAAAATCCGCTGCCTTACCACTTGGCTACGCCCCAAGCCTTGAAGCGAATTCTACGCGAAGTGCTCGATGGTGGCGAGCCGTCCTTCGCTTACGTGCAGCATCTCCACCCGCCCGGCGAGAGGCTGGTAGGGCTCGGCGTCGGTCCCAGTGAGCAAGATTTGAGCCTCGTGGCCGGCAAGAATCGCGAGCAGCGCCGCCCGCCGCGCGGTATCGAGGTGGACCGCAGGCTCATCGAGCAGGAGGAGGGGGAGGAAGCCGCGGCGTTGCGCAACCAGCGCCGCATGCGCAAGCATGATCGCGAGCAGCAGCGCCTTTTGCTGCCCCGTGCTTGCTCGCGTCGCACTCGCGCCGTTGGCCCTGTCGCGGATGGCAAGGTCGCTGCGGTGCACGCCGAGGATGGCGCCGCCGGCCGCACGGTCTGCGGGACGATGCTCGGCGAGCGCGCCGGCGAGCCACTCCTCCACCGCCAGAGCCGGCTCCCGTTCGAGGCGCTCGGAGATCGGGCAGGCAAGGGTGAGCTCCACCACCGGCAAGCCGGGTGCTGCCTCAGGCAGGATTTGGCCGAGCCGGGCGAGCATGAGCTTGCGCGAAGCAGCCACGGCAACCCCGTGGCGGGCCATGGAATCCTCGGTTCCGGCAAGCCATGCCGGGTCCGAATCCGGTCGGGCCAACAGCCGGTTGCGCTCGCTCATCGCCGTCTCGTAGGCGGCGAGCTCCCGAGCATGCAGGGGCTCAAGCGCATAGACCAGGCGGTCGAGGAAGCGTCGGCGCCCGGCAGGCCCCTCCTGGAAGAGCCGCGCCATCTCCGGAGTGAGCCATACCATTGCGACCCGGTCGATGATCGCGGCTTGGCTTGTCGGCTGGCCGTCAAGGCGCAGTACGCGCCTCTCGATTGGTCCCTCGGGAGGCCTGCCGGTCGCGATCTCGACCGTTCCATGCCATGGATGCTCAAAGCGGCCGGCAACGGCCCAATAGCCATTGCTGCCGGGAGCCCGGCGAGCCAGCTCGCCCAGCCGTGCGCCCCGGAGTCCCCGTCCGGGGGCCAACAGCGACACGGCCTCGAGGAGGTTGGTCTTGCCTGCTCCGTTCGGGCCCGTGATCACGGAGATCCGCGCGGTCGGCTGCCAGGTAAGCGCGTCATAATTGCGGAAAGCCTGGAGCGAAATCCGCCGCAGACAGAGCGCCGGCGGCATCTTGCTATTCTCGCATTTCCGATGCCGGAGGTGTGTTTCGGATAAGAAACGGTATCGGAATCGGAAGGAGCGCCCGCGATAGGTTCAGACGCGGATCGGCATCAGGACATAGAGCGTGCTCGCATCCGCCGCATCCTGCACCACCGTCGGTGCGGTGCCGTCGGCGAAGCGGAATTCGACATCACCGTCGATCTGCTCGGTGATGTCGTTGAGGTAGCGCGCCTGGAAGCCAATCTCGAGGGGGCTGGCGTCGTATTTCATCCGCTCGGAATCGAGCTCTTCGCTCGCCGAGCCTTGCTCGGGACTGATCGCAGAAAGCACGAGGAGATCGCGCGAGAGGCTGAGCTTGACGGGGCGGGATCGCTCCGAGGAGATCGCCGCCACGCGCGCCACCGCATCCGAAAAATCGCGCTTGGCGATCTTCAGCACCTTGTCGTTGTCACGCGGGATCACCCGTTCGTACTCGGGGAAGGTGCCGTCGATGAGCTTGCTGGTGAGCGTGACCGGGCCGACACGGAACTGGATCCGCGTGTCCGAGAGACCGATCTCCACCGCTTCGTTCGTCTCTTCGAGCAGCTTGCGCAGCTCGAGCACCGTCTTGCGCGGCACGATCACGCCGGGCATGCCGCTCGCACCTTCCGGCAGCGGCTCCTCGACGCGGGCGAGGCGATGGCCATCGGTGGCGACCGCGCGCAAGACCGGAACGCCTTCGCTCTCGGTCGCGTGCAGGTAGATGCCGTTCAGGTAATAGCGGGTCTCCTCCATGCTGATCGCGAAACGGGTGCGGTCGATGAGGGTGCGGAGCACGTTCGCGGGCAGGGCAAAATGGTGGGGAAGGCTTCCCGCCGTCATCGCCGGGAAGTCTTCCGTCGGCAGCACCATCAGGCTGGTCACGTAGCGGCCGGCCCGGAGCTTGAGCGGGGCGTCGCCACCCGCATGATCGAGCTCGACCTCCGCTCCTTCAGGCAAGCGGCGGACAATCTCGTAGAGAGTGACGGCGGGCGCCGTGGTGGCGCCGTCCCGGCTGGTGGTCGCGGCAACCTCCTCGACCACGGCGATTTCCATGTCGGTCGCTGTCAGCGTGAGCCGGCCGTCGCGCACGGCGAGCATCAGGTTGGCCAGAATAGGGATGGTGTTGCGCTTCTCGACCACGCTCTGCACATGGGCGAGGGCCTTGAGCATCGTGGCGCGATCGACGGTAAACCTCATGTCGCACTCGTCCCCAGAAGGCGCCCGCCGTGTTTTGCCTTGGCCCCCGACGCGCGATCGACCTCGCCCGAGCAGACTCGCCGGACGCCCGTCATCCGAGTCTCGCGGCACTCTAGCAATCCAGTGGGGCGGCGCAAGGAAGCCAAAGCCAGGGACCGGCGGGCAGGATCGGATGTCCTGCCGGCGGCACCCAGGTGCCCGCGGAAGCCGGAGGTTGCTACCCCTCCAGCATCCGCCTCAGGAGTTCCACCTGTTCGCCGAAAGCGGCATCTCGTTCGATGAGCTCGCCGACGCGCGCCACCGCGTGCATGACCGTGGTGTGGTCGCGGTTGCCGAATCTCCGGCCGATCTCAGGCAGGCTGCGACTGGTGAGCTGCTTGGCGAGATACATCGCCACCTGCCGCGGCCGCGCGACTGCACGCGCGCGACGCGACGAGGCCATATCGGTCAGCCGGATGTTCCAGTGCTCCGCCACCTTGCGCTGAATCTCCTCGATCGTGATGCGCCGGTCATGCGCGCGCAGGATATCGTGCAGCACCTCCTGGGTCGTCTCGAGCGTGATCTCGCGACCGAAGAGATTGGCGTGCGCGATCAGGCGGTTCAGCGCGCCTTCGAGCTCCCGCACGTTGGAGACGATCCGTTGCGCCAGGAACTCAAGCACTTTCGGCGCCACGTTTACGGCCGCAGCGACCGCCTTGGCTTCCAGGATGGAGATGCGGAGCTCGTAGGTGGTCGCGTGCAGATCGGCGACCATTCCGCAACCGAGCCGGGTTCTCAGTCGATCCTCGAGCCCCGAGAGATCGGAAGGCGATTTGTCCGCGGACACAACGATCTGCTTGCCGGCATCGACGAGCGCGTTGAAGGTGTGGAAGAACTCCTCCTGAGTATTGTCCTTGCCGATCAGGAATTGCAGATCGTCGACCATCAACACATCGACGCTGCGCAGTTGTTCTTTGAACTCGATGGTTGATTGACTGCGGATCGCAGCAATGAACCGGTACATGAACCGCTCGGCCGACATATAGATGACGGAGGCCGGATGCCTACTGCGCCGCTCGTCGAGCTCCCAGCCGATCGCATGCATCAGGTGCGTCTTGCCGAGGCCGACGCCACCATAGAGGAACAGGGGATTGAAGCCCTGGGAAGCGGGCTTTTCGGCAACGCGCCGGGCACACGCGTATGCAAACTCGTTCGGTTTGCCGACGACAAAGCTTTGAAAGGTGAACCGCGGTTCGAGCGTAACGGCAAGCTGATCCCTTGCCTCCATTCTTTCCTCCGCCCGCATACCGCTCGGCTGCACCGGTGCTCCGGCGCTCTTGGGAAGCGCCGGCGGTGCGGCAAGGCTCTCCGCCAGCCCGCCCGTGGAGAGTCCGCGTCCGACCCGGATATCCACTCTGCGAATGGCCGGGTCTTCGCCATGCCAGAGCGCGTTCAACCGATCACCATAGTGGCTGCGCACCCAATCGCGCAGAAATCGTGTCGGCAGATGCACGGTCACTTCGTCGCCGTCGACATTTCCGAGCGTCATCTGCCGGAGCCATGTGCGATACTCCGCTTCGCCCACCTCGACCTGAAGCCGCTCGCGGACGCGATTCCATTGGCCTGCTAGCCTTTGCACACGTGCCGCCTCATCGGAGACGTTGTCCCGGTGAGCCTGGGTTTCCGTTGCGCTGCTGTTCGCCGTCACCGACATGCACCCGCCAGCGGCAGCGTCCCCCCGCCGCTTCCCCCTGCTTCCCCGCCGTTGAAGCCGACAGAGCCGATGTGGAAGGCTCCGCTCTACGTTGCGGACAGGTGACAAGGCATACCGGCACTCGCAAGAAGAGGCAATTCAAATCTACCGGCGCTGAGCAAAAGCCCAAATAATCAGGCAATTGAGCAAGGTGATCTTCAAGATCACGCACGTAACGTGATCATCGAGCGATTGTATCACTGAAAAATAAATGAATTCAGAAAAGGAGACGTTCGCGCGTTATATTCGCGAGATTGTTTCGGCTCCCGTGTACAGTCGTATGGGACTCAATGATTAAGGCCGTCAGCCGGCGCTGAGGCCCTTGATGCGTGCGGCAAGGCGCGAAAGCTTCCGCGCCACATTGTTCCGGTGCAGGACACCCTTGGTGGCAGCACGCTGCAACTCGGGCTGCGCCTCTCTCAGCGCCGCCCGCGCAACCTCCCCATTGCCGTTCAGGATGGCCTCCTCGACCTTCTTGACGAAGGTGCGCATACGCGCCCGACGCGCCCGGTTGCGTGCCGTGAGGCGCTCGGTCTGGCGAATGCGCTTCTTAGCGGAAGCCGTGTTGGCCATTGCGATTGGCTCCGTCCCGCTCCACCCGGAGCGGCTTTGGGGATCGATGCAAAATGCGAAAGGTCGCGAAGATCACTCGTTCGCGGGGGAGCCTTTCTAGAGAGGAGGCAGGATCAAGTCAAGCAAGTCGCCCAGCTGCCGCAAACCGTACTCAAATTTCGCGCAACCCTTTGATCCGTCGCGCGGAGTTTCAGCTCTGCCGAAACCGTGGGCTGCGCTTCTCAAGAAATGCAGCCATCCCCTCACGCTGATCCCCGGTACCGAAGAGGGAGAGGAAGAGCTGCCGCTCGTGGAGGATGCCCGCACGAAGAGTCGTTTCGAACGCGGAGTTAACCGCCTGCTTTGCCATCGCCACGGCCACCGGCGAGAGCCCGCCGATGCGCTCGGCGAGCTTGATTGCCTCGGCAATCAATTCCGCCGCCGGCACCACGCGGGCGACGAGGTTCGCCCGTTCCGCCTCCTCCGCACTCAGCATACGCCCGCTCAGCACCATCTCCATGGCCTTCGCCTTGCCCACGGCCCGCACCAGCCGTTGCGTGCCTCCTGCGCCAGGAATAATGCCGAGATTGATTTCCGGCTGGCCGAACCGGGCGGTATCGGCCGCCAACACGATGTCGCACATCATGGCGAGTTCGCAGCCGCCACCGAGCGCAAAGCCCGCGACGGCCGCAATCACGGGCTTTCTTACGCGGAGAATGGTCTCCCAGCGCGCACCGATGAAATCGTTGAGAAATGTATCTGGATAAGCACGGTCCTTCATTTCACGGATATCGGCGCCGGCCGCGAAAGCACGTTCCGACCCCGTTATGATAATGGCGCCGATCTCGGGGTCCGCATCGAATGCGAGGAGGGCGGCGCCGAGCTCCGCCATCAGCGCATCAGAGAGCGCATTGAGCGCCTCCGGCCGGTTGAGCCGCGCGAGTCCGGCTCTGCCGTGCCTCTCGGTCTTGACCAGCCGTTCACCCGCTGCTTCGCTCATGGCACTTGTCCTCGCTCTCGGCCCGCGGCTTCTAGCTAGCGCTGCTGAAGCGGGCAATAGAAGCTGGCGCGCCCGCCCTGCACGATCCGCACGATGCCGCCGCAGAGCGGTGGCCCGGCGCAGGTGGGGCAGCGCTCACGGCCATAAACGCGCCAGGCATGCTGAAAATAGCCAAGCTCGCCGTCCGGCTGCACATAATCGGAAAAGCTCGAGCCACCCGCTTCGATCGCTTCGGCAAGCGTGTCGCGGATCGCGCCATGAAGCCGGGCGATCCGCCGCGCTCCAAGCGTGCCGGCGGTGCGTCGCGGGCTGATCGCGGCACGGAAGAGTGCTTCGCTTGCATAGATATTTCCAAGCCCCGCGATGAGGCGCTGGTCCATCAGCGCGACCTTGATCGCCGTGCGCCGCCCGGCCAGCACGTCCGCCAGAGCGGCCGCGGTGAATCCGGCGTCGAGCGGCTCCGGGCCAAGCCCGGCAAGCCGCGCATCACTCTCTTCCTCCGCCGTCGGCAGCAGATCGACGAGACCGAAGCGGCGCGGGTCGATGAAGCCGAGCCGGGTGCCGTCATCCATCTCGAAAACGAGATGCTCATGGGGGGCTGGCTCGGCATCCCCGGTGGTGAGCCTGATCCGTCCCGACATGCCGAGATGAAAGAGCAGGCTCTCCTCGCCCGAGAGCCGCATCAGGATATATTTCCCACGCCTCCGGAATCCCGTCACAACACGGCCGCGGAGCCGCATGGCGAGCCGGGCGGGAAGGGACCTGCGCAAATCACCGCGCGCTGCTCGTGCGCGCACGATGCGCCGGTCGGTGAGCCGCGCCGCCAGCCCGCGCATCACCGTCTCGACCTCGGGGAGTTCCGGCATGGCAGGAGGGAAGGCTATGCTGCATCCGCATGAGCGACAATCCCGCGACCGCCGACTTCGGCTACCGGACCGTCCCGCGTGCCGCCAAGAGCGGCATGGTGCGGGCGGTCTTTGCCTCCGTGGCACCCCGCTACGACCTGATGAACGACCTCATGTCGCTCGGTGTTCACCGGCTGTGGAAGCGCCGGCTCGTGAGCCTGCTCGCCCCACGCCCCGCAGCGACCTTGCTCGATCTCGCCAGCGGAACGGGCGATATCAGCTTCGCTTGGCAGGACGAAGGGGGAGGGCCCGTCATCCTCTCCGACATCAACCCCGCGATGCTTGCGATCGCGCACAGGCGGGCGGTGGACCGCGCGCGGCTCGCCGGGCTCTCGCTCCTCGTCGCGGATGCCGAGCGCCTCCCCCTCCCGGATCGCGGCTTCCATGCCGTCACCATCGCCTTCGGCCTGCGCAACTGCACCGACAAGGCGTCCGTGCTCGCCGAGGCGCGGCGGGTCCTGCGCCCCGGCGGGCGCTTCTTCTGCCTTGAATTCTCCCGTTTCGAGATCGCCGCCCTGGTGCCGCTCTACGAGGCCTGGTCCTTCGCGGCCCTGCCCACCCTTGGCCGCTGCGTCGCCGGCGATGCGGCAAGCTACCGTTATCTCGCGGAGAGCATTCGCACCTTTCCCGACCCCGAGACCCTCGCCGCCATGATGCGCGAGGCGGGGTTTTCGCGCATCACGATCGAGCGGCTTTCCGGCGGCATCGCCGCCATTCATTCCGGCTGGCGGCTTTGAACGAAGCGGCAAGCCTCGCGGGCAAGAAAATCCTGCTGATCGTCTCCGGCGGGATCGCCGCGTACAAGGCGCTCGAGCTGGTGCGGCAACTGCGCGCCGAGGGCGTCGTGGTCCATGCCGTCATCACCCGCGCGGGGGAAAAATTCATCTCCGCCCTCTCGCTGCAGGCGCTGACCGAGAATCCAGTCTCGACCGATCTCTTCTCGCTCGATGCCGAAAGCCGGATGGGTCATATCGAGCTCTCACGCGCCGCCGACCTGCTGGTCGTCGCGCCGGCCTCCGCCGATCTCCTGGCGAAGATGGCGGCCGGGCTTGCCGATGATCTCGCCTCCACCCTCCTGCTCGCCACCGACAAGCGCGTGCTCGTCGCCCCGGCGATGAACGTGCGCATGTGGCTCCATCCGGCCACGGTCGCCAATCTCGCCCTGCTCGCCAGCCGCGGCGTCGCGGTGGTCGGGCCGGACGAGGGGCCGATGGCCTGCAACGAGTACGGCCCCGGCCGGCTCGCCGAGCCGCCCGCCATCGTCGCCGCCATCCGGTCGATGCTTGCTTCTGGGCTCGCCTCGGGCCCGCTCGCCGGGCGGCATGCGCTCGTCACCAGCGGGCCGACGCATGAGCCGATCGACCCCGTGCGCTACATCGCCAACCGCAGCTCCGGCCGCCAGGGGCACGCGATCGCCGCCGCGTTGGCAGCACTCGGGGCCCGCGTCACGCTCGTCTCGGGGCCGGTGGCGCTGCCCGATCCGCCCGGCGTTTCGGTCCGTCGGGTCGAGACCGCCGCCGAGATGCTCGCCGCCTGCTTGGCGGCGCTGCCGGCGGACATCGCCATCTGCGCCGCCGCGGTTGCCGACTGGCGGGTGGCTGATATCACCGGCCACAAGATCAAGAAGGAACCCGGCGCCGCGCCGCCCTCGCTCACCCTCGTGCCCAATCCGGATATCCTGGCGACCCTCTCGGCCCCTGGTCCCGCCCGGCCGCGCCTCGTGATCGGCTTCGCCGCCGAGACCGATGATCTGAAGGAAAACGCCGAGGCGAAGCGGCGGCGCAAAGGCTGCGACTGGATCGTTGCCAACGATGTCGCGGCCGGCTCAGGGATCATGGGCGGGGAGGAGAATGAGGTGCTGCTGGTGAGCGAAGCCGGGGTCGAGACATGGCCGCGCCTGCCGAAAGCGGAGGTTGCACGGCGGCTGGCGCTGCGCATCGCCGAAGCGCTCGGCGCATGAGCGTGCGGATCTCCGTCCTCCGCCTGCCGCACGGCACGGACCTCCCGCTCCCGGCTTACGCGACCGACGGCGCCGCCGGGATGGACCTGCTGGCTGCCGTCACCGACCCCCTCGTCATTCCGCCTTCGGGACGGTCTCTCGTGCCGACCGGGCTTCGGATCGCGCTCCCGCCCGGGTTCGAGCTGCAGGTCCGCCCACGTTCGGGCCTCGCCCTTCGCCATGGCATCGTGCTGCCGAACAGCCCGGGCACGATCGATGCGGATTATCGCGGCGAGATCCAGGTCATCCTGCTCAACATGGGCGATGCCCCCTTCACCGTCACGCGCGGCATGCGGATCGCCCAGGCTGTCGTGGCCCCGGTGCTGCGCGCCGCCTGGCATGAGGTGGGCACGCTTGAGCCGACCGCGCGCGCCGAGGGCGGTTTCGGGAGCACTGGCATCTAAAGAGCGTTCTCTTTTGAAAAAGAGAGCCAGAAAACTCTTGTCCGTTTTTCGTCCGTCGTTCGGTGTCTCCAGCCGGCGCCGGGTCCGGAAAACGGAAAAAGTCCTTTTGTTTCTTTTCTTCAGAAGAAGAAGATTCTTGCTTTTCAATACTTCATCAGGGCGCATGACAGGCTCCCGCGCGGGATGGCATCGCGTCACGGAAATGCAACGCGCGCCCTCATAGGCGGGTGCTGACAGGGCGCGCGGAACGGGCTAGAGGCGGCCTGCACACCCGCCCGCCGCCTCATCGATCCGCACGCCCCTCGAGGGGGAGCCTTTCCAATGTCGAGCACCACCTATCCCGCCCTGGCCGCCGGACGGCGGCTGCCGAACGTCTGGGACTTCGTCGCCATCGCCTGCGTGCTCGGCGCCCTCATGGCGATCACGCCGGCGGTGCGCGGCACGCTCGCACCGCTCTCGGCGCCGGGTGCCGTGACGGTGCATCTCGATCCCGCGTTCCTGCCCTATTACGCCGTGCGGACGACGCTGCGCATGTTCGCCGCTCTCGTCGCTTCGATCGTCTTCACCTTCACCTACGGCACGCTCGCCGCGAAAAGCAGGCGCGCCGAGATGATCCTGGTCCCGCTGCTCGACATTCTGCAGTCTGTCCCGATCCTCGGCTTTCTCTCGTTCACCGTCGTCTTCTTCGTAGGCCTCTTCCCCGGGCGCGTGCTCGGCGTGGAGCTCGCCGCGATCTTCGCGATCTTCACGAGCCAGGCCTGGAACATGACCTTCAGCTTCTATCAGTCGCTGACGACGGTTCCCGCCGATCTCGATGAGGCGGCGAAAAGCTTCCACCTCTCCACCTGGCAGCGCTTCTGGCGCCTCGAGGTTCCGTTCGCGATGCCCGGCCTCGTCTGGAACACAATGCTTTCGATGTCGGGAAGCTGGTTCTTCGTGGTCGCCTCAGAGGCGATCACCGTCGGCAGCCATACCTGGTCGCTGCCCGGCATCGGATCTTTCGTCGCCTTGGCGCTCCAACAGCAGGATATCGGCGCGATCGGCTGGGCGATCGCGGCAATGCTCATCGTCATTCTCCTCTATGACCAGCTCCTGTTTCGTCCGCTGGTCGCCTGGTCGGCGAAATTCCGCTTCGAGACCACCGCCACGGCCGCACCACCCGAACCCTGGGTTCTTGCGCTCATGCGCCGGACCCATCTTCTTCGTATCGTCAGCCGCACGGTCGGCGCCTTGCTCGACACCGTGGGCGGCCTCCGGCTGACGCCGCGTCGCCAGCGTTCCTACGCCCGCCGTCCGCCCTCGCGCCTCGGCGATGCGATCTGGCTCGGTTTCATTGCGCTGCTGGTGGCCGCGGCGCTCTGGCGGATCATCGTCTTCATCTCGACCGGCCTCACCCTTGCCGCCTTCGGCGAAACTCTGATCGACGGCCTGATCAGCCTTGCGCGGGTGCTGTTCGCGGTCTTCTTCTCGGCGGCCGTCTGGGTGCCGATCGGCGTCTGGATGGGGCTGCGGCCGCGGCTCGCCCGTCTCTCTCAGCCGGCAGCTCAGTTCCTCGCAGCCTTTCCCGCGAATCTTATTTTTCCGCTGGTGGTCGTCGTCGTCGTTCATTTCAATATCGATCCAAACATCGGGCTCACGCCGCTGATGATCATCGGCACGCAATGGTATGTGCTCTTCAACGTGATCGCCGGGGCGGCCGCGTTCCCGGGCGATCTCAAGGAAGCCGCTGCAAATTTTCATATCGGCGGCCTGCTCTGGTGGCGCCGCGTGATGCTCCCGGGGATACTACCCTATTTCATCACCGGCGCGATCACCGCGACCGGTGCCGCCTGGAACACCACGATCGTCGCCGAGGTCGCGACCTGGGGGAAAACCACGCTCGTCGCCCGCGGCCTCGGCTCCTATATCGCTGAGGCCACGAACCAGGGCGACACCGCGCACATCGTTCTGGGCGTGGCCGTGATGTCGGGCTTCGTGATCGTCGTCAACCGGCTCTTCTGGCGGCCGCTCTACGATTTTGCCCGTCGCCGGGCGACTTTCGGCTAGCGCGCGAGGAATTCAGAGATTGCTTGGGAATGTTCGCCTGGGGCTCTCGCGGATGGCTTCGGCTTCTCCGTCGGTCGGCGTATCGATCCGGGGCATGCAACCTTTGCTTGACAGCAATGGCGCCGCCAAAGAAACGGACAGGACACGAGGGAGGCCCCGGATGGATACCGTCGTCACCCACTCACCCTTGCTCGAGGTTCATAACTGCCGCCAGTCCTACCGCACGGACGCCGCGACCGAGCTGCTCGTGCTCGACAAGGTGGATCTCGCGATCGCCGAGGCCGAGATCGTCGGCCTGCTCGGACGGTCAGGGTCAGGGAAATCGACGTTGCTCCGCGTCGTCTCCGGCCTTCTGAAGCCCACGGACGGGGAGGTCCGCTGGCGCGGCTCGTCGCTGCACGGGCCGGCGGAAGGCATCGCCATGGTCTTCCAGAGCTTTGCGCTCTTCCCTTGGCTCACGGTGCGCGAGAATGTCGAGCTCGGCCTGGAGGCGCTGGGTCTGCCGCTGTCCGAGCGGCAGGAACGGGCCGAGGAGGCGATCGACCTCATCGGTCTGGGCGGCTACGACAGCGCCTATCCCAAGGAGCTCTCGGGCGGCATGCGCCAGCGGGTCGGGCTTGCCCGGGCGCTCGTCGTCCATCCCGATCTGCTGCTGATGGACGAGCCCTTCAGCGCGCTCGACGTGCTCACCGCCGAAACGCTCCGCACCGACCTGATCGATCTCTGGTCGGAAGGCAGGCTGCCCATCAAGTCGATGCTGATGGTCACTCACAATATCGAGGAAGCGGTCCTGATGTGCGACCGTATTCTCGTCTTCTCGTCCAACCCGGGCCGGATCGCGAGCGAGCTCCGGGTCCCGTTCCCGCATCCGCGCAACCGGCTCGATCCGGCCTTCCGCCAGATGGTGGACGATATCTACGCGCTGATGACCCGCCGGACCCCGTCCGCCGAAACGCGGGTGACGGCCCAGCCCGTCCCGGCCATCAGCCAGGCCCTCCATCCGGTCTCGACCAACCTCTTGGCCGGCATGATCGAGAGCCTCGCGGCTCCCCCCTATGAGGGGCGGGCGGACCTGCCGGCGCTCGCCGCCGCCCTGCAGCTCGAGGCGGACGAGCTGCTGCCGCTCGGCGAGGCTCTGGCCCTGCTGCGCTTCGCCGAGCTCGAGGAAGGCGATATCCGCCTGACCGAGGCCGGCCGCCGCTTCGCCGCGGCGGACACCGACACCCGCAAGGCCATGTTCGCGACCGCGCTGCGCGCCTATGTGCCGCTGGCCGCCACCATCCGCCAGGTGCTGGAGGAGCGCTGGAACCACCGTGCCTCGGCCGAGCGATTCCGCGACGAGCTCGAGGACCACATGTCGCCCGACTATGCGCGCGATACTTTGCGCACGGTGATCTCGTGGGGCCGCTACGGCGAACTATATTCCTATGATGAAGAGGCCGATCAGTTCAGCCTCGAAGAAACCGATTAGGACCCGCCGAGCCCCGAATCGCCACCCCTCGGAATAACCCCGGCCGCACGCAAACCGCACCTATACCCCTGGGCCCGCGGCGCGGCGGGGCCTATAGTCCCCCATGTCCCCGATAGCCGAAAAAGGAGTATCGCGCCGGCATGTCTGGAAATGCCGCCAGACCTCTTGAGCCCGTTCAGCCCGACCATCAGGCATATGACGCGGCTGCGATCTCGGTGCTGCGCGGGCTCGATGCCGTGCGCAAGCGCCCGGGCATGTATATCGGCGATACCGACGATGGCTCGGGCCTGCACCACATGG
>JASHRV010000393.1 GCA_030037175.1 Acetobacteraceae bacterium
GCCTGGCGGCGGGGATGGGCGCGCGGGCGCGGATCACGCTGCCGGCGGTTGCGGGCGAGGTGGTGGCGCCGGGCTCGGAGATCGAGCTGCAGACGATCGACAATCATCTGTTCAAGGCGCCGGTGCGGGTGGGGGGCTGACCGGGCAGGCGGCCTCCGCCTGAACGCGGCTTCCCCGGATAGAAATAGAATAGGGGGAAGAGCATGAGGATCGGGACGATGATGCCCACGCTTTATCTGAGCCATGGCTCGCCGATGACGGCGATCAGCGAGACGAAGGCGCGGCATTTCCTGGCCGGGCTTGGGGCGATGCTGCCGCGGCCGCGGGCGATTTTGGTGGTTTCGGCGCATTGGGAGACGGCGGCGCCGATGGTGAACGCGGTTGGGCGCAACGAGACGATCCATGATTTCTTCGGATTTCCCGAGGCGCTGTTTGCGATTTCCTATCCCGCGCCGGGGGCGCCGGAGATCGCGGAGGATGTCGCGGCGCGGCTCGCGGCGGCCGGGTTCGCGGCCGGGATCGACCGCGCGCGCGGGCTCGATCATGGGGCGTGGGTGCCGCTCTGTCTTGCCTATCCGGCGGCGGATATTCCGGTCTTGCAGCTTTCGGTGCAGACCGCGCTCGGGCCGAGGCATCATCTGATGCTGGGCGAGGCGCTGGCGGGGCTGCGCGCGGAGGGGATTCTGGTGCTCGGCAGCGGCAGCTTCACACACGATCTGCGCCGCTTCCGGGTGGGGCGGCCGGGGATCGACGCGCCGGAGACGGAAGACGTGGCGGAGTTCTCGGCGTGGATGGATGCGCATATCCGTGCCCATGACGTAGAGGGGCTGGTCGAGTACCGGCGGCTTGCGCCGCATGCGGCGGACGAGCATCCGACCGAGGAGCATCTGCTGCCGCTCTATGTGGCGCTGGGCGCGGCGGGGGCGGCGGCGGGTGCGAAGCGTTTGCACAGTTCCGTGGAGTATGGGTTCCTGCGGATGGATGCGTATGAGTTCGCGTGAGAAGCGCGATCGCCGGAGGTGAATTCACCGGAGGCGTGAATCGCGCGGCAAAACAAACTGCGCGATCGCCGGAGGTGAATTCACCGGAGGCGTGAATCGCGCGGCAAAACAAACTGCGCGATCGCCGGAGGCGTGGATCGCGCGGCAGAATGGAGAGCGTGGAGGGTTGCAATGAATCTCACGAGCTGGATTGCCTTCACGCTCGCCTATGCGGTCATGGCGGTCACACCGGGGCCGGTTGTTCTGCTGGTCGTTTCCTATGCGCTCGGGCAGGGGCGGCGGAGCGCGTTCGCGGTGGTGGCGGGAACCGCGCTCGGCGATGCGACGTGCCTGGTGGCGGCGTTGGGCGGGATCGGGGCGCTGCTCGCGGCCTCGGCGGCGGCCTTCGAGGTGGTGAAGCTCGCGGGCTGCGCCTATCTCGTGTTTCTGGGCGTGCGGCTGTGGCGCGCGCCGCCTTCGGTGGAGGATGAGGGCGCGGCGGTTCCGGCGCGCTCGCGCGGGCGGATTTTCCTGCACGCCTATCTGACGACCGTGTTCAATCCGAAATCCGTGCTTTTTTTCATGATGTTCGTGCCGCAATTTCTCGATCCGCGCGCGGGGCTTTCGGGGCAGCTCGCGGTGATGGTGCCGAGCGTGCTGGCGGTGGGGCTCGCGGTGGATGGGAGCTATTCGCTGTTCGGGGCGCGGTTCCGCCGCTTCATCCGCACGCGGCGGGCGGGGCGGGCGGTGAACCGGGTCGCGGGCGGCGTGCTGGTGGGCGAAGGCGTGCTGGCGGCGGCGTGGCGGGGGATCGCGGTCTAGCGCGCGATGGAGAGGATCGTCGTTCTTGGCGGGGGATTTGCCGGGCTGTGGAGCGCGGTGGGCGCGGCGCGCAAGCGCGACGAGCTCGGGATCGCGCCCTGGAAGCTCGAGATCGTGCTTGTCGATCGCACGGATTTTCATGCGATCCGGGTGCGCAACTATGAGCGGGGGATTTGCGAGGCGCGCGTGGGGCTCGACGAGGTTCTCTCGCCGATCGGCGTGCGGCGCGTGCGGGGCGCGGTGCGGGATATCGATTTCGGGCGGCGCGCGGTCGCGGTCGAGGGGCTCGCGGAGCCGATGGGATATGACCGGCTGGTCTTCGCGCTCGGGAGCGAGGTGGCGAGGCCGGACCTGCCGGGGTTCGCGGAATTTGCGTTCGATGTCGATACGTACGAGGGCGCGGCGCGGCTCGGCGTGCATCTCGCGGGGCTGCGGGCGCGGCCCGCTTCGGCCGGGCGCGGGACGGTGCTCGTCATCGGCGGGGGGCTGACCGGGATCGAGGTGGCCGCCGAGATGCCGGCGAGGTTCGCCTCGTTCGGGGGCGAGCGGGTGATCCTGGCGGACCGTGCGCGGTGGATCGGCTCCGACATGGGCGAAGAGGCGCGCGCGGTGATCGACGAGGCGCTGGGCGCGCTCGGGGTCGAGGCGCGGCCGGGGGTGGCGCTGGCCGCGATCGACGCGGGCGGGGCGATGCTTGCGGGTGGAGAACGGATCGAGGCTGAAACGATCATCTGGTGCTGCGGGATGCGCGCGCATCCGCTGACGGCGCGTTTTCCGGGCGCGCGCGACGGGCTCGGGCGGATCGCGGTGGATGAATGCCTCAAGGTGAAGGGGATGGGCGCGGAGTTCGCGGCCGGCGATTGCGCGTGGCTTGCGATCGACGGGGCGCACAGTTCGGTGATGTCGTGCCAGCATGCGCGGCCGATGGGGCGCTTCGCCGGGCACAATGCGGTGTGCGACCTGGTGGGCGCGAAGATGCTGCCGCTTCACATCGGATGGTACGTGACGGTGTTGGATCTCGGGGCG
>JASHRV010000394.1 GCA_030037175.1 Acetobacteraceae bacterium
GGATCGTGACCCGGAATGATGTGGTCCGGGCCATCCGCAAGAGATTCGAGAATGCGAAATCCTTCCATCATGCGCGCGACATCGACGACCAGCGGGAAAGGATTCCGTTGCTGGATGTTCGCCCAGAAATGCGTCGCATCGGAGGCGAGCACGACCCAGCCGCGGGCGGTCGGCACGCGCACCGACTGCAATCCGCCGGAATGCCCGCCGATCAGATGGAGCGTAACGCCAGGCGCGATTTCGTCGGTCCCGTCATGGAAGGCGACGCGTCCGGCAAAGACGTTGCGGACCGCATCCAGAACATTCTCCACGTCCATCGCCCGGCGAAAGACTCCGTGGCACATGCAGCGGCCCGTGGAATAGGCCATCTCGGTGTCCTGGAGATGGAACTGTGCTCCGGGAAACATCTGCCAATTGCCGGCATGGTCCCAATGGAGATGGGTGAGGATCACATCCGGCACGTCGGCGGGGTCGATCCCTGCGGCCTTCAGCGCAAGATCGGGGGAATGGAGAAACGCGCGGCCGCGGGCGATTCCGGACTCCGAGGTGAAGCCGGTATCGACCACAATCGTGCGCCCTTCGCCACGGATCGCCCAGATGAAATAGTCGATCGGCATTGGCGCCGCGTGATCGTCCGGGAATATGAAATTGTCCCCCTGGGTGCGGGCTGCGAGCGTGGCGTAGCGGAGTGCGAAAACCTCGTAGGCAGCTTGCACGGTCATGGATCGGCTCCTCCCCGGACTCTTTCCCCTGGCGCGGCCAGTCAAGCAGCTTGCCGCTCGCAGGGCCAGCCACTACGCTCCGGCCGCCAAAACGGGAGGGAAAAGACGATGGCCCAGCATCCAGATCATCCGGAATATTCGAGCGCGCTCTTCAAGAAGGGGCTCGAGGTGCGGCGGGAAGTGCTGGGCGCCGAGTATGTGGATGGCTCGCTTGCCAATGCCGACGAATTCTTCCGCGCCTTCCAGAAGATCACGACCGAGATGGCCTGGGGCGAAATCTGGACCCGGCCCGGGCTCAGCCGCAAACAGCGCAGCATGCTCAATCTCGGAATGCTGACGGCGCTCAACCGCCCGAACGAGCTCAAGCTGCACATGCGCGCTGCCCTGACCAATGGAGTGACGCGCGACGAGATCAAGGAAATTCTGCTGCAGGCCTGCGTCTATTGTGGGATTCCGGCCGGCCTCGACGCCTTCAAGACAGCTGTCGAAGTGTTCAAGGAAGTCGATAAGAAGAAAGCGTGACAAATTGGATTGAGGTGCGTGGCCCCCGACGCGTGCAGCGCGTTGGGGCCCCGTCAAGCGGCAGAGCGCCGGTCAGCTCAACACGGAGATCGTCTTCGCCTTGACGAGCTCGAAATCGATTGCCGCACCGAGACCCGGGCCAACGGGCGCGTGGACCAACCCGTTTGCGTCCACGGTGATGTCTTCGGCAAGGCCGTATTTCTGCGCGGCATCCGGAAGCAGAACCTCGAAGAAGGAGGTGTTGCGGATTGCCAGGATGACGTGAAGATTGGCAAGGTTGTTGAGCGAATTGCCGCCATGATGCACCTCGTAGTCGAGGCGGAACGCCTCGGCGAGATGCGCCGCCTTGATCAGCGTGGTGATTCCGCCCTTCACCGCGACATCCCCGCGCAACGCGTCGGTCGCGCGCTCCATCAGCCAGGGAACATAAGCCTCGAGCCCGTGCGCGGGATATTCGGTGGCGACGATCGGAATTTCGAGCTTCTGCTTGAGCTTGACGTAATTGTAGATGTCCTGGTCCGCGAGCGGATCCTCGTACCAATGGAAATCGAGCTGCTCGATGGCGCGGCCGACACGGAGCGCCTCCGGGTAAGCGTAGGTCCAGATCGAATCGAGCATCAGCGGATAGGACTCGCCGACCGCCTGACGCACGGCCTCGCAGACGGCGATGTCCTCGGCCGGGCGCTGCGGGGGATGGATCTTGTATGCAGCCCAGCCGGCAGCCTTGATCTCGCGCGCCTGATCGACATAGGCGGAGGCGGAGGGAAGGACCTGCGAGCTCGCATAGGCCGGGATGCCGGCGCGGAAAGAGCCAAGCATCCTGTGAATGGGCAGGCCGGCGATCTTGCCGGCAAGGTCCCAGAGCGCGACATCGACCGCACCGATGCTGCGGATGGTGGCTTGGCGGCTGCGCTGCCAAAGCAGCCGGTTGAGGCGCTCGCGCTCCAAGGGATCAGCACCGACGAGAAGCGGCTTGAGGAAACGGATCAGGCCCGCGCCATCCTGGCTTGCGGGCCAGGAGGAGGAGCCAAGGAAGGCGTGGCCTTCGAGCCCCTCATCGGTGAGGATGCGCAGCAACCCGAGATCGCTCGCTCCGCCTGCCGGCCGGCCCGAGCTTTGCGCATAGAACGTGGCGGGGATATCGTCCCAGGCGAACAGGGTGAGCGTGACGTCGGTGATCTTCATCGTCCGGACCGCGGGGGTCTGGCATGGCATGGAGACATCGGGTTTTCCTCCGGGGCTCGCTTGACCTTGTCAGCGATCGAAGCAGGATGGACCCGCGATCCCGGGTCGGCAAGGCAGAGGGGTGGATGGACTGCATTGAAGCGACGGGCCCTCTGAGGGGGATCCGCGTATTCGATCTCACGCGCGTTCTGGCAGGCCCGACCTGCACGCAGATGCTGGGTGATCTCGGCGCGGAGGTGATCAAGATCGAACGGCCCGGCGCTGGCGATGACACGCGCGGCTTCGCCCCGCCCTGCATTCCGGGAACCGGGGAGAGCGCTTATTTCGTCGGCGTCAACCGCAACAAGAAGTCGGTCACGCTCGATATCGCGAAGCCCGAGGGCCAGGCCATCGCGCGGCGGCTGATCGCGGGCTGCGACCTGCTCGTCGAGAACTTCAAGGTCGGTGCGCTCACGAAATACGGTCTCGGCTATGACGATCTGAAAATCGAGTTTCCGCGCTTGATCTATTGCTCCATCACCGGCTTCGGCCAAACCGGGCCTTATGCGCCGCGGCCCGGTTATGACAGCCTGATCCAGGCGATGGGCGGGGTGATGAGCCTGACAGGAGAGCCGGATGGGTTGCCGCAGAAGGTGGGTGTGCCGGTGGCCGACCTTTTCGCCGGGCTCTATGGCTGCATCGGTGTTCTCGCGGCTTTGCGCGAGCGCGAGGTGAGCGGGCGCGGACAGGCAATCGATATCGGGATGCTCGATGCGCATGTCGCCTGGCTTGCAAACCAGGGCATGAATTATCTCGCCACCAACGAAAATCCACCGCGGCTCGGCAATCAGCACCCGAACATCGTCCCCTATCAGGTCTTCCCGACGGCGGATGGGCATATCGTGCTCTCGATCGGCAATGACGCAACCTTCGTCCGCTTCTGCGAGAGCTTCTCGCTCGCGCATCTGCTCGCCGACCCGCGCTTCGCAACCAACGCCAAGCGCGTCGAAAACCGCGCGCTCGTCACCGATACGTTGACCCCGGTCATGCGCCAGCATCCGACCGCATGGTGGGTCGAGAAGCTCGAGGCGCTCAAGATCGGTTGCGGGCCGATCAACCGGCTCTCGGACGTATTCGCCGATCCGCAGGTCATTGCGCGCGAAATGGTCTTCACGATGCCGCACGAGGCGCTGCCGGAGGGCGAGCAGGTGCGGCTCATCGCAAACCCGGTGCGGCTTTCCGAAAGCCCAGTGAACTACCGCGTTCCGCCACCCGTGCTCGGCGAGCACACCGATGCGGTGCTGGGCACGCTGCTCGACCTCGGCAAGGAAGATCTCGCCTCCTTGCGCGCCAAGGGCATCATCTGATGTGGCCGCGTCAGGGCGAGGTGCGCTGCCTCCTCGGCGAGGCCTTCTATCGCATGGCATATGTCGAGATGGGCAATCCGGCGGCGGAGCCGGTGGTCTGCGTGCACGGGCTCACCCGCAACGCGCGCGATTTCGATCCGCTGATGGAGGCGCTTTCGGACCAATTTCTGGTGATTGCGCCGGACCTTCCGGGGCGCGGGCGCTCGGAATGGCTGCCGCGCGGCGATCTCTACCAGCCGCCGATCTATGTGCTGGCACTCGCACATCTTCTGGCCGCGATCGGTCGGCCGGTGACGTGGGTCGGAACCTCGCTCGGCGGCATATGCGGCATGATGATCGCCGCCGCGGCCGGCCAGCCGATCACGCGCATGGTGCTGAACGATGTCGGCCCGCATATCCCGAAAGCGGCGCTTACCCGCATCCGCGACTATATGAAGACGGTTCCCGAAAGCTTTCCCGACTTTACGGCGCTGGAGGCCTATCTGCGCCAGGTTCACGCGGCGTTCGGCAAGCTTTCGGACGCGGAATGGGCGCACATGGCGCGCTTCTCCGCCCGCTCAGTGCAGGACGGAAAGCTGGCTCTGCACTACGATCCAAAGATCGCCGAACCGATCCGCGCCCAGGAGCCCAACGACATCGAGTTGTGGCCGTTGTGGGAGCGCATCCGTGTTCCGATCCTCGCGATCCGCGGCGAGCAGAGCGATCTGCTGCTGCCCGATACGTTGCAGAAGATGGCCGCCTCCGGCGCGCAAAGCCTGATCGTGCCCGAGGCCGGACACGCGCCGGCACTTTCGGACCGGACCAGCATTGAAGCGATCAGGGCGTTTCTGTCGGGCTGAAAAGGAACAGGCTTCTTTTTCTGAAGGAAAAAGAAGCAAAAAGACTTTTCCCCGTTTTCCGGACCCGGCACCGGCGCGAGACTCCGAACGATCGACGAAAAACGGATAAAAGTTTTCTGGCTCTCTTTTTTTAAAAGAGAACACTCTTTGTGACTTATCGCGCGAAGAATCCCGAAAAATTCGCTACACGCTTTAGGCAGGAAGGGTGCGTTTCGGGTCAGGCCTGCGCGACGCTCCGGTCCGATGCGAGCGTGAGGCCCGGCGCGCTATCCGCGAGCTCCGCGAGAACGCGGCCGAGCTCGGTCTTGCCGAGACGACGCGCCTCGGCGCGCAGCTGGACCGCATGAATGAAGCCCATGCGGAACGCAACTTCCTCAGGGCAGCCGACGAGCATGCCCGCACGCGTCTGGATGGTCTGCACGAAGGTTGCGGCCTGAATGAGGGAGTCGGGCGTGCCCGCGTCGAGCCAGGCGCAGCCGCGCGAGAGGCGTTCGACATGCAGCCTGCCTGCCTCAAGATAGATGCGGTTGAGGTCTGTGATCTCGAGCTCGCCGCGCGCGGAGGGCTTCAGGTTGCGCGCATACTCGCCAACGCGTCCGTCGTAGAAATAGAGGCCGGTGACCGCCCAGTTGGACCGAGGCGCGGGGGGCTTCTCGACGATATCGGTGGCGCGGCCGTCCTCGGTAAATGATATGACGCCGTAACGTTCTGGGTCCCGTACCTGATAGGCGAAGATGGTAGCCCCGTCATCGCGGGCAGCGGCCCGGCGCAGCAGCGTTGAAAGATGATCGGCATGGACAAGGTTGTCGCCGAGCGCGAGCGCCACCGGCTCGCCGTTCAGCCATTCGGCACCGATGTGGAAAGCCTGGGCGATGCCGTCCGGCCGCGGCTGCTCGGCATAGGTGAAGCGGATGCCGAGGCGCTCGCCCGAACCGAGCAGCCGGCGAAACTGCGGCAGGTCCTGGGGCGTGGAGATCAACAGGATGTCGCGGATGCCGGCGAGCATCAGCGTGGAGAGAGGGTAATAGACCATCGGCTTGTCATAGACAGGCAAGAGCTGCTTCGAGGCCGCCAGCGTCATCGGGTGCAGCCGCGTGCCGGAGCCGCCGGCGAGCAGGATTCCCTTGACGATGCTCATGCTGCGGTACCGAGCCGCTGGCCGGCATAGCGCCCAGAGCGGATCGTTTCCCACCATTCTCGGTTGTCGAGGTACCATGTAAGCGTTCGGCGCAGACCCAGGGTGAGGTCGTGGCAAGGCTTCCAGTCGAGTGCGGCCTCCGTCGCGCCGGGGTCGATCTCGTAGCGGAAATCGTGGCCGGGCCGGTCGGTGACGAAGCGGATCAACCGAGCGCGAGGTCCGGCGGGATCGGGAACGATCTCGTCGAGCAGGGCGCAGATCGTCTGCACGATTTCAAGGTTGCTTCGCCCCGAGCGCCCTCCGATGCAGTAGGTGCCGCCCGGCTCGCCCCCCTCGAGCACACGCACCAACGCTTCGGCATGATCCTCGACATAGAGCCAGTCCCTGCGGTTCTCGCCCCGCCCGTAGACCGGCAGGGGCTTGCCCTCGAGGGCATTGAGCGTGACCAGCGGGATCAGCTTCTCCGGAAACTGCCAGGGGCCATAATTGTTGGTGGTGTTGGAGACGAGGGTTGGCAGGCCATAGGTGTGGAACCAGGCACGCACGAGATGATCAGCAGCCGCCTTGGAGGCGGCATAGGGGCTGCGGGGGGAATAGGCGGTCTCTTCCGTGAAGGGTGGGTCCTCAGAGCCGAGGGCGCCAAACACCTCGTCCGTGGAAATGTGATGGAAGCGGAAGCGGGCCTTCGCGTCGGGGCCGAGCTGCGACCAGTAGGCGCGCGCGGCCTCCAGCAAAACATAAGTGCCGACAATGTTGGTCTGGACGAAATCACCCGGACCGTCGATCGAGCGATCCACATGACTCTCGGCCGCGAGATGCATCACGGCATCGGGCTTATGGGTGGCGAAGGCGGCCCGCATGGCCTCGGCGTCGGTGATATCGGCACGGATCAGGAAGTGCCTGGAACTCTCTCGTGCCTCCTCCAGAGCGTCCTCGGAGGCAGCGTAGGTCATCTTGTCGATATTCACGACGCTGTGGTCGCTTGTGCGGATAAGGTGCCGCACCACTGCCGAGCCTATGAAGCCGCACCCGCCGGTAAGAAGTATCCGCATCTTTCCCCGCACCGCTGGTCAGCCCGATAGCCCGGCGCCCGGCATCCCGGGCCCCGAACCATGTTCAAGCTGACCCGGTCGGGCCGGCCGATCAAGTCTCGATATTGAGCGAGCTGCCGCTGCTCACGCCGACGAAGGTGATCTTGGTTCCATCCGAGAGGCCGAGGACGGTGTTGCCGCCGGCCGAGGTCTCGGTCGGGGTGCCGGTGTAGCCGGACAGGGTGACGACGTCGCCGGAGTGGTAGTTGTAAACGTCGTAGGTGCTCGCTGCGTTGGTCAGCCCCTTGACGAACTGGAAATTCGTTGCCCCCGAGCCGCCCAACATGATGTCGCCGCCGGCGCCGGCAATCATCGCGTCCTGCCCGCTGCCGCCATACATCGAGTCGAGGCCATGGGAATTGGCGCTGGTGAGGGTCTCGTTGCCCGAAGCTGCGGCCAGCTTGTCGCCAAGGCTGCCGCCGGCGGCGAGCGTATCACCCGAGCCGCCGCCGAAGATGGTGGCCTGCCCGGTGCCGCCGGAGATCGAATTGTGACCGGCAGACCCGCCCTGATAGAGGCCGCCGCCAGCGCCACCCTGGATGGTCTCACTCCCCGTGCCGCCGACGACCGTGGAGGGCGCGGAGCCGTTGATGAACGTGAGATTGCCGGAGCCGCCGAAGATCAAAGCCGAATCATTGCCGCTGACCGAGATGGTGTCGTTCCCCGAGGACGCGACGACGGTGTCGTTGTTGCCGGAGAGGGAGACCGTGTCATTGCCGTTCTCGAGCCCGACCAGGTTCGAGCCACCGCCGGTGCTGATCACATTATTGCCGGTAAAGGCGGTGATCGTCTCATTACCGGGCCCGCCGACGATGAGGTAATTGCCACCGCCAGAAGTGGGGGTGCCGATCAGATTGTTGCCCTGTCCGGAAACGACGGTGCCGGAGCCGCCTCCGGTGTTGAACTCGACGCCGGCGACCGAAGAGATCAGGACGCTCTGATTCTCGCCGCCATTCCCCTGGACACTCGTGAAGCCGTTGTAGGTCTCGATCGCGGTGAAATGATAGCTGGATGGGACAGTGACTGGCGCGGTGAGAGGGAGCAGCGTCTCGACGATCGCAAGCACGCCGGTATTGCCGCCGGGCACCGTGGAGATCGATTGATTGTTCGCCGTGTAGAACTGGAATGTCTCGGTTCCGTCCTGGGACGGGACCAGCAATGTATTCGCCAGCTGTTGGGCGAGCTGGAAATCCGAATTGCTGGCGAAGGCCATCTGGAAGTCGAAGTTGATGCCGGATGGAACCGATACAGACGGCATGAGATCCCCTCACCGCCAGTCTTCCGGAGCGCACAGGAAGGCGGGGCGCTCGTTCAGACATCGTTAACTGATCTGTTAACGCGTCCGTAAATGGTGCACATGCGAAAAGCAAGTGTTAATTCCGTGTCGGAAGATTTTTCACTGTTGGCTTCCTGCTTCCGCACATGAGAGGCTTGGCCTGTCCCGGGTCTCGCGGCCGCAGATTGAATTCGGACGGTTTCGGGCGGGGAGCCAAGACCAACCGCCGGCTACCCGGTATCGCCAAAGGCCATCTCGCGAGGCGCGAGATGGTCAGCAGAAGCAGCCGTGCCAGCAGCAAGAGGCCGGCGCCGAGCTGCCAGCCGGTGCCCCCCCCGGCCTGAGCCTGGCCGTCCGCCTCGCCCAGGGGCGCCGGCGGCAGGCCACCGGAGCATGACGGACGCATCGTCGGCGTGGGCCTTTCCAGGCGGGCATCAGGTGCCTACCCTTGGGCAGACGATGTCGACGGAACCGTGATATTCGCTGCTCCGCGTGGCTTTCTGCGTGCCTTCGCCCTGCCCATGGCCGTAGCTGGGGGAAAGGGAGACCGAATGGCTCACGCGCAGGCGGGCCACGACTGGAAAAGGACAATCAGGAATGATCCGTAAGCTTCTCGTACCATTCCTCCTCGGCAGCCTCGCGCTTGGGCTTGCCGGCTGCGGGTACAGCCCGGGAACACGTGCGCTCACGGGCGGAGCGATTGGTGCCGGCGCCGGTGCCGGCATCGCTGCGGCCACCGGCGGCAAGCCTGCTACCGGCGCGCTGATCGGCGGCGCTGTCGGCGCCATCGGCGGCGCGGTCACGGCGCCCTGAAAGCCGAGAGGCGACGGGAGTTCCGAATCTCCGGAAAGCTCAGGTTTCAGCGGGAGCCAAGCCGCCTCTCGGCCTTTCAGAGCGGCGGTGCTGTCGAGGCGCGGACGACAATGCTGATATTGACGTGAGTCGCGTGGGGCGGCGTTTCACCGGCAAGCCGCTTCAGCACGTAGTCCGCAGCGAGCCGTCCCATTTCCGCGGTCGGGACGCGGACGGAGGACAATCCGAGCTGGCCAGAGAGCTCGAGGTCGCCGAAACCTATGATTGAGAGTTCCCGCCCGACCGCGATCCCGCGTTCCCTGGCTTCGAACAGCACACCCTGAGCGATGATGTCATTTCCGCAGACGATCGCGCTTGGCCGCACAGCGCCGGCCATGAGGGCGCGAAATCCGCTCCGCCCGCCCTCGATCGTGTAGGGCTGCTCGACGATCGGCGCCCACCAGTTCGAATCGCCCTCTGCGGCCAAGGCTTCTCTCACACCCGTGATCCGGCCGGCAGCGCGGTCATTGCCCTGCGCGATCCCCGCGACCATCCCGATGAGGCGGTGGCCAAGGCCAAGCAAATGCCGGGCTGCGAGTATGCCCGCCTCCCGGTTGTCGAACCCGACGCAAGGGTAGGCCCCCTCCGGCTCGAACACGCCCTGATTGACGAAGGGCACACGGCTCTTTTCGAGCGCCGCATAAACCTCCCCGAGGTGCGAAGCGCCCATATAGATCAGACCGTCCACCCCGCGGGCGAGAAAGGCTTCGGTGAGGTGGAGCTCGCGGCGCGAATCGAAGCCGGTGGATCCGATGAGCAGCGTGTAGCCCCCTTCTTCGAGGCGGGCCTGAATCGCCTCGAGCCCGGAGGCGAAGACGTTGTTCTGGATCGTGGGAACGATCGCGCTCACCGTCCATGAGCGTTGGGCGGCGAGCATCCGTGCGGCGATATTCGGCCGGTATTGCAGGGTCTCCACCGCCGCGCCGATGCGTGCGCGCAGACTGGCGCTCACCATGGCGGGCTTGTTGAGCGCGCGCGAAGCAGTGGCCGTCGAGACCTCGGCGAGGCGGGCCACATCGGCGAGCAGGCTCTTCGCCCCTCGCTTCCGCTTCCTTGTGCCGCCTGCATTGCCTGAAGGCCTGTCCGACACGTTCCAGCCCACTTCGACGTCCTGTAACGGCTTACATGGCGCCGCAGGGGGAGGCAATCAACGGAGCATCACGGCCCATCGAGGGTGACGTCGGCCTGAACCGTCGCGGTGACCGACGTCTCAGCGGGGACTGCATTCGGAGGCACGCCCCGCGCGGCCATCAGCATCATGGGCTGAATGGGTGTCGGCGGCTCCGCCTGAGCAAGCCAGATCTCCCGGAATCCCATGAAATGCATGCCAAGCACTCTTGCGGCCGCCTCGGCCTTCCCCTTGAGCTCGGCAAGGGCCATCGCCTGGGCCTTCTCGCGCGTTGCTTCCATGGTCTTGTCCGCGAGCTGCCAGGCGAGCGCGGAGACCGCGAGCCCCTCGCCTTGGAGCTCGCCGACCAGGCCAAGCAGCGCGGCGCCGTCGTGGGCGTCGAGCACAAGCGTCTGCCGCGCGTCCCATTGCGGATGCGGGTCGGTTGCGAACCAGACGGAATAGGTCCCGGTCGATGTGGTGACCGCGGGAACCGCGCGCGCCGCGGCCAGCGCCTTCGCAATCATGGAATTGACCTCGTTCTGAGCCGTTACCGGCGAGCCAGCATGGGCCTCGGCAGCCAGCTCCGCGCGGAGCAGGTCCGGCATGACACTAACGGTCGCTGTTGCAGAGAGATGGAGAATCGTCGCGGCACGCGCAGGCCCAGCGGCAACAAGCAGAAGCAGGGCAAGCCTGGTGGCAGCGCGCATCTCAGTGGATCTCGGGCTCGGGTGTGCGCATGCGGAGGTCTGCCGCGCCCTCGAGGATCGCGTAGTCGCAGCCCTCGTTTGCCTGGCGAACCTCGCGGGTGTGCAGCAGGCCGAAACCGCGCACGTAGTGCGCGGGCGGCGCCGTCCAAGCAGCGCGGCGGCGGGCGAGCTCGGCCTCCGGCACATCGAGGGAGAGGCGGCGGCCGGGCACGTCGAGCGTCACCGCATCGCCGTCCTCGACAAGGGCGAGCGGGCCACCGACCGCGCTTTCCGGCGCAACATGCAGCACGCAGGTACCATAGCTCGTACCCGACATGCGCGCATCCGAGATGCGCACCACGTCCCGCACCCCCTGGCGCAGGAGCTTCTTGGGCAGTGGCAGCATGCCCCATTCCGGCATGCCGGGGCCTCCCACCGGACCGGCATTCTGCAGCACCAGCACCGAATCGGCGCTCACCGGCAGATCGGGATCGTCGATCCGCTTCGCCATGTCGTTATAGTCGCGGAACACGACCGCCGGGCCGGTGTGGCACAGCAGCTTGGGATCGGCCGCGCTCGCCTTGATCACCGCGCCATCGGGGGCAAGATTGCCGCGCAGCACGGCGAGCCCGGCGTCCGGCTTAAGCGGGTTGTTGCGCGGTAGGATGACCTCGTCATTGAAGACTTTTGCGCCTGCGACCGCCTCGCCAAGCGTTGCACCCCCGACGGTGCGCTGGGAGAGGTCGAGGAGGTCGGAAAGCCGCGCCATCAGCGCGCGAAGGCCGCCCGCGTAATAGAAATCCTCCATCAGGTACGTGCCCGAAGGGCGGATATTGGCAAGCAGCGGTGTCGTGCGGGAGAGCGCGTCGAAGCGATCGAGATCGAGCGGGATGCCGGCGCGGCGTGCCATCGCGATCAGATGGACAACGGCATTGGTCGAGCCGCCGAGGGCGAGCGAGACCGTTGCCGCATTGTCGAAGCTCCCGGCGGTGAGAAGCCGCGAGGGCCGCTCGTCGTTCCAGGCAAGCTCGACGATGCGGCGCCCGACCGCCGTTGCCATCCGGGCGTGATTGGCATCCGGGGCGGGGATCGAAGAGCTGCCAGGCAGGGCGAGGCCGAGCGTCTCGACGGCACTCATCATCGTGCTCGCCGTGCCCATCGTCATGCAGGTCCCCCAGGAGCGGGCGATCCCTGTCTCGACCCCTTTCCAGTCATCCTCGGTGATCGTGCCGGCGCGGAGCTCGTCCCAGTATTTCCATGCATCCGAGCCCGAGCCGAGCGTGTGCCCGGCCCAATAGCCGCGCAGCATTGGCCCGGCGGGGAGGAAGATCGAGGGCAGATCGACGGCAAGAGCGCCCATGATGAGGCCGGGTGTGGTCTTGTCGCAGCCGCCCATCAGCACCAGCGCATCGAAGGGCTGGCTGCGCGCGATCTCTTCGACCTCCATCGCCAGCAGGTTGCGATAAAGCATCGAGGTCGGTTTCATGTACTGTTCGGAGACAGCGAGTGCCGGGATTTCGAGCGGCAGCCCGCCCGCCTCCCACACGCCGCGCTTCACCTCCTCGGCGCGGGTGCGAAAATGCTGGTGGCACTGGTTGAGGTCCGACCAGGTATTGAGGATGCCGATCACCGGCTTGCCGGCCCAATCCGCCGGCGCATAGCCCATTTGCATCATTCGGCTGCGATGGCCGAAACTGCGCAGGTCGGTGGCGCCGAACCAGCGATGGCTGCGCAAGTCTTCGGCTTTCCGTCGCGGCATTTTTCCCCTCTCCTTGGGCGGCGCAGACTGCCCTGCTCATTCGAGCCGGGCAAGCCGTCCTCCGACAGGGTGGGTTGACGGCGACGCTGATGGTGGCCGTGAGCTGAGCCCCAGAGGCTCCGCTTCCGATACCCCCTCCGGGGCCCGGAAGCGTGTTATTAATCTTCCAGGATTCCTCGCGCCACAAGTCATCCGGAAGACTTCTATTCTTTCATTCGGAGTCCCGAAGTGGCGGAGGGTCCAGAAAACGGAGAAAAGTCTTTTTGCTTCTTTTCCTTCAGAAAAAGAAGGCTCTTCCTTTCCTTTTCGACATTTCATCAAGGTGCATGACACCCTCTATGCCTTCCTTTTCGGCCCCTTGCTATTGAAGCTCGGCGCTGCCATCGCCCTCGATTGCGGCGAGGTAGCGCACCACCGAGGCTTCGAGCGCCTGGCGGCCTCCGCTCCCAATTTCGCGGTCGGCAAACGCGCCATAGATCGCGTCGAATGTGACGTTCGTGAGCGCGGCTACGATGCGACGCACCGCGGGTGCGGAGAGCGGCCAGTAATTGGGGTAGCTCCGCATGAAGGAGACATGCTGCCGATCCGGCAGGACCTGGAGGATATCACCGGAAAGCAGTGCGCCTTTCCCTTCCGCGCCATCGGCCCAGTGCAGCACGGTCCCACCGGCAAAATGGCCGCCGCAGCAGATGAGCGTAAGGCCTGGCGCGAGCGAAAGCGATTCGGCATCCCAGAATCGGATGGCCGGGTCCGGCCGCATCACCCATTGCCGGTCGTTGGCGTGAAGGTGGATCGGGCACTGAAAAGCAATCGCCCAGTCCACCATCGCCGTATAGTAATGAGGATGGGAGATCGCGATCCCGGCCAGCCCACCGAGGGCGCGGATCAGCGCCTCGGTCGCCGGATCGAGGAGCGAGACACAATCCCATAGAATGTTGCCGCCGGGGTGACAGACGAGGAGGGCGCGCTCGCCGATGGCGAATGTGGGCGTGACGGCGATCGAGAAAAGCCCGGGCGCGAGCAGGCGAAAGACGTTTGTGTGACCGCGGACGAGCGCTTGCGGGGTCGTCCAACCTTGTCCGGCCGGGTTCACATATTGCCGCGGATCCTCGCAGATCGGGCAAGCAGACGGAGGGATTTCGGAGGGTGAATACTGGGTCCCGCAGGTGGTGCAGATAAAGGCAGGCATCGTTTCACTCCACCGGATGATCGGTGAACATCGCGGCAATGGCGGCGGGATCGACCTCCTCGATCGTAGGCGGGGTCCAGCGCGGTTTGCGGTCCTTATCCACCAGCATCGCACGCACGCCTTCGGCGAAGTCGGGATGGCGAGCAACGCGCCGCACGAGCGCGAGCTCATCGGCAAGGGCTGCGGGCAGGGTCTGGCGCGCGCCACGGCGCAGGATCTCGAAGCTCCAGCAGATCGATGAAGGCGAGAAACCGCTGAGCGCCGCAAGCGTGTCGGCGCCGAACGGGGTTGGCTCGATTGCCAGGCGTGCCAAAATTTCCTTGACCGATGGGGCGCCGAAACAGCGGTCGATCGCGGCACGCTGGGAGGCGAAGGAGAAAGGGGGAAGCGGCTCGGCGAAGGCGGCGAGCACGGCCTGGCCGTCCTCGGCGAGAGCGGCGGAGAGCGCCGAGAGACGCGCCCGCGGCACGTGGTGCGTGGCAAGGCCCGCATGGGCCGCGTCTGCGCCGGCAAGCCGCCCGCCGGTGAGTGCAAGCCAGATGCCGAGCGCGCCGGGAAGGCGCGGCAGGACATGGCTCGCACCGATGTCCGGAAAGAGGGCGATTGCGGTTTCCGGCATCGCGAACAGGGCGTGCTCGGTCGCGACACGCGCCGAGCCGTGCACCGAAATGCCGATCCCGCCGCCCATGCAAATACCGTCGATCAGAGCGATATAGGGCTTTGGATATTCGGCGATCGCGCGATTCAGAGCGTATTCCTCGGAGAAGAAGGCGAAGATGGCGTCATCGTTTCCGGCCAGCGCGAATTCACGGATGGCGCGGACATCGCCACCGGCGCAGAAAGACCGGGGGTCTGTCGACTCGACCACCACGGCGTGCACCTTGGGTTCGTCCCTCCAGTCATCGAGTGCCGCGTGGATGGCCCGGACCATGTCGAGGTCGAGCGCATTCAGGGCGGTCGGGCGGTCGAGCCGGATCCGGCCGATGCGCCCGTCCCGGCTCGCCATCACGCTTCGGTTCTCGCCCTCTGCTGCTTTGTTCACCATATGCCTCCCGCGCCGCTTCCACGGATTGAGTGACCCTTGGGAAGGATTGGTATATGAGGCCCGTTCCCGCCACCCCTGGCCAGCCCTGCCTGCCGTGACCCGCTTTCCGGCGGCATGCGGGGCGGCCAAGAAACGTCGCGTGAGGTCGAACCCTTGAGCAGCCATCTCCGTACCCGCTTTCCGTGAGAATTGGCCGGAGCCTCGCCGCCCAGGGACCGATGTCCGGTGGTTGATGTGACGGAGCGGCCTGGACACGGCGAGGCAAGGAGGGCCTCCCTCAAACGGATCGACCGCGGCGAGAGCGTCGCCCTGGTCTTCACGGGCCGGCTGGATGCCGACGGTGTGGCCCGGCTTTGGACGCAGACGCTGAAGGCGGCGGCCGGGGCCAGAGGGCGGCCCTTGCTGTACGATCTCTCCGCGGTCTCCTTCTGCGATACGGCCGGTGCCGCCCTTCTGGTCGCGGCGGAGAATACGCACGGCGAGCCGGCGCGGCTGACCGGCGAGGCCGAGGGCCTGGACCTCCTGCTGGAAAGAGTGCGGCAGGCCCTGCCCCCACCCCGGCCGGGGGCGAGGGCATCGGCGCGTCGGCCTGCGTTCCACCCGCTCAGCCTCGGCCTCGCGGCTGCCGCCGGCGGGATCGCCTTCCTGGGGGAGACTGTCGTCGCTGGTCTTCTCGTCCCGCGGCGGCTCAGGATGCTGCGGCCCGAGGATCTTTTCGCGGTGGCCGACCAGGCCGGTGTGCGGGCGATGCCGCTGATCCTCCTCCTCGGCTTCCTGATCGGACTGATCCTCGCCTTCCAGTCGGCGGTGCCGATGCAGGCCTTCGGTGCCGTGATCTATGTCGCCAACCTTGTCTCGATCAGCCTCTTCCGCGAGCTCGGGCCGCTGCTTGCCGCCGTCATTCTTTCCGGCCGCACGGCCTCGGCTTTTGCCGCCGAGATCGGCACGATGAAGGTCAACGAGGAGATCGACGCCCTCTCGACCATGGGCATCGATCCCGTGACCATGCTGGTGCTGCCGCGGATGATCGCGGCCGTGCTGGTGATGCCGATGCTGACAATCGGGCTCGAGATCGCCGGCCTGGCCGGGATGACGGTGGTGATGGAGATATTCGGCTTCCCGCTGGCGGCGATCGTGCGGCAGGTCCAGGGGGCAGCGCGAATCGGCGATTTCACAGGCGGCCTCTTCAAGGCTGTCTGCTTCGCAGCGGTGGTGGCGGCAATCGGCTGCAACCGCGGCCTCACAACCGGCCAGGGTCCGCGGGCGGTGGGCGTCTCCACCACCGCCGCCGTGGTCGGCGGCATCGTTGCGACAATCGCGCTCGACGGCATTTTCGCCCTCATCTTTTACCGGCTCAATCTGTGAGCACTGCAGGAGCTCCGATCATCCGGGCCGAGGGTGTGGCACAGCGCTTCGGCGCCAACACGATCTTCCGGGACGTTTCGTTCACGGTCGCTCAGAAAGAAGTGTTCGTGATCCTCGGTGGCTCCGGCTGCGGCAAATCGACCCTGATGAGGCAGCTGATCGGCCTGCTCGAGCCGACAGCGGGACATATCGAGGTCCTCGGCCACGATATGTCGCGCGAGCGCCGCCTCGTCCTGCCGCGGATCGGCGTGATGTTCCAGTCCGGGGCACTTTTCGGCTCGATGAGCCTGCTTGAGAACGTCATGCTCCCACTCGAGATCTTTACCAACCTGCCGCCGCCGGCGCGCGCGGTGGTGGCGCGCACGAAGCTCGGCCTCGTCGGCCTTGCCGATGCGGCCGACCTGCCGCCGGCTGAAGTCTCCGGCGGCATGATCAAGCGCGCGGCCATCGCCCGCGCGCTCGCGCTCGACCCGCCTTTGCTCTTTCTCGACGAGCCGGCCGCGGGCCTCGATCCGATCACCTCGGCCGGCCTCGACAAGCTGATCCTCGAGCTGCGCGCCGCCCTCGGCGTCACCTTCATCGTCGTCACCCACGAGCTCTCCTCGATCATGGCCATTGCGGACCGCTGCATCATGCTCGACCGTGATGCGCATGGTCTCATCGCCGAAGGGGTTCCTCAGCAACTGAAGGCGGAGAGCAAGAATCCTATCGTGCACGCCTTCTTCCATCGCGAGGTGCTCTGATGGGCGCGCGCGGGACGTTCCTGCGCGTTGGCCTGCTCGTCCTGGTGGGCATCGGCGCCGTTCTCGGCATCGTGCTCTTCCTCAGTGGCAACAATTTCTCCAACGGCGTCGAGCTCGAGACCTATTTCCGTGAATCGGTGCAGGGCCTCGACGTTGGCGCGCCGGTCAATTATCTCGGCGTCACCCTCGGCCGCGTCGCCGAGATCGGGCTCGTTACCGCCGAGTACGGCCAGGGCATGCCGATGGATGTCCGCCGCACCACCTACCGTCTCGTCTATGTCCGTTTCATCGTTAATCCGCGGAAGATCGGCCGCGTGCTCTCGCAGACGGACATAGAGAACGCCGTGACTGCCGGCCTGCGCGCGAAAGTCGCCGCGCAGGGAATCACCGGCATCAGCTATCTCTCTCTCGATTTCGTCAGTCCAGAGCAATATCCTGCACTGGCGGTGCCCTGGAAGCCGGAGTACCCCTATATCCCCTCAGTGCCGAGCGCGTTTGCTCAGGTGCAAACCGCAGCCGAACAGATTGCCACCCAGCTGGAGCAGATCGACTTCAAGGCAATCGCCCAGAGCCTGCTTGGACTCACCAGGACGCTGCAGCAGCAATTGACGAACGGAGACGCCCATCAAACGCTCGCAGCCGCGACCGCGCTGCTCGATGCCCTGCAGATCAACCTGGAGAAGGCCGATCTCCCAGCCCTCGCTTCCAGCCTGCGCAAGACCAGTGACGCCGCGGCTGACGTCGTCAGAAGCGAGCAGCTCCGCCAGCTTCTCGCCAACACGGCCGCGGCCACGGGCGAGTTCGCCACCGCTGCCAAGGCGCTGCCGCCACTTATCGCGGCCCTTTCGCAAACCGTCGACCGTACCGATGCCGCGACCGCGGAACTGCAACGGCGCATGACGGGCATCCTCGCCGACCTGCAGGCGACCGCCGGCAATCTTCGCGACACCACCGACGAGCTGCGCAGCTATCCTGCCGGCGCGCTTTTTGGCGGGCCGCCGCCACGCAGGAACGGAGAATGACGATGCGGCGGCGCCTCTTTCTTTCCGGCCTGCCGCTGACTCTCTGCGGTTGTGCCTCGACATTTGAGCGGCCCTATGTCGCACGCCAGGACTGGGCGCTCTCGGTGCCGCCACCTCCGACCGACGCTCCCGAACGAAAGGGGCGGAAGGTGCTGCTTGTGCGCAGCATGCTTGCCGCGCCGGAGCTCGGCGACCGAGGGCTCAAGACGCTCAGCCCGGACGGCACCATGACGACCAGCTTCTACGAACGCTGGGCGGCGCCGCCGGCGGACGGCGTGGGCGCATCACTCACTCAGTACCTTGCTCAGTCCGGACTGTTCTCCGCGGTCCTCGCCCCGGGCAGCCTCGCCGATGCGGACCTAACACTCGAGCCGAACCTGCTGGCGCTCTGGGCCGAGCCGGCGGCAGGCCGGGCGTTTGCTTCGCTCTCGGTCGTATTGCTCGCGACACGTACGCTTACCTCGCGCGTGCTGCTGCAGGCGACCGAAAGCGCCTCGGTGCCCATCGCGGGACAGGGCACAGAGGCTGAGGTCGATGCGGAGCTGGCGGCGCTCGGCGTGGTCTTCCATAAAATCGAGGCCGCGCTGGCGCCTTTTGCGTGAGCCCGCCACGGCCCCCCACGGCCCGCCGTCGGGTTCGCAGAGAACCAGCATCCTGGCGCGACGCTCGCGAGCGATCCGTTCGGCGAGAGGGAGGAGCCCGATGATCTTTCACGTCAATCCACTGATCGCGGCCGGCGTGCTCGCCTCGACCGCAGCGACCGACGCCACCTATGTCATGTTCAGCGCCGCGGTCGCGGCGCGACGGCGCATCCCGGCCGCGAATTGGAGCGCGTTTTGGTACCTTCTCTCGGCATTCGCCGTGATCAGCTACACGCACAATGCGCTTTACGTGCTCTTTGCCGCTGCCGGCTCTTGGATTGGCGCGTTCGGATCGCTGACCTGGCTCCGGTCGCGAGGCATGGGAGCCTGAGATCTGGAGAGTGTCATGCCCCCTGATGAAGATTGAAAAGGAAAGGAAAACTTCTTTTTCTGAAGAAAAAGAAGCAAAAAGACTTTTCCTCGTTTCCCGGACCTTTCGCCACCTCGGGACTCCGAACGACAGGCCGAAAACCGATGGAAGTTTCCCGGGTCTCTTTTTCAAAAGAGAGCAATCTCCATGACCTACCCTACGAGTGGATCGCGAAGGTTCATGACACGCTTTAGTACATGTGTTGGCCGCCGTTGATCGACAATGTCGAGCCGGTGATGAAATCCGCATCGTCGGCGGTGAGGAACACGACCCCGCGCGCGATGTCCTCCGCATGCCCAAGCCTGCCCACGGGGATGCGGGCAATGATCTTCTGGAGCACGTCCGCCGGCACCGCACGCACCATGTCCGTATCAACATAGCCCGGCGCGATCGCATTCACCGTGATCCCGTAGCGTGCGCCTTCCTGCGCCAATGCCTTGGTGAAGCCGTGGATGCCGGACTTGGCGGCCGCATAGTTGACCTGCCCGTACTGACCCGCCTGCCCATTGATGCTGCCGATGTTGACGACACGGCCGAACTTCCGCTCCCGCATCCCCTCGAAGGTGAGCTTGCAGAGATTGAAGCAGGAGCCGAGATTGGTGTCGATCACCGCATCCCACATCTCGCGGCTCATTCGCATCAGCGTTGAATCGCGCGTGATGCCTGCATTGTTCACGAGGATCTCAATCGGGCCCATGGTGCGCGTGATCCGCGCCACTGCCGCTTCGCAGGCGGTGTAGTCGGAGGCATCGAAGCGCTCGATGGCGATGCCGGTCTCGGCCGCGAAGGCCTCTGCCGCCTTGTCATTGGCGGCGTAATTGGCAACCACGCTACGCCCTGCCTCCTTGAGCGCCTTGCTGACCGCTGCTCCAATGCCGCGCGTTCCGCCGCTGACGATTGCAACCCTTGCCATGCTGTTCCTCCTCGTTTCTCGTTATTGAATTATTGAACGACTGCCCGCGCGCGTTCCGGTCTGCTGTCAAGCTGCAACGCCTGGTAGGCGGCGAGGCAGGCAAGATCGACGATCTGGCTCACTGAAGCATCGAGCGGGACGATCTGTGCAGGGCGCCTGAGGCCGAGCAGCAGCGGACCGAAGGCCGAGCCGCCGCCAAGCTTGGGAGCGAGCCTGGTTGCGATATGTGCTGCATGCAGGCCCGGCATCACCAATACGTTCGCAGTGTCCGTCAACCGGCAGAACGGATAGAGCGCGCGATAGGCGGGATCGAGCGCGACGTCCGGACTCATCTCGCCATCGAGCTCGAAATCGACCTTGAGCCGCTGCAGGATCGCGACTGTCTCGCGCAGATTGTCCACGGTCGGGTGCCGGGGGTTGCCGAAGGTCGAGTGCGAGAGAAGCGCCACGCGGGGTTCGACGCCGAGATGTCGTGCCGCCGCTGCCGCGCCTTTGGCAATACCGACGAGCTGCTCGGATGTCGGGCGCTCGTGAATGAGCGTATCGGCAACGAAGAGGGTCCCGCCGTGCTCGCCGAGCATGAGCGTGAGGCCGAACGGGATGAGCCCGGGCGCGGGATCGATCGCACGGCCGATATCCTCGAGGCAGACCGAGGCCGAACGGGTGACGCCGGTCACCATCGCATCGGCATCGCCCATCGCCACCATGCAGGCGGCGAAGACGTTGCGGTCCTGGTTCGCCATGCGCTGACAGTCGCGGGCGAGGAATCCATGCCGCTGAAGGCGGGAGTAGAGATAGTCGGCATAGGCACGGTTGGCGCTCGAGAGTCGAGCATTGTGGATCTCGATACCCTCCGGATGCGTGAGGCCGAGGCTCGCCATCGTCGCCGTCACGCGGTCTTCGCGCCCGATCAGGATGGGCGTGCCGAAGCCGGCGTTGCGGAAGGCGACAGCGGCGCGCACGACTTTCTCCTCCTCGCCCTCGGCGAAGACGACGCGCTTGGGTTCGCCGCGGACGCGTTCCATGATGGTTTCAAGCGCGTTGGCCGTGCGATTGAGCCGCCCGGAAAGCCCTCTTGCGTAGCGGGTGAGATCCGGGTTGGGCTTCGCCGCAACGCCGCTCTCCATCGCCGCCCGGGCGACTGCCGGCGGCACATGCGAAATGAGACGCGGGTCGAAGGCGTTTGGGATGATGTACTCCGGCCCGAACTTGAGCCTGCTGCCCGCAGCGGCGGTGTTTACCTCGTCCGGCACGTCCTCGCGCGCGAGCATGGCCAGCGCTTCGGCGGCGGCGATCTTCATCGCGTCGTTGATGGTGCGCGCGCGCACATCGAGCGCGCCGCGAAAGATGTAGGGGAAGCCGAGCACATTGTTGACCTGATTCGGATAATCCGAGCGGCCGGTCGCTATGATCGCATCGGGACGCACGGCGCGTGCCTGTTCGGGCGTGATCTCGGGATCCGGATTGGCCATCGCAAAGATGATCGGCTTGGCGGCCATGCGGCGGACCATCTCCGGGGTCAGCGCGCCCTTGACCGAGAGGCCGAAGAAGACGTCCGCCCCCTCCAGCGCCTGGGTGAGCGTGCGCGCCTCGGTGCGCACGGCGTGGCCCGACTTCCACTGATTCATGCCCTTTTCGCGACCCTGATAGATCACGCCCGCAGTGTCGCAGAGCAGCACGTTCTCGGGCCTGACACCCATTGCTTTGAGCAGCTCCGCGCAGGCGACGCCCGCCGCGCCCGCGCCGTTGATGACCAGCCGGATCTCGTGCAGCCCGCGGCCGGTGAGATGGCATGCATTGATCAGACCGGCGACGGCGACGATCGCGGTGCCGTGCTGGTCATCATGGAAAACCGGGATGTCCATGAGCTCGCGCAGACGCTGCTCGATGACGAAGCATTCCGGCGCCTTGATGTCCTCGAGGTTGATGCCGCCGAAGCTGGCGCCGAGAAAGCGCACCGCGCCGACGAACTCGTCGACATCCTCGGTCGAGATCTCGAGATCGATCCCATCGATATCGGCGAAACGTTTGAAGAGCGCGACCTTGCCCTCCATCACCGGCTTCGCTGCGAGAGCGCCGAGATTGCCAAGCCCAAGCACGGCGGTGCCGTTGGAGATCACCGCCACCATGTTGCCGCGCGTCGTGTAGTCGTAGGCGAGCGTCGGGTCGCGCTGGATGCGCAGGCATGGCTCGGCGACGCCGGGCGAATAGGCGAGCGAAAGATCGCGCGCGGTGGTGAGCGGCTTGCTGATGCGTGTCTCAAGCTTGCCAGGCCGCCCCATGGCATGCAGCGCGAGCGCTTCCTCCGCCGAGATGTGCGCTGTGCGCGTGTCGACAATGCCGTCCGCCATGGCGAAGCCTCCCTCTCTCGGCTGCCATCATGACGAGTGCAGATCGGCAAGGCAAAGTGGGCACTTCGCACTCGCGGCAGAGGCGCCTAAATCGAGGCTATGGAAATGCCGAAGAGTGCGACGCCGGCGCTGGCTCAGTGGTTCGCGATCAAGGCCCGGCACCCGGACGCCCTCGTTTTCTTCCGGATGGGCGACTTCTTCGAGCTCTTCTTTGCCGACGCCGAAGCCGCCGCCGCGGCGCTCGACATCGCGCTCACCCGCCGTGGTGAGCACGAAGGACGGCCGGTGCCGATGTGCGGGGTCCCGGCGGCGGCGGCGGAGATTTATCTCGCCCGGCTGATCCGTCGCGGCTTTCGCGTGGCCGTGGCTGAGCAGCTCGAGCGCGCGTCCGAGCGGCGGGGCGGGGCGCCGATCCGGCGCGACGTCGTTCGCCTCGTGACCCCCGGCACGCTCACCGACGAGGGACTGCTCGAGCCGGCCCGGCCCAATATGCTGCTCGCCCTCGCAGCCGCTCCTGGCGGGCCGAACGCGCCGCTGGGCGCGGCTTGGATCGATATCTCGACCGGGCTCTTCGAGACCGAGGCGCTGGCAACGGCCGCCTTGTCCGACCTGCTCGGCCGGATCGATCCCGTGGAAATTCTGGCGCCGGAGAAGCTGGCGCTCGGCGACTTCGCTGATCGCCGTTCACCGGCAAGCCCGCCCGCGTCCATGCCCGAGGCGGCACGGCAGGCTCTCGCCCGGGCTTTCGAGGTTGCCAACATGGAAGCTTTCGGCAGCTTCACCGACGCCGAGGCGGTCGCCGGCGCCATGGCGGTTTCCTATGTGCAAGCGACCCAGGGCGGGCGACTGCCCCGGCTCGGCCCGCCTGTCTCGCAGAAGAGCGCCGCGGTCATGGCGATGGACGCCGCGACGCGCGCAAGCCTCGAGCTCCTGCGTGCCCGCGACGGCGGCACCGAGCACACGCTGCTTGGGGTGGTGGATCGCACGCTCACCGCGGGAGGAGCGCGGGCGCTCGCGCAGGGCATCGCCGCCCCTCTGACCGATCCCGCTGCCATAGCCGACCGCCAGGACGCCTGGTCCTGGCTGCTTTCGACGCCGGATCTCGCCGCCTCTCTCGGCGCAGCGCTCAGCGGCAGCCCGGATCTCGCCCGCGCGCTCGGGCGGCTCTCGGTCGGCCGCGGCGGGGCACGTGATCTTGCCAGCCTGCGCGACGGGCTCGGGACGGCGCATCGTGTGGCCGCGCTGCTCGCTGAAGCCGCCGCGCCGCCCTCGCTCGCCGAGGCCGGCCGCGCTTTGGGCGGAGGAAAAACGCTCGCCGGGACGCTTGCGGCGGCGCTGGCCGAGCGTTTGCCGGCGCGGGCCGACGAAGGTGGCGCGATCGCCTCCGGCTACGATGCGGCGCTCGACGCGGAACGGCGGCTCCGCGATGAAAGCCGCCGCGTTCTTGCCGAGCTCGAAAGGGATCTTGCCGGACGGCTCCGCGTCTCCGGCCTGAAAATCCGCTACCATGCCCAGCTTGGCTACGTCATCGAGGTGCCGGCGGCCGCGGTCGAGCGGCTCAAGGCGGAGCCGGGCTTCTTGCTGCGCCAGGGGATGGCGAACGGGGCGAGATTCTCCACCCCCGAGCTCACCGAGCTCGACCAGAGGATCAGCAGCGCCGCCAACCGGGCGCTCGCCCGTGAGCAGGAGATCCTTGCCGCGCTCAACGCCGCCGCGCTCGCCGATGCCGAGGCGATCGCCGCCGCCGCCGGCCGGCTTGCCGAGATCGATGTCGCCCTCTCGGCCGCCCGGCTCGCCGCGGGCGGGCGGTGGTGCCGGCCGCGCGTCACGGCGGGGAACGAGTTCCGCGTCCGCGCCGGGCGGCATCCGGTGGTCGAAGCAGCACTTCCCCCCGGCGCGGCCTTTGTGCCGAACGATTGCGATCTTTCGTCCGACCGCCGTGTCGCCCTGCTTACCGGACCGAATATGGCGGGCAAATCGACCTTCCTTCGTCAAAACGCGCTGATCGCGGTTCTCGCCCAGGCCGGCCTGCCGGTGCCTGCCGAGGAGGCCGAGATCGGCGTGGTCGACCGGCTCTTCTCGCGTGTCGGCGCGGCGGATGATCTCGCCCGTGGCCGGAGCACCTTCATGGTCGAGATGACCGAGACCGCAGCGATCCTGCGCCAGGCCGGGCCCGCGAGCCTTGTGGTGGTGGACGAGATCGGCCGCGGAACAGCGACGCTGGATGGGCTTGCCATCGCTTGGGCGGTGCTCGAAGCGCTGCATACGGGACTGCGCTGCCGCACCATCTTCGCGACCCATTTCCATGAGCTGGCACGGCTTTCGACGGAGCTGCCCCGGCTCAGGCCCCTCTGCATGCGGGTCAAGGAATGGCAGGGCGGCGTCGTCTTCCTTCACGAGGTTGCGGAAGGGGCGGCCGAGCGGAGCTTCGGTGTGGCCGTGGCGAAACTTGCGGGCGTGCCTGCGCCGGTGGTCAGTCGTGCGACGCGGTTGCTCGCCCTGCTCGAAGAACGCGGTGCGGCGCTGACGGCTCCAGCCCAGCTCCCGCTCTTCGCCACCGCGGCACCGCCCGCACCTCGGGTCGAAGAGGCCGCGGAACAACCGCCGACTGCGGCTCCGCCCGATCCGCTGCATGCAGCGGTTGCAGAACTTGCTCCGGATGCGCTCACACCGCGGGAAGCTCTCGAAATTCTTTACCGGCTGAAGGCGTTGCTTCCTGTTCCCGAAAGCGAGGAGCCGCTAGCATTCCGGCGATGCTGAGCCCCTCCTTCCTACCCGCCACGCCCGCGGCAGCAAAAACTGCCCTGCTCGATGCGCTCGGCGAGCTTGGGGGAGACCTCGCCGCTGTCAGGCGCGATCTGGCTCTTGGCGCATTTCGTCGGCACTTCGCCCGCATCCAGACGACGGTGCGGACACGCTTTGAGAGCGGAGAGCTCGCCGGGGTCGCCGCCGCGCGATTGCTTGCCGAGCTCACCCAAGGACTGATCGAGGTCATCTACGCCTATTCGCTGATGCGCTCCGGCGCCGAGCTCGATACGCCCCTGGCATTGCTCGCCACCGGTGGTTTCGGGCGCGGGATGCTGGCGCCCATGAGCGATATCGACCTGCTCTTCCTGACCGAGAAGGAACCCGCCGGATCGGTGCGCCAGGTCGTCGAGTTCATGCTCTACCTGCTCTGGGATCTCGGCCTCAAGGTCGGTCACGCCACCCGTTCGATTGCGGATTGCCTGGCGGTGGCCAAGGCCGACCTTTCCGTGCGCACGTCCCTGCTGGACACGCGGCTGCTCGAGGGGGATGCGACGCTGGCGGAGACCTTCCTCGTCCGTTTCCGGGCCGAATGCATCGAGGGTGCGCTCTCGGGTTTCCTTGCCGGCAAGGAGGCCGAACGCACGGCGCGCCACCAGCGCTACGGGGAGAGCCCGTTCCTGGTCGAACCGAACGTGAAGGAGGGGCGGGGAGGGTTGCGCGACCTCCAGACCATTTACTGGATGGCCAAGGCCGCATTCGATGTGCCGGACATTGCGGCGCTCGGGGCGGAACCGGGCGCCGCGCCGCATGAGGACCACATTCTTTCCGCCTTCGAAGCGCGGCGCTTCCAGCGCTCGCTCGACTTCCTCTGGGCCGTGCGATTCAACCTCCATTACGTCACCGGCCGGGCGGAGGAACGCCTGACGTTCGATCTCCAGCCGGTCATCGGCGCACGAATGGGATACACGCGCCACCGCCGCCAGGACGGGGTCGAGCGCTTCATGCGCCACTACTTCCTCACGGCGCGCGAAGTGACCCGTCTGACCCGCGTGCTCGAACCGGCGATCCTCCGGGCGGCACTCGGTCCGCCGGCAGTGGTCGCGGGCACCACCGACGCTGCGCTGACCGCCGCCGGCTTCGTGCTCGACGAAGGCAAGCTCATGCCGAAGGTGCCGGCGAGCTTCGCCCGCGAGCCGATCCTGATGCTGCGCATGCTCGAGATCGCGCGTGACCGCAATCTCGAGCTGCATCCGCTGGCGCTCGCCGCCCTCATCCGCCACGAGCGAAACGCGATCTCGCTCCGTGGAAACGCAGAGGCCGCGGCGATCTTTCTCGACCTGCTCTGCGGTCGCGATGCCGAGCACGATCGCGCCGATGGCGCGTTCTGGCTCACGATCATGAACGAGAGCGGCATTCTGGGCCGTCTCCTGCCGGACTGGGCGCATATTGTCGGGCAGATGCAGTTCGACAGCTACCACGTCTTCACCGTCGATGAGCATACGGTCGAGGCGATCCGCGTTCTCAACATGCTCGAGCGCAACGAGCTCGCGGAAATCGCTCCGGTGGCGTCAGGATTGATGGACCATCTGCAATCGCGCCGCGCGCTCTACGTCGCGACCCTGCTGCACGATATCGCCAAGGGCCGCGGCGGCGATCATTCCGAGATCGGCGCCGGAATCGCCCTCGGGGTCGGGCCTGCGCTGGGGCTCTCGGCGGAGGAGACCGAGATGGTCTCCTGGCTCGTCCTGCACCACCTTCTCCTCAGCCAGACTGCGTTCAAGCGCGATATCGACGATCCGAAGACCATTCTCGACCTCGCCGACACCATTCAGTCCCCGGAACGGCTGCGCCTCCTGCTGATCCTGACGGTCGCGGACATGCGCGCGGTTTCGGCCAAGGTGTGGAACGCCTGGAAGGCGACATTGCTGCGCGAGCTCTACGCGCGCGTCGCGGAGGTGCTTGCCGGCGGGCTCGCCACCACCGAGCGGGACGTGCGCGTTGCCCGGGCGAAACGCGCGACCACCGGATTGCTCTCCGATTGGCCGGCGGAAGACACACAGAAATTCCTGAGCCTCGGCTATCCCGGCTACTGGCTCGCCTTCGATCCTGCCACCCACGCCCGTCATGCGCGCATGGTGCGCGGGGCCGAATCGCGCGCAGCGCCACTGACCGTGGAAAGCCAGATCCTGCCGCAGCGCGCGGTGACCGAGGTCACCGTTTACACGGCCGATCATCCCGGGCTTTTCAGCCGCATTGCCGGCGCGCTCGCAGTCGCCGGCGCATCGATCGTTGACGCGCGCATCCATACCATGACCAACGGGATGGCGCTCGACACCTTCTGGATCCAGGATGCCGCCGGCGGCGCCTTCGACGCACCGCACCGGCTGGCGCGGCTTGCCGTGCTGATCGAGCAGGCCCTCTCGGGGCGACTGAAATTTGCCTCCGAGATCCGCAAGGTGACGAGCGCGTTGCTGGGGCGACGCATGCGTGCGATCCACGTCCCCGCCCGCGTGGTCATCGACAACCGTGCCTCGAACACCCACACCGTGATCGAGGTGAACGGACGTGACCGGCCTGGCTTCCTGCACGACGTCACCGCGGCGATCAGCGAACAGGGGGTCTCGATCTCGTCGGCCCATGTCAGCACTTACGGCGTGCGTGCGGTCGATGTCTTCTATGTCAAGGACGTGTTCGGGCTGAAGATCACCAACGAGCAGAAGCTTGCGCAGCTGCGTCAGGCTCTGCTAGCCGCGATCGCCCCGACCGAGGAACCGGTCGTGGAAGACGTGCCGGCGGCCAGACGACGCCGGAGAGCGTAACTTACGCTTTGCGCGATGTGCGTGCCGCGTCGCGGGCAACGCCGATCGGCGGAACCTCCCCGCTCATGCCCGCGAGAACCTCTGCCACGTGACGCACCTGCACGGAGCTGCCTTCGCGCGAAAGTCGTCCCGCCATGTTGAGCAGGCACCCGAGGTCGCCGGCGAGCAGCGTGTCGGCGCCGGTGGCAGCGATATCCTTCGTCTTGTCAGAGACCATGCGCACGGAAATCTCAGGATACTTGACGCAGAACGTACCTCCGAACCCGCAGCAGACCTCCGGCTCCGCCATCTCCTTGAGCGTAAGGCCCGTGACCCCTGCGAGCAGCCGGCGCGGCTGATCCTTGACCCCAAGCTCGCGCAGGCCGGAACAGCTGTCGTGGTAGGTGACGATGCCATGGTAGGTCGCGTCGACATGCGCGACGCCGAGCACATCCGTGAGGAAGCCCACGAGCTCGAAGGTCTTGTCCGCCAGCGCCTCCGCGCGGGGGCGCAGGTTCGGATCGTCGTCGAACAAAGTCGGCAGGTGGTGCTTCAGCATGCCGCCGCACGATCCCGAGGGAACCACCACGTGGTCGTAGCCGCCAAAAGCTTCGAGAATCCCGCGACCGATATCGCGCGCCGTTGCGCGATCGCCCGAGTTGTAAGCGGGCTGGCCGCAACAGGTCTGCGCGCGCGGTACTTCCACCTGGCAGCCGGCCTGTTCGAGCAGACGGATAGCGGCGAAGCCCACGGTCGGACGGTGAAAATCGACGAGGCAGGTGACGAAGAGCGCAACGCGCGGACGGGCAGGTGGCATCGCGCGATCCTATGGCACAGGCGGAGCAGGGGCGAGCAGGGGTCCGCCCCCGCGGCAGGCGGGCAAGGAATCCGGTTCTTTCCTGAAAGAAAGAACCAAAGAACTTTTACCCGTTTTCCGTTCGGAATCCCGAGCCGGCGCCGGGTCCGGAAGAACGGGAAAAAGTTTCTTTCGTCCGTTCAGCCGCTTCCGGCGGGCGGGCGTGGCAGCAGCACGTACTCCGCGCCGTGTGCGTTCATCCGGCCGGCTGCCGCTTCGGCTTGATCGCCCCAGCCGAAGAAGATATCCGCGCGAAGCGGCGTGGTGATCGCGCCGCCGATATCTTCGGCGACCATCAGCCTCTGCAATGGCTTGCCCGTATCGGGATCGCTTGTTGCGACCCACACCGGCGCGCCGAGCGGGATGTAGCGCCGGTCCACGGCCAGGGCGCGTCCCGGCGTGAGCGGCACGCCAAGCGCTCCGGGCGGGCCCTCGTCAGGGGGCAGCCCGGGCAGGATGCGAAAGAAGTCGTACGCCGGATTCGTGTCCATGATGGCTTGCGCCTCGGACGGATGTGTCTCGAGCCAAGCGATGATCGCCTGCAGCGTGATCGCATTCTGCGGAATGTCGCCGCGCTCGGCGAGAATGCGGCCGATCGGAACATAAGGCCGGCCGTTCTCGCCCGCGAACCCGACGCGGATGATCTCGCCGTCGGGTAGACGAATGCGGCCCGAGCCCTGGATCTGCAGCACGAAGGCTGCCACGGGATCGGCAACCCAGGCGATCGCGAGGTGTTGACCCGCAAGCGCGCCGGCCGTGATCTCCGCGCGTGTGAAATAGGGCTCGAGGCGGCCATCCCGAACGCGCCCGGCGATGATCCGCCCGGCGAGATTGGGTTCGAAATCCCCGAGTTCCGCCTGCACCAGGTCAGGTGGGCGGCCGTAGAGCGGTGTGTCGTAGTGCGCGGTCTCCTCAAGCGAGCCGGCCACTTCCGGCTCGAAATAGCCGGTGAAAAGGACCGAGCCGTCGCCGTTGGCACTCACCCGATAGGCTTGCAGATAGCGCACGAGAAAGGCGCGGGCGGCGGCTTCATCGCCCGCCGGGACGGCGCGTGCCGCCGTGCAGGCGGGCTGCCATAACCCGGCCTTGCCGCCAAGCATGGCAGCCGCTCCGGCGCCTCCGAGCTTCTGATCCACCGGAAGAGTGAGGATTCGTTCGCAGGCGGCGCGGAAGGCCTGAAGCCCGGCATCGACCCGGTCGGCCTGCCAGCCGGGCAGCGCGGTCACCGGCACCGGCTCGAGACCCATGACCGGCCCCTGACCTGGAACCGCCCGCATCGCGCAGCCGGCGAGCGCGGATAGCAGCAGCGCCGCCGCGCTCCCGCGGCGGAGCATCCGAAAGAGGCACCTCACGCGCTGCGGGCGCCGACCAGCCGCCAGGTTGGATCCCGGGCTGCAAGGTCTCGTTCGAACGTCCAGAGATCGGTGATTTCCGTCACCGCCTCGGTGCCTGTGGCGGGCTGGCCATCGCGACCGAAGGTGACGTTCACCTGGTCCGAGACGAAGCGGACAGCAATGCGCGCCGTCGTGCCGGCGAGCTCCGCACTCTCGATGCTGGCAGCTTCGATGCTGCGGATCTCCGTTTTTTGCGTTTCGCCGCGGCTTTCGCGCTCGGCGATGGCGGTGTCGAAGGTGCGGTAGGTTTCTTCCGAGAGGAGCGGCCGCAGGGCGTCGCGATCGCCTGCGGCGAACGCGGCGACGATGATGCGGAAGGCCTGCTCCGCCCCTTCGAGGAAGCGCTGGGGCTCGAAGCCACGGTCAACGCCCTGCATTCGGACCAGGGTCGCGCCGACAGGGCTCGCAGGATCGGGAAGAGGCCGGGCCGGTGCCGGCGGCACCGCCTCGGCCCGGCCCTCGATCACCGGGGCCGAACGCAAAGGCGGACGGGGCCCTTGGGCATCCCCCCTCGTATCGAGCGGCGGGCGCTCGAAGCCGGTGCGCCGGCCGAGCACGCTGCGCAGCCTAAGAACGAGGAACGCGGCGATCAGGCCGAACAAAACCAGATCGATTGGAAACCCACTCTGGCCCATCAACTCGACTCCTGTGAGCGCAGAGATAGGCGGAGCCAAGGCTTCAGGCAACAAAGCATCGGTTGCCGGCCTGGGCCCGGCCCGCTAAAGCGACGCCATGATCCTGCTCCGACATGGAGAAAGCGAGTTCAACCGGCATTTCTCGGTCACCAAGCGCGACCCGGGCATCCGCGACCCTGCCCTTACCGAGCGCGGTCGCGCGCAGGTCGAAGCCGCCGCAGCAGCGCTTGCGGGGCAGGCGATCACGCGGATCGTCGTCTCGCCCTACAGAAGAGCGCTTCAGACCGCAGCCCCGCTGGCAGCCGCGTTCGGCGTGCCGGTTACGGTGACGACGCTGGTGCGCGAGCGGTTCGCCTTCGTCTGCGATATCGGATCCCCCCGCAGCACGCTGGAACGAAGCTGGCCCGAGCATGATTTCTCCGCCCTCTCCGAGGTATGGTGGCCGGCCGCCACGGAGTCCGAGGTGGAGGTGAACGACCGCGCGGCACGTTTCTGTGCTGAAGTCGCGGCCGGGCCGGACGCGGAGGCGTGCCTCGTGATCACCCATTGGGGCTTCATCCTGGCGCTCACGGGCCAACGCGTGCCGAATGGCGACTGGCTGCGCTACGATCTCACCACGCCGGCGGGAACCCCAGCACCTGCCGGGGCCGTCTGACGATCCCAGCTTCGGGTGCAAGCCCGAAGCGATGACTGCAGGAGACCCACCAGGATGTCGGAGACGACGACCACCGGCGCGCCGGTGACCACGCTGCCGCTCACGGTAAACCTGCAATATATCAAGGACCTCTCATTCGAGGTGCCGGGCGGTCCGCAGATCTTCACGCAGCTGCGCGCCTCGCCGCAGGTCGCGATCAACATGGATGTGCAGGCACGTCGCCTGCAGGAAGGGCAGCCGGTCTTCGAGGTCGCGCTGCTCGTGCGTGCGGAAGCGACGCTGCCGCCGGGCGGCAACGGCCAGCAGGAGGCCGCGGCCAAGCAGCCGGTTTTCATCGCCGAGCTTACCTATGCCGGCGTGTTCACCCTCGGCGCGGTTCCGGACAACGCCGTCGAGCCGGTGTTGCTCGTGGAGTGCCCGCGCCTGCTGTTCCCGTTTGCCCGCAACATCGTCTCCGACGTCACCCGCGACGGTGGTTTTCCGCCGGTCCTGCTGGCCCCGATCGACTTCGTGGCCCTCTGGCAGAGCCGGCGCAATCAGGCGGCATCCTCGACCGCGATCACCTGAGATCGGCAGCTCCTTCCTCCGACTCGGACGCTCCGCCACTCTGTTCCCATGAGTGGTCAGACCAACGGGCGCGACCCGGAAGTCCCAACGCTTGGGGAAGTGCTCGCAAACCCGGCGCTGTGGCTCATGGGCGGCTTCGGTTTCGCCTCGGGCCTGCCGCTGCCACTCTCCGGCTTCACGCTTCGGCAATGGTTTGCCGAGGGCCATATCTCGCTCGGGGCTATCGGACTTACGGCCGATATCGGCCTCGCCTATTCGTTGAAGTTTCTCTGGGCGCCGCTCCTCGACCATGCGGCCCCGCCCGGCCTCCTTGCGCGCTTCGGGCGAAGGCGTGGCTGGCTGCTCGTCATCCAACCGCTGCTGGCATTGGCGGTCGTGCTCCTCGCCCTTTCGCAGCCGGCCGTGGCGCCGGCAGCCGCAGCGGGCGCGGCCGCGCTCGTTGCCTTCCTTTCGGCGAGCCAGGACATCGTCATTGATGCCTGGCGCATCGAGACCTTTCCCCAGCGCCTGCAGGGTGCCGCCATGGCCGCCTATGTCTGGGGCTATCGCGCGGCGTTGCTGATCTCGGGCGCCGGCGCGATCGCGCTCGCCACCCCCTGGGGCTGGCATCTTTCCCTCCTCTTGATGGCGGTCCTCGGCGCCATCGGCATCCCAGTGACGCTCGCGGCGCGCGAGCCCGCGCCTCCCGCGCACCAACCCTTCATCCGCCAAAGCCTCGGCCAGCGCATTTCCGAGGCGCTGATCGCGCCGCTCTCCGAGTTCATGTCCCGGCCTGGCGCCGTCCCGATCCTGGCTTTCGTGGTCTTGTTCCGGTTGGGCGAAGCGATGGCCGGCGTGATGCTGCCCCCCTTTTACCGCGCGCTCGGGTTCGATCGCGTCGCGGTCGCCATCGCCAACGGCCCGGTATCGCTCGCTGCGGTCCTCGTCGGTGCCGTTATCGGCGGCTGGCTGGTTGCGCGGCTCGGCACCGGCCGGGCGCTTCTGCTCACCGGCTGGGTGCAGACGCTTTGTCTGGCAATGTATGTGCTGCTCGCTTACTCGGCCGGCGACCATCGGGTGCTGCTGGCAACCTCGGCCGTCGAGTCCTTCACCGAGGGCCTCGCGGATGCGGCCTTCATCACCTACCTCTCGAGCCTCTGCTCACGTGCCCACACGGCAACGCAATACGCGCTTCTTTCCTCCGTGGCGGCGCTCGCCCTGCGCACGGTCGGCGGCCTCTCGGGTTTCCTCGCCGCGGCTGCCGGATGGAAGCTTTTCTATTCGCTCACGACCTTCGCCGCGTTCCCGGCCATGGGGGTCATGATCTATCTCCTCCGCCGCTTTCCTCCGGAGCCGGCGCCGAAGCCTGCCTGATGCAGGAACCTTGCCGCCGCGAAAGCCAAATACCTAAGAAAATCTCCTGCTGAGGGAGAGAATGTAAAAAAATTCTTTTTGAGCGGGAAGGATTGCCATTCCGGGGAAAATTCTTTTCTTTCCCGGGTATGCTCACCTTTCCGGCCACAGCCAGTCTTGTTCCTCCTCCCTTCGCTCCCGGCTCGGTCTGGCTGGTCGGGGCCGGCCCCGGCGATCCGGGCCTTCTCACGCTCCACGCCCTGGCAGCGCTGGAATCGGCGGATATCGTCCTCCATGACGCCCTCGTCGCCCCGGAGATCCTGGCGCTCGCCGGCCCCAACGCGCGGCTCGAAGCGGCCGGCAAGCGCGCCGGCAAGCCCGGCCGGGCCCAGCTCGCCATCAATGAGCGGCTGATCGCGCTCGCCCGCCAGGGCCTTCGGGTGGTCCGGCTCAAGGGCGGCGACCCGCTGGTTTTCGGCCGCGGCGGAGAGGAGGCGCTGGCGCTCGCCGCCGCCGGCATCCCGTTCCGCATCGTCCCCGGCATCAGCGCCGGCGTGGGCGCGACCGCCGCCGCCGCCATTCCGCTCACCCATCGCGGGCTCGCCCATGCCGCCATCTTCGTCACGGGCCATGACCGGACCGGCGGGCTTCCCGCCGATCTCGACTGGGCCGCGCTCTCGCGCGCCGCGCCTGTGATCGTCCTCTACATGGCGCTTGCCACGATCGGGCCGATCGCTTCCGCGCTGATCGCGGCCGGGCGAGACCCGGCCGAGCCGGTTGCCTTTCTCAGCAACGCCACCACGCCGCGCCAGCGTGTCCGCCGCACCACGCTCGCGAACGCGGGCGCCGTCGCCGCCAGGATCCCGCGCCAGGAGCCGACCCTCATCATCCTCGGCCCAACCGTCGGCCTCTCGGATCTGCTGGGCCCGCTTCACGAGGCGGCGCCGATGCGCCTCATCCCGCCACCCCAAGCCCGCGCCGCGAGCGCCTGAGGCCGCTCATGTCCCATTCCTTGCTGCTGCCCGCGAATGCTCCCTTCGGCCCCGACGAGATCGCGGCGCTCAACCGTGCCCTCGGCGCGGCGAGCCCGACGCAGCGCGCCTGGCTTTCAGGCTTCCTCGCCGGGGCGGAGGCCGCGAATGCCAGCGCGAATGCCTTGGCCCAGCCGGCACCGGCCGCAGCGGCGCAGGCTGCCCCGCGGGCGCCGCTCCTCATTCTGTTCGCAAGCGAATCGGGCAACGCCGAGGCGCTCGCCGCCGATGCCCGCCGCGCGGCGCAAAAACTCGGTTTCGCGCCGAAGGTCCTGGACATGGCGGACGCGAGTCCTGCCGATCTCGCGCGGGGTGGAAACGCGATCATCATTGCCAGCACTTGGGGCGAGGGTGATCCGCCGCAGCGGGCCGAGAACTTCGTCTCCGCGCTGCTGGCCGAGGACGCGCCTCGTCTCGAAACCCTCCGCTATGCCGTGCTCGCGCTCGGCGATCGTGCCTATGCCCGCTTCTGCGAGACGGGACGGCGGATCGACGAGCGGCTGGCGGCACTCGGCGCCGCGCGGCTCGCCGAGCGGATCGAATGCGACCTCGACTATGCCGGGCCAGCCGCCTCCTGGATCGAGAAGACCCTCCCCGCCTTCGCCCCGCCCAACGCCGAGCCCGGTCCCGGGCTCAGTCCCCCGGGCACCTCAGCGGGCGCCCCAGGGGGCGCTGATGTGATCCATGTCGATTTCGCCCGCAATCCGTTCGGCCCGACGAACCCGTTTCCTGCCGCCCTCGTCGAACGGACGAATCTCCGCTCGAGCCGCGCCGACGGCGAGGCGTTCCATATCGAGATCGATCTGGACGGTTCGGGCTTCGCCTGGGAGCCGGGTGATTCGCTCGCCTTCCATCCGCGCAACGATCCCTCGCTCGTGAAGGAGATTCTTTCGGCGGTCGGGCTGGCCGGCGACGCGGCGCTCGACGAGACGCTCACCGGCGAGCGCGACATCACGACGCTGACCCTGCCGCTGGTCGCGAAGTACCAGCAGATCACGTCCGACGCCGAGCTCGAAAAACTCCTCGCCGAGCCCGCGCGCGTCGAGAAATTCCTCGCCGGCCGCCAGCCGCTCGATCTTTTCGAGGATTTCCCCCACGCCCTCGCGCCGGAGGCGCTGAGCGGCCTCTTCAGGAAGCTGCCGCCGCGCGCCTATTCCATCGCTTCGAGCCGCAAGGCCACGGCAAGCGCGGCTCATCTTCTCGTTGCCGCGGTGCGCTATGAGAAGCACGGCCGTGCCCGTTCCGGTGTCGCCACGATCGATCTCGCCGAGCGGCGGGATCTCGGCGGCAGGCTTCCCGTCCATCTCAAGCCGAACCCGCGCTTCCGCCTGCCTGCCGATCCGCGCACGCGCGTGATCATGATCGGGCCGGGCACGGGTGTTGCCCCCTTCCGCGCGTTTCTCCAGGAGCGCGAGGCGATCGGCGTGAGTGGCGGTTCCTGGCTCTTCTTCGGTCATCGCCGCTTCACGCACGACTTCCTCTATCAGCTCGAATGGCAGGAATGGCTGAAGAGCGGCATCCTGGAGCGGATCGACCTCGCCTTCTCGCGCGACCAGCCCGAGAAGATCTACGTCCAGGACCGCATGTGGGAGGCACGGCGCGATCTCTATGCGTGGATCGCCGAGGGCGCGCATCTCTATGTCTGCGGCGACGCCAAGGCGATGGCGCGCGACGTGCATGCCGCTCTGCTGCGCATCATCGCCGAGCAGGGTGCGTGTGACCCCGCCGAAGCCGAGGCGCGCCTTGGAGAAATGGTCCGCTCCGGGCGCTATCTGCGGGACGTTTACTGATGTCCGCGCTGCCGCCCAACCCAGCCCAGCTTCCGGCCGCCGCGGAGGCCGCGCGCCTCAACGAACGCTATGGCGAATGGGACGCCGCCGCGCTCCTCGATCTCGCGATCGGCCGGCTCTTCGCGGGACGCATCGCGCTCGTCTCGTCCTTCGGCGCGGAGTCCGCGGTGCTGCTGGCACTCGCCGCCGACATCGATCCGGCGGTTCCGGTGATCTTCCTCGATACCGGAAAACTTCATCCCGAAACGCTCGCCTATCGCGACATCCTCACCGCCCGCCTCGGCCTTCGCGACGTGCGGAGCGTCGGCCCCGATGCGGCCGCGCTCGCCCAAGAAGACCCCGAGGAGTGGCTCTGGAGCGACGATCCGGATCGCTGCTGCCATCTTCGAAAAATCGTGCCGCTGGAGGCGGCGTTGCGCCCTTTTTCCGCCTGGATCACCGGCCGCAAGCGCTACCAGGGCGGCACGCGCGGGGCGCTCGCCGCCTTCGATGCGGACACGGCAGGGCGGATCAAGCTCAACCCGCTCGTGGCCTGGAAGCCCGCGGACATCGTCGCTTTCCTCGCCGCACGGGGCCTGCCCCGGCACCCGCTCCAGGCCAGGAACTTCCTTTCCATCGGCTGCATTCCCTGCACGCGCGCCGTGCGGCCCGGCGAGGACGCGCGCGCCGGCCGCTGGCCGGGCCGCGCCAAGACCGAATGCGGCATCCACCTCTCTCTCATGAGTGAATGACCATGCCGACCCAGGACTCACCCCTGTCGAGAAACGAGACCATCAAGCGCGAGAGCCATCTCCTGCGCGGCGGGATCGAGGACGGGCTTGCCCGGAAGGTCACCGGCGCGATCGAGGAGGACGACACCCAGCTCCTCAAATTCCATGGCACCTACCAGCAGGACGACCGCGACCTTCGTCCCGAGCGCGGCAAGCGCAAGCTCGAGAAGGCTTTTTCCTTCATGGTGCGCGTGCGCATCCCCGGCGGCGTGCTTACGCCCGCGCAGTGGCTCGCGCTCGACGCCATCGCCCGGGACTACGGCAACGGCACGCTTCGCCTCACCAGCCGCCAGAGCGTGCAGCTCCACGGCGTGCTGAAGAGCAACCTGCGTACCGTCATCGCCGCAATTGCCGCCGCGGGCCTCGATACCCGCGCCACCTGCGGGGACGTGAATCGCACCGTGATGTGCACCACCGCGCCCCTGCCCTCCGGCCTGCATGCCGAGGTCCTGGCGATCGCAACCGCCATCAGCGAACATCTGCTGCCGCAGAGCTCCGCCTATGACGAACTCTGGCTCGGGGCCGAGGCCGCCACGGACGCGGACGCCGAGTCGATCTATGGCCCCACCTACCTGCCGCGCAAATTCAAGATCGGCCTCGTCATTCCGCCGGTGAACGATGTCGATGTGCTGTCCCAGGACCTCGGCTTCATCGCCGTCGTCGAAGGCGGCGCGCTCGCGGGCTTCACCGTGACCGCCGGCGGCGGGATGGGTGCCACGCATGGCGAGCCCGCGACCTATCCCCGCCTCGCCGAGCCGTTCGGCTTCTGCACGCCGGACCAGGCCGTTTCCGTCGCCGAGGCCGTGTTGCGCACCCAGCGCGATCACGGCGATCGTTCGGACCGCAAGCATGCGCGCCTGAAATACACGATCGCGGACCACGGGCTCGCGTGGTTCCGGAACGAGGTCGAGGCCCGGCTCGGCCGGCCTCTCGCTCCGCCGCGTCCGTTCGCGTTCACCCACACCGGTGATCGCTTCGGTTGGACCGCCGATCTGAGCACGCTCACGGTGCTCGTGCCCGGCGGACGGATCGCTACCGGTGACGCCACGCCGCTTGTCGAGATCGCGCGCCGCCACAACGGCACGTTCCGCATCACGCCGAACCAGAACCTCGTGATCGCCGGGATCGCGCCCGATCAGCGCGGCACGATCGCCTCTCTCATCGCGGGCTCGAATCTCGACCCTCGGCCGACGCCGCTTCGGGGCGGCGCGATGGCCTGCGTGGCGCTGCCCACCTGCGGCCTGGCGCTGGCCGAGAGCGAGCGCTACCTGCCCAGGCTCGCGGCCGATATCGACGAGCTCCTCGCTCGCTCGGGGCTCGCCGAGGCCGAAATCCTGCTCCGGGTCAGTGGCTGCCCGAACGGCTGCTCGCGCCCCTACCTTGCCGAAATCGGCCTGGTCGGCCGCGCCCCCGGCCGCTACGACCTTCATCTCGGCGGGGGGCATGACGGGGCTCGCCTTGCTCCCCTTTACAGGCAGAACCTCGATCACGACGACATCCTCGGCGCGTTGGCGCCCCTCTTCGGCGATTACGCCGAGGAGCGGCAGCCCGGCGAGAGGTTTGGCGACTTCGTCCGGCGCAAGGGCTATACCGCCTCTCCCGGTGACTGAACCTCTGGAGAGCCAATGACCGCCCGCCTGCTCGAGCGCTTCGCCCGCACGAAGCTCGGTTTCTTTCCCTCGCCCGTTCATCCGCTGCCGCGGCTTTCGAAGGCGCTGGGCGTCGAGATCTGGGCCAAGCGGGACGATGTCTCCTCCGGGCTCGCCTTCGGCGGCAACAAAATCCGAAAGCTGGAGTTCCTCGCCGCCGAGGCGCTCGCCAATGGGTGCGACACGCTGGTCTCGATCGGCAACATCCAGTCCAATCACACCCGTCAGGTTGCGGCGGTGGCGGCCGCGCTCGGGATGCGGGCCGTGCTCGTTCAGGAAACCTGGACCGAATGGCCCGACGAGGCTTACGCCACAACCGGCAATATCCTGCTCTCACGCATCGTGGGTGCCGAATGCATCCTCGAGGGACGCGGCTATTCGACCGCGGTGAAGGAAACCTGGGAGGAGGCGATCGAATCGGTGAAGCGGCAGGGCGGCAAGCCTTATGCGGTCCCGGCCGGCGCCTCCGACCATCCGCTCGGCGGCCTCGGTTACGCCGCCTTCGCCGAGGAGCTCGCCCACCAGGAGGAGGAGCTCGGCTTTCGCTTCGATACCGTCATCACCGCCACCTGCACGGGCTCCACGCAAGCCGGCATGATCGTTGGGTTTCGCGCGGAGGCGCGGGACCGCCGTGTGATCGGCATGGACACCGCGGCCGATGCCGCGATGACGCGAGCGGCCGTGACGAAGATCGCCCGCGCCACCGCCGATCTCATCGGGCTGAACCGTGCGATTCGCGATGAGGACGTGCTCATCGACCCCCGCTTCGCCGGGCCGGCCTACGGCCTTCCCGATGCCGCGACCATCGATGCCATCCGCATGGCCGGCCGCCTCGAGGGCATGCTCACCGATCCGGTCTATGAGGGAAAATCGATGGCCGGCCTCATTGCCATGGCGCGCAACGGCGAGCTTCCTGCCAAGGGCAAGGTGCTCTACGTCCATCTCGGCGGCGCGCCTGCGCTCAGCGCATACCACAGCGCGTTTGCCTGATCTGGATCAACGCGAGAAGCCCGTCCGCGCCTCTAATTTTGTAACGTTCCCCGGCAGGAAAGCGCCCATGCAGGTCCCGGTCCAGATCACCTTCCGCAATATCGCGTCCGCGCCCGCCGTCGAGGCGTTGATCCGCGAACATATCGAATCGCTCGAACGTTTTTGCGGGCGGATCGTTTCATGCAACGTGGTCGTGGAAGAGAGCACAAGGCGCCAGCACCAGGGCAAGCTCTACCATTTACGCGTGAACCTCGCCGTTCCCGGCCGCGAGATCGTCGTCAAGCGCGATCCCTCGGCGCATCACGCTCATGAGGACATTCTGGTTGCCGTGCGCGATGCGTTCGATGCCGCCCGGCGCCAGCTCGAGGATTACGCGCGCACGATGCGCGGCGATGTCAAGACGCATGAAACGCCAGATCATGGCTATGTGGCTCGTCTTTTCCGAACGCAGGGTTACGGGTTCATCCGTTCAAGCGAAGGGGACGAGATCTACATGCACCGCAACGCCGTGCTCGGAAAGGGTTTCGATGCGCTCGTGGAAGGCGAGCAGGTCCGCTACGTCGTCCAGGAGGGCGAAGGAGAGAAAGGCCCGCAGGCCAGCACCGTGATCCCTCTCGGAAAGCATCACCCTGCGTGAAAGCAGAATAAAGAGCCTTCTTTTTCTGAAGAAAAAGAAGCAAAAAGACTTTTATCCGTTTTCCGGACCTCCCCGCCCCTCGGGACTCCGAACGACGGACGAAAACGGACAGCGGATAAAGGTTCTTTGGTTCTTTCTTTCAAGAAAGAACATCCTTACACCCTCTGAAATCAGGGCTTCTCCTTTTCCTCTTGTTCTTCGTCTTCCTCGCCCTCTTCCTCATCATCCTCGTCGTCTTCGTCGTCATCCTCATCGTCCTCATCGTCTTCGTCATCCTCGTCCTCGTCGTCATCCGAGAGCGAGTAGCCAAGACGATCGAGAGCGTTCTCGATCGCGTCGGTCGCGACCAGGATGCGCGCCAGCTCGGAGACAGCCTCGTCGGCCGCCACCGCTTGCGCCTGCGCAACCGCCTGATCCCAGGAATCGTCGGCAAGCTCGCCGCTGCCGATGGCGGCAAGCGCGAGGAGCTCATAAACCTCCTCGGTGGTGAGGTCGTCGAGCATGATCGTAAGCTCGCTGTAGCCGGGAAGGGCGGCAACGTCTTCCCCCGTTTCACCGCCCTCGGTCTCGACCTCGCTCTCGTCCGCCTCCTCGGCCGACGTGCTCCCGACCAAGGATGCCTGTTCGAGCAGCATGGTGATTCTATCCATCGGCACGGTCAGCATGACGCTCCTCCCCGTCTCGGGTCCGGAAAACGTGGAAACCTCGGGCGGGACCGTCGCGCGCACATTGATCCCGATCAAGGGCGGCGGCGGGCATCCCGCTCAGTTTTTACATTTGTGTCACATCCGGCCCGGCTTCGTCAGTCAAAAACCCGGTCCCGACGGTTCAGCTCCGCGCACCCGCGGGCGGAGGATCAGGTCCCAGACGTCCGGCATCGGCCCCACCGGCACATGGATCAAGGCTGGCCTATCGAGCGCGATCGCCTTCCGCAGTGCCTCCTCGAGCGCCGCGGGCGTGCCCGCCTTGAAGGCGGCCGCGCCGAAGCTTTCCGCATAGGAAACGAAATCCGGATTGGTCAGATCGCAGGCGATCAGCCGGTTGCCGTAGCGCTGCTCCTGGATGCGGCGGACATTGCCGAACGCGCCGTCATCGAACACGATGACCACGACGGGGATATTGTGGTGCATGGCGGTCGCGAGCTCGTTCGCCTGGTAGAGGAACCCGCCATCGCCAATCACCGACACCACCGCCCGATCCGGTTGCGCGACCTTCGCCCCGAGCGCCGCGCCGTAGCCCCAGCCGAGATTGTCCTGGTACCCGGGAGAAAGTTGCAGCCTCGGACCAAAGACCGGAAACGCCAGGCGTGCCGCGAAGCCGATCTGTGTCACCTCGCCAACGAAGATGCCGTCCGCGGGCAAGGCCGCGCGGATGGCGGAAAGGAAATCCGCCTGCGGTTGGAGCTTGGCGAGCTCACCGGCGAACCATGCACGATGCCAGGCCAGCTCCGCTTCGCGCGAAGGGCGCGGCGCCGCAGGCAAACGCGCCAGCAGTGCGCGAAGCGCCGGCGCGGCATCGGCAACAATCCCCACCGCCGGGCGGCGGAAGCGTTCCACCTCCTCGGCATCGATATCGACACGCACAACGGCAAGGTTTTCATCGAGCCCCCACGCCGTCTGCTGCGGGAAAAGCCGTGTGCCCACCGCCAGCACCGCGTCCGCTTCTTTCCAAAGCCGGTGCCCCTCGGGAAAGGAGAGCGCAAGCCGATGCGTCGTCGGGACCACCCCGCGGCCCCGCCGGTAGGAGACAACCGGCGCCTCCAGCCGCTCGGCGATCGCCTGCACCTCCGCTCCCGCATCCATCGCGCCGCCGCCCACGACGATGAGCGGCCTCTTCGCCTGCCCGATGATCCCGGCAGCCCGGTCGACCGCGTCCTCATCGAGTGATGGACTCGCAAGCGGAATCGGATCGGGAATGCGCGCTTCGCCAACCCGGCCCCAGACATCGATCGCGCATTCGAGCGCCACGGGCCGCCTGCGGCCGGAGCAGGCGATCGCCAATGCCTCGGCCACGCGTTCACCGGCCTCACCGGGGTGGCGGATACGCGCGGCGTGCTTGGTGATGTGCCGGAGCAATCCGAGCTGGTCGTGAATTTCGTGCAGATGGCCGAAGCCGCGATCGATCGATACCTGTGGAATCTGCCCCACCAGCGCCAGCACCGGCGCATCCATCGCGTAAGCCGTAAGCAGGGAGGCCGAGGCATTGAGAAGCCCGGGTCCGGGCACCACGATGAAGGCCTGCGGCCTCCCTGTTGCGAGCGCGGCGCCGAGCGCCATGTACCCCGCCGTCTGCTCGTGGCGCGTATGCACCATGCGTATGCGCCCGCTCGCGCGATGGATCGCATCGAAGAAGGGGTCGTTGTGCACGCCGGGCACGCCGTAGAGAGTGGTGATGCCGTGCCGGATCAGACTCTCCACGACGGCCTCTGCCGTGCTCATGCGCGCCATTGGTGTATTTCCCTCTTCCATCGCGATCCTGCCATAAGCATTGGAGAGGCCCCGTGGGCAAGCCGCCCGCTGCCTTGACACTCCGTTCCGCGCGCACCTAGGGCGTGTTCAGCCAGGCTGAACACGCTCTGGCCTTGTTTTGCCGAGCAGATTCACGCACCCCTGGATCGCTTCGCGGTTCCAGTCAGGCGCGATCTGCTCTAACCTCGCTTTCACGAAGAGGAGCGGGCGCGCCAATGACGATCAAGGGGAAGGCCTATATCGCCGGCGCGTTCGAGCACCCCACGCGCAAAGCTCCGGACAAGTCGGTCGCTCAGCTTCATGCGGAATGCGCCAAAGGCGCGCTCGAAGACGCCGGCCTCACCAAGGACGACGTGGACGGATATTTCTGCGCCGGCGACGCTCCGGGCATGGGCCCGCTCTCCATGGCGGATTACATGAATCTTCGTCTCCGCCACGTCGATTCCACCGATACGGGCGGTTCCTCGTATCTCCTGCACGTCGCGCACGCGGCCGAGGCGATCGCACTCGGCAAATGCAGCGTTGCCCTGATCACGCTCGCCGGCCGGCCGCGCAGCGAGGGCGTTGCGACGGGCACCGCGCCGCGTCCCGGCAACCCCGCGCAACCCGACATCCAGTTCGAATATCCATACGGACCGACCATAGTGAACATGTACGCCATGTGCGCGATGCGCCACATGCACCAGTACGGCACCACGAGCGAGCAGCTCGCCTGGATCAAGGTCGCTGCTTCGCATCACGCTCAGTACAATCCGAACGCAATGCTGCGCGACGTCGTCACGGTGAAGGAGGTGCTCGATTCGCCAATCGTCGCCTCGCCCCTGCACCGGCTCGATTGCTGCGTCATCAGCGACGGCGGCGGCGCGCTCGTCGTCGTTGCGCCCGAGGTGATGAAAAGCCTCGATCGCCCACGGGTAAAGCTGCTCGGTGCCGGCGAAGCGCCGAAGGGACAGCTCGGCGGAGATGTCGATCTTACCTTCTCGGGCGCGCGCTGGTCCGGCCCGCGCGCCTTTGCCGAGGCCGGCGTGAAGCCCGCGGATATCCAGTACGCCTCGATCTACGACAGCTTCACCATCACCGTCCTGATGCAGATCGAAGATCTGGGCTTCTGCGAAAAGGGCCAGGGCGGCCGTTTCGTCGCCGACGGCAACCTCATCTCGGGCACGGGCAGGCTTCCCTTCAATACCGATGGCGGCGGCCTTTGCAACAATCATCCCGCCAATCGCGGCGGCATGACGAAAGTCATCGAAGCGGTGCGCCAGCTCCGCGGAGAGGCTCACCCGGCCGTGCAGGTGAAGAACTGCGCGCTCGCCCTCGCCCACGGCACCGGCGGCTCGCTCGGCACCCGCCATGGCAGCGCTACCCTGATCCTGGAACGGGAATGATCGCGATGGAAAGCCGCACGCTGCCCGCGCCCGAACCCAATCCCGAAACCAAGAGCTACTGGGACGCCGCCCAGGAAGGAAAGCTCCTCGTTCGAATCTGTACGGCCTGCGGGCGCGCGCATCACTATCCCCGCGCGCTCTGCCCATTCTGCTTCAGCGACAGGACCGAATGGAAAACCGCTTCGGGCAACGGCACCATCTACTCTTTCAGCGTGATGCAGCGCGCTCCCGTGCCTTACACCATCGCCTATGTCACGCTCGATGAAGGCCCGACGATGATGAGCAATATCGTCGATTGCGATTTCGATACGATCCGCATCGGCATGAAGGTCAAGGCCACCTTCAAGCCAACCGAATCCACCGCCCGGCTGCCGATGTTCACGCCGGCTTAAGTCCAAGGGGCTCTGCCCCCTTGGAACCCCGCCAAGGGCTGAGCCCTTGGAACCCTTTCGTTGGCGGCGGCAGAGGGCGGTTCGGTCGGCGAGCATTTGCTCGCCGACCGAACCGCCCTCTGCCGCCGCCAAACGAGTGGGGTCCAGGGTCCCAGACCCTGGCAGGGGGTCCAGGGGGACAGCGTCCCCCTGGCCTTCAGCAGTCGTGCGCCGTGAGGAAGCGGGTGAAGGCGGTGCTCACCGGTTCGGGCGTTTGCAGTGCCATGAAGTGCCCGCTCTTGAGCACGAGGTATTCCGCTCCTTGGATGGCGTCTGCGATGGGTTTCACGGTTTCTGGCGGACGAAGCCGGTCGAGCGTGGCTGCGATCGCGAGAGCGGGGCAGCGAATTGCGGAAAGATCGGTGCTGAGGCTTGCGAGCATGCGGCTGATCGCGGCGTAGCTTGCGGGGTCGTTGCCGAGCCAGCGGGCGCGGAAGCGGGCGAAGCGCGCGGGGTCGGTGCGCAGTTCCGCCGGGTATGAGGCGGCGAGCGAGGTTTCGGCGACGGCTTGCATGCCGCCCTCCTCAACCGCGGCCGCGCGGGCGAGCGTTGCGGCCCGTCTTTCTCCCGTGACTTCGGTGGCCGGGCTCGTGACGATCAGCGCCTTCGTGCGCGCGGGGAAGCGCGCCGCGAAGGCGAGCGCGATCGCGGCACCGACGGCAGTCCCCGCGAGCGCCACCGGTTCGCGGATGCCGAGCGCATCGAGGAGCGAGACGAGGTCTTCGATCATTGTCTTCATCTCGAGCGTGCCGCGGATCTTCTCCGAAAGTCCGGCCCCGCGCGTATCGTAGCGCAGCACGCGCCGGCCGGCGGCAAGGGCAGGCAGAACGAGGTCCCAGCTTTCGAGCGTTCCCCCCATCTCGTGGATCAGCACGAGCGTGCGTTCGGCCCTGCCGGTGAGGTCGTAGCGCAGCGCAGTTCCGTTGACTTCGATGAAGTCCATGTGGCTCTCCCGGGTCGCGCGCGCAGCGAGGAAGGTCGTCTCTCGCTCGGAGTCCCGAGCCGGCGCCTGGTCCGGGAAACGGGAAAAGTCTTTTTGCTTCTTTTTCTTCAGAAAAAGAAGGCTCTTCCTTTTTACTTTAACATCTCACCTTAGCTTATCATCTTGTGGCCGATCCGGGCTGGAGCCCGCTTCTGGCCTCACGAAAAATCCTGTGCGATTTCAATCCATTAACCCCATCCAAAACACGCTGACGGGCCAGATCGTACAGATCTTCGGCCACAGCGGCGGATCAGCTCACGGTGATCCGCGGCCCGGAGCCCGGGCCGGCAAGACGCTGCTCCACCGCCTCTGCCACGCGCGCAGCAATCGCCGCGAATGCCTGAGCGGCCGGGCCCTCGGGCTCCGCCGCGACGATCGGCTGTCCGCGGTCTCCGGTCTCCCGGATGGCAAGCAGGAGCGGCACCTCGCCCAGGAACGAAACGCCAAGCCGACTGGCTTCGGCGCGGGCGCCGCCATGGCCGAAAACGTCCGCGCGCTCGCCGCAGTGCGGGCAGACGAAGAAGCTCATGTTTTCCACGAGCCCCAGCACCGGCACATGGGTGCGCTCGAACATGCGCACGCCGCGCCGCGCATCGATCAGCGCGATATCCTGGGGTGTCGAGACGATGACGGCCCCGGCGAGCTTCACCCGCTGCGCCATGGTGAGCTGTGCGTCTCCGGTGCCCGGCGGCATGTCCACGATCAGGAAATCGAGCCTGCCCCACGCCACCTGGCCGAGCATCTGCTCGAGCGCGCCCATCACCATCGGCCCGCGCCAGATCATCGGCGTCTCTTCCTCGACCATGAAGCCGATGGACATCGCCTTGAGGCCCCATGCCGGAATCGGCAGCAGCTTGTCGCCCGCCATCTCAGGCTTGCGGGCCAGTCCGAGCATGCGCGGCAGGCTCGGGCCGTAGATGTCCGCGTCCAGCAGCCCGACGGTTCGCCCGAGCCGCGCAAGCGCCACCGCGAGATTAACCGCGACCGTCGATTTGCCGACCCCTCCCTTCCCCGAGGCGACCGCCACGATGGCCCGGACCTCGGGGAGCAGCGTCTCGGCCTGCCGCGATTCGCGCCGTGCTTCACGCTGTGGCTCATTGGACCTTGGCTGACCCTGCGCGGCCCCGGCGCGGTGCGCGGTCAATACCGCCGTGGCATTGGCGATTCCCGGCTGCCGGGCGAGCGCGGTCTCCACAGCCTTGCGCACCGGCTCCATCGCCGCCGCCCGCTCACGCGGCACGGCGAGGGCCACCTGCACCAGGCCGCCCTTGAGCTCGATTCCCTCGACCAACCCGGCCGTGACGATATCCTTCCCGCTCGCCGGATCGACAATGGTCCTGAGCACCTCGCGCAGTGCTTCGGTTCTGCCTCCGCTCATCGGCTTGCCATTTTCCGCAGGCCCTCGATATCTCCGCTCGCACGGAGTATATCGCGCCTCATCGGGCAGCTGCCAATCGCGGCCCGGTTTGTCCTTTTGGCAGGAGTCCTCCTCACCTGATGGCTTGGAACAGCGGCGGTGGCGGCCCCTGGGGCGGCCCCGGCGGCAGCCACCCGGCGGCCGCCCGCCCGGAGGCCCGCCGCCCGGCAGTCCCTGGGGGGGCGGTGGCCGGCGACGACCGTCCATCCCCGACCCCGAGCAGCTTCTCAACCGCCTGCTTGCATGGTTGCGTGGTTTGCTTCCCGGCCGCTGGCAGGGCCCTCGGTTCCCCGGGATGCCCGGCGGCGGCGGTCTTTCCTATGCCCGCCTCGGCGCGATCGCGGTCGCGCTCGTTGTTCTCGCGTGGCTCGCCAGCGGCTTCTATGTCGTAGAGCCGGATGAGCAGGGCGTGGTGCTGCGCTTCGGCGCTTTCGCCGGCACGACATCGCCGGGGCTCAACTATCATCTGCCCTGGCCGATCGAGAGCGTGCTTCTGCCTCCCGTCACGCGTGTCAATCGCATCGAGATCGGCTACCGCTCGGTTCAGGGCCAATCGGGAGCGGCCCCGCTGTCGCCGGCCCAGGACGTGCCCGCCGAGAGCCTGATGCTCACCGGCGATCAGAACATCGTGGACATCAACTTCGCGGTCTTCTGGCGCATCGCGAATGCCGAGCAGTATCTTTTCGCAATCCGCCATCCCGAAGCCACCATCAAGGCGGTCGCCGAGAGCGTGATGCGCGAGGTGGTCGGCCACAATCCGATCGAGCCCCTGCTTACCACCGCCCGTGCCTCGGTCGAGACCGAGGTGCGCAGAGACATGCAGGGCATCCTCGATCAGTACGGCGCCGGGGTGGAGATCACCGAAGTACAGCTTCTCAAGGTCGATCCCCCACCCGAGGTGATCGATAGCTTCCGCGACGTCCAGCGCGCCGGAACCGACGCGGACCGCGCGCGCAACAACGCCGAGGCGTACCGCAACGATATCGTGCCGCGCGCCCGCGGCGATGCCGCGCGCATCGTCGCCGAGGGCGAGGCCGCCAAGGCCTCGGAGATCGCCGCCGCGACCGGGAACGCCGAGCGCTTCCTTTCGGTGCTGGCCGCCTACCGTCAGGCGAAATCGATCACGCTCGACCGCCTCTATCTCGACACCATGGAGCGTGTGCTTGCCGGGGGCCGGACCATCGTGCTCGGCTCCGGCGCGGACCGGCTCTTGCCGCTTCTGTCCCTGCCCATGTCGGCGGGTTCGCCGGCGCCTGCGACACCCCAGGCCGCCAGACCCGCACCGAGCGGCGCGCCCAATGCAACGCCCATGGACGCCCCCATGGACGCTCCCACGGGCACGCCCACGGGCACGCCATGAACGCACGTATCTGGGCCATCCTCGTCGTCGCAGTCCTGGTCGTGTTCGTCGCCTCGAACGCGCTTTTCACCGTGCCGCAGATCAACGAGGCGCTCATCACACAGTTCGGTCGGCCGGTCCGCGTGATCACCACGCCCGGTCTGCATGTGAAGCTGCCGTTCGTCCAGGAGGTGATCGAGTTCGACCGTCGCCTGCTCGACTATGAGCTGCCGAGCGAGGAGGTGATCCTGGGCGACCAGCAGCGGCTGGTTGTGGACGGCTTTGCCCGGTTCCGGATCACCAATCCGTTGGCCTATTATCAGGCTGTGGGCACCACCGAGGACGGCATCCGTGCCCGGCTCGGCTCGATCCTCGGTTCCTCTTTCCGGCGCGTTCTCGGCAACGAGACGCTGCTGGCCGTGCTCTCCACGGCACGCAACCGGATCATGGGCGAGATCAGGGGCGAGGTGAACAGCTCGATGCAAGGCTTCGGCGTCACCATCGAGGACGTGCGCATCCGCCGCGCCGATCTTCCCGAAGCCAACACTCAGGCGGTGCTGGCACGGATGCAATCCGAACGTGAGCGCGTGGCAGCGCTGATCCGTGCCGACGGCGCGCAGGCAGCCACCGTCATCCGTGCCGGGGCCGACCGCGAACGTACGGTCTTGCTGGCACAGGCAAATGCCCAGGCGGCAGCGCTTCGCGGACAAGGCGAAGCACAGGCAACAACCATCCTGGCCAAGGCGTACGACCAAGACCCCATCTTCTTCAACATCTGGCGCACGCTGGAGGTCTACCGCCACGGCCTTGCCAGCAGCCGCACCGAGCTGGTGCTTTCGCCTTCCACCCCCTTGCTTCGCTATCTCGGCAGAATGCCCGAGCTTGGCTCCCCGCCGAGCCCGGCACCAGGGCATCCGTGAGCCGGGACTTGCTCGTGACCGCTTCCCCTTGCCGGGCCGAGCCTCCCCAGCGCACAATCATTCATCCGGGTCCGGCGCCATGAGGCGCCGCCGCACGAGCCGTTCCCGCCCGGCGGATTCCTCGCTCCAGGCCCAGGCCTGTGCGTATCCGTCTAACAGGGAAAGAGGCTTGGCAGAGACCAGCGAAGCCTCCCGCATTGACCCGGCGGGAACGGCTCGAGGAATTTGACCTTTCATGCGTTCACGGCTTCATCGTCTCGGATCAGCCAGCCTCGTCTGCCTCGCACTCTTGCTGGCCTCTGGCCCCTTTGCCCGCGCCGCGAGTGTGGCGGCGGACGCAACACCGGGTGCAGCCTCGGGGCTGCCGAGCTTCGCGGACCTCGCTGCGCGCTTATTGCCCTCTGTCGTCAACGTTGCCAGCACGGAAACGGTTCCATCCTCGGGATCTCAGGGGCCGGAGGCCCCGCCCTTGCCGACGCTGCCACCGGGATCGCCGCTCGAGAAATTTTTCCACAACTTCATGAACCGGGATCAGGGTGGCGACGCACCGCCGGCGCCCGATCGTCTGCAGAGCCTCGGCTCCGGCTTCATCATTGATCCCTCCGGCCTGATCGTCACCAACAACCACGTGATCGCCGGGGCGCAGCAGATCACCGTCACGCTGCATGACGGCACGGTGCTCCCTGCGACGCTGGTCGGGCATGACGAACGCATGGACCTCGCCCTTCTCCGCGTTCACGCGGCCGCGCCGCTGCCCGCCGTCGCGTTTGGCGATTCGGACCATATCCGCGTCGGAGACTGGGTCCTCGCGATCGGCAACCCCTTCGGCCTCGGCGGCACGGTGACCGCGGGCATCGTCTCCGCTCGTGGGCGCAACCTGAACGAGGGCCCGTATGACGACTTCATCCAGACCGATGCGCCCATCAACCGCGGTAATTCGGGTGGCCCGCTCTTCGACCTTGAGGGTCAGGTGATCGGCATCAACACTGCGATCTTCTCGCCCTCGGGCGGCTCGGTCGGTATCGGCTTCGCCATCCCATCCAATATCGCCAAACCGGTGCTCGTTCAGCTGCGCGAATACGGACATGCCCGTCGCGGTTGGTTGGGGGTCCGGGTGCAGGAAGTCACGCCCGACATCGCCGCAAGCCTTGGTCTCAAATCGGCCGAAGGCGCGCTCGTCGCCGGCGTGAACGAAGGCGGGCCGGCCGACAAGGCGGGCGTCAAAGCCGGCGACGTCATCCTTTCCTTCAACGACCACCCCGTCAAAGACATGCACGCCCTCCCGCTGATCGTTGCCGAGACGACGATCGGCGCGACCGTTCCGGTTCAAGTCTGGCGGCACGGGCAGACGGAGACCCTGAGAGCGACGATCGCCGAACTTGCGCCCGAGACCACGGCCACTGCCGGGCCCGCTCCCAACGCGGCACCGCCGGAGACGCCAATTGCCTCGCTCGGTCTCAGCCTTGCTCCCCTCTCGGCCAAGCTCCGGGATCAGTATCATCTGGGCGCCGATCAGAAGGGGGTTATTGTCACTGCCGTCACTCCTGGCGGCCCGGCGGCCACGCGCGGGCTCAAGCCCGGCGATGTCGTGCTCGAAGTCCAACAGCAGGAAGTGAACTCGCCTGCCGAGGTGATAGACCGGCTCGAGGCCGTCCGGCGTGAAGGGCGCCCGTCGGTGCTGATGCTGATCCAGCGTGGCAACGCAATGAACTGGGTGCCGCTGCCACTCGCCGGTTCTGAACCCGGTTCCGGCAAGGTCTCGCCAGGCTGACGCGGGGCATGGCACCCCGCGTCGATCCCGTCCGCTCAGATACAAACCTGCCCGAAAAAACCACCGTGGTGGTGATCGGGGGCGGGATTATCGGCACATCGACCGCCTTCTTCCTCGCCCGCAAGGGCCTGCCCGTGGTCCTCTGCGAGAAAGGCGAGATCGCCGCCGAGCAATCGAGCCGCAACTGGGGCTGGTGCCGCAAGATGGGGCGGGATCCGCGCGAGATCCCGCTCGTTATCGAGAGTCTTCGCCTTTGGGGCGAGATGAACGCGCTGACGGACGCGGAGACCGGTTTCCGGACTTGCGGCGTTGTCTATCTGTGCAAGACCGCAGCAGAGATGGCCCGGCGCGAAGCTTGGCTTGAGCACGCGCGTCCCTATCAGCTCGACAGCCGCCTGCTTTCGCTCAGCGATATCCGCGCTCTGTTTCCCGAGATCGCGGGCGAATGGGCAGGGGGACTTTACACGCCGAGCGACGGGCGCGCCGAGCCGACCAAAGCCGCGCCCGCCATCGTCGAGGCTGCGCGTAGGCTCGGCGTCACCGTGCTGACCCAATGCGCTGTCCGCGGCATCGAGACGAAGGCCGGCCGCGTCAGCGCCGCAGTCACGGAGAAGGGGACGATCGCCTGCGATTCGGTCGTGCTCGCGGGTGGGGTTTGGTCCCGCCTTTTCACCGGCAATCTCGGCCTTCGCCTGCCGCAGCTTCGCGTCGTCTCCGCCGTGATGCGCACGGAGAAGCTCGAAGGCGCGCCGGAAATTTCGGCGTCCGGAGATGGGTTCGGCTTCCGCAAACGCCTTGACGGCGGTTACACGGTGGCCAGCTGGAGCAACAACCGCTTCGACATCACGCCCGACTCCTTTCGCTTCTTCAAGGAATTCCTTCCCGCGCTGAAGCTTGAGCACCGGTCGCTGCGCCTCAGGATCGGCCGCCCCTTCCTTGAGGCCTGGCAGACACCGCGTCGTTGGGCCCTCGATGAATCGACACCTTTCGAGCGCGTCCGCACCCTCGACCCTGCACCCGATCCCGTGATCCTAACCCAGGCGCGACGAACCATAGGTGCCGCATTCCCAGCCTTTCTGGGCATGCAGGTCGCCGAAACTTGGGGCGGAGCGATCGACGTCACGCCCGATGCGGTGCCCGTGATCTCGCCGGTCGAGCCGTTGCCAGGTTTTTTTATCGCCACCGGTTTCTCCGGCCATGGGTTTGGCATCGGTCCTGGCGCCGGCCGGCTCGCGGCCGACCTGGTCAGTGGAGAGACGCCCGTGGTCGATCCCGCGCCGTTCCGCTTTTCCCGCTTCGCCGACGGCTCGCGCATAGAGCCATCCCCCCTCCTATAGGATTCGCATCTCGACAGTTGCTCCCGGACGATTGACAGAACGCATCACTTCCGCGTTCACTTAGCCGAGGTGATGGAGTTCACCTTGTAACCGCCCTTGGGGCTGATGACTCCTCTGTTCGATATGCGTGCGACGGAGGAGTTCTGGGTGTCGGTTGCCCGGAAAAGAGAGGGGGTTCTGCGGCCCGCGTCCCGCATTACCGATCGTCGGGACCAGCCCCAATGACGCTGCGGGACATTCTGCTCCAGATTGCGCAAGTGCTGTCCATTCTGTTGCTCGCACCGCTCCACCAAGGCATCATCCTGCAGTTCGAGAAGCGAATCGCAGCGCGGGCAAGGACCGGGTATCTTTCGGCCACACCGCAATCTCCGGAAGCTCTTCTGCAGGCAGAAGCGTCGCGCTGGGGGTCGTTTCGTGGCTGTTCCGGGTGACGCCGATCACGGCCTCCACCTGCATGACGATCGTGCCGATCCCAATCCCAGGGCTCACCGATGACCCGCTGCCGCTGCCGTGTGGTATGCGGAGCTGCTCAGAACAGCTTCGCCGCGGCCACAACGTGGCTGATGGTCACCAAAGCGCCTTGTACTTTTCTGAGCTTCATCTACCACCCGATCGAGGAAGCTGAGCATGAACCCCGGGCCAGGAGCCGCTTCATCACGCGGCTTGAATTCACCTGCGACGTGGCCCCGGTGTTCGGTCCCTCCTCTTCGCTCCGATCGATCGGACCGTCGTTTCCCTTGCCCGGAATCCACGCGCGCGTAGCAGCCGGGCAGCCCCAACTTCTACCTTGCTCTGATTGACCTTCTTCTCGTCGTCATCTTCGCTCTCACCCTGCTCCAGGACCATGCCCCTGAATGTGGACCTACATCGCTATTGCCATCGGCGGCACGCTCGGCTGCTGGGCGCGTTACGCCATGGGAAACCTCGTGCAGACAATCTACGGCCGGGATTTTCCCTATGCGACGCTCAGCATCAATCTGCTGGGCAGCTTCCTCATGGGGTTTCTGTTCATCGAGACCCTGGAGCGGCTTACCATCTCGCCCGCGCTTCGCACCGGGATTCTCACCGGCGTGCTTGGTGGGTTCACCACGTTTTCCACGTTCGAGATGGAAACCCTTCTCCTCACCGAGCAAGGAGACGGGCTCAAAGCACTTCTCTATGTGGTCCTTTCGGTCGGGCTCGGATTCCTCGGCGCCTTGGGTGGCGCCTATATCGCACGCAATCTTTGAGATCCCGGGGGGAAACATGGACGACGAAGTGACGGTCGTGCACATCTATCTTCATGAGGCGGACCAAGGAAAACGAAAGACACTAATGCAGGAAATTCTAAATCTGCTCGCTGCTCAGCATCGCGTGCAGAACGTTGTCGTTTTTCGCGGGATAGCAGGTCTCGGCGTTGGCGGAGAGATTCTTGCTTCCGATATGCTGCGCCTCAATGTCGATCTGCCCCTCGTGATCGAATTCTTCGACCGGCCCGAGGTTGCCGATGCCGTGCTCGGCGCGCTCGACGGCATGGTCCCCAAGGGCCATATCATCGCCTGACGCGCTGCCCGTCGGTAGGATGGGCAAAGGGTCACGACCCGATCACGAGCCCGCCATCGACATGAATCGCCTGGCCGGTCACGTAGCCTGCTTCCGGCGAAGCGAGGAACGCGATCATCGCGGCCACATCGTCGGGAAGACCGATTCGCCCGAGTGGAATCGTCTCCGTTTGTCTCTGCAAGCTCTGCGGGTCGAGCGCCGCACGCGCGCCACTGTCCTTGCGGATCAATCCCGGCACCACCGCGTTGACCGTCACCCCAGCTGGCGCGAGCTCGATCGCGAGCGTGCGCACCAGCGCCTCAAGTGCCGCCTTGGCCGCTGCGGACGCCGGAAACACGGGCTGGCCCGCGCGGAACGAATGCGCAACGAAGCTGCTCACGGCGATGATCCGGCCGCCACGGACTGCCGCGAGGTGGGGCATTGCCGCCCGCGCCATGGCGAGAAAGGCTCCGCTGATCGTGGCGAACGAGGCCATGAGCGCAGCCTCGGACAAGTCCGCTGCCGGCGTGCGGTCAGCAAATCCCGCATTGCTGATCAGGATATCAAGTCGCCCGAACCGTGCCTTTGCCTGCCCGACCAATGTCATGCCGACCTTGGCATCCTGGAGGTCGCCGAATGCGGTCTCAGCCTCTGCGCCCATGCTCCGTGCTGAGGCGGCCACTGCCTGTAGGCCCGTCTCGTTCCGCCGCGAATGCAGGATCATGCCCACACCCGGCGCGGCAAGCCGCATCGCCGTCGCCGCACCGATTCCGCTTGCCGCTCCGGTCAGAAGCACCGCTTGATTGACGTCACCGCTCATTACCCGAGCTTGCCCGGTCCGTACCTCGGCGACTAGCCTCGCCTTTGAAAGGAAGAAGTGCCGTGCCCTTGCCCGACGCCGACCTGTCCCTTCGCGCCTCCCTCTTCGATTGGCTCGAACGTTTCGCCAGCCATGTCCGGGCTGTCGATTTTGCCTCCGCCCGGCCGATGTGGGACCCCGAGGTCATCGTGTTCGGCACGCATCAAGATCTCTTGCAGGGCCGCGAAACGGCGATCGCCAACCAATGGCGCAATGTCTGGCCGCGCACCGCTGATTTCCGTTTCGATCTCGAGAAAACCCGGATCCTCGCCGAGCCCGGCGGCGGTCTCGTTGTCGTTATCGCACCCTGGACCAGCACCGGTTTTTCGCCCGACGGGAAGCCGTTCCCCCGCCCGGGTCGCGCCACTCTCGTCCTCCGGCGCAGCGAAGACGAGTGGCAGGTTGTTCATTCGCATATGTCGCTCCATCGCGGCGTGCCCCAGGAAAGCTTCGCCGATCGCCCGATCAAGGCCGCCTGAGCGGATCGCCCGGCCCGGTTGACAGGCCGCACCGCTCGTCGCCTTCTTCCGCGCCACCACCGGGCGGGAGGAAGGGGCCATGGCAACCACGACAAACGGGAACGGCAGGGTCCACGGCGCGGGTGAGAAACGGCTGCGCAGCCGGCGCTGGTTCGATGAGCCGCACAACCCCAGCATGACCGCGCTCTATATCGAGCGCTACATGAATTACGGCCTTACCCGCGAAGAGCTCCAGTCAGGCAAGCCGATTATCGGCATCGCGCAGACGGGATCCGATCTTGCTCCATGCAACCGCCATCACCTCCAGCTCGCCGAGCGCGTGCGCGCGGGCATCCGCGAGAGTGGTGGCATCCCGATCGAGTTCCCCCTTCATCCCATCCAGGAGACCGGTAAGCGCCCAACGGCCGCACTCGACCGCAACCTCGCTTATCTCGGCCTGGTCGAGGTTCTCCACGGTTATCCGATCGATGGGGTCGTGCTGACAACGGGTTGCGACAAGACAACGCCGGCATGCCTGATGGGCGCGGCCACGGTAAATATTCCGGCGATTGTTCTTTCGGGCGGGCCGATGCTCGACGGGTGGTGGCAGGGCCGCCTCTCCGGCTCGGGGACCATCGTCTGGGAGGCACGCAAGCTGCTCGCCGAGGGCAAGATCGACTACAACAAGTTCATCGAGATGGCTGCATCCTCGGCCCCTTCCGTCGGTCATTGCAACACGATGGGCACCGCAAGCTCAATGAATTCACTCGCCGAGGCGCTCGGCATGTCTCTCACCGGTTGCGCCATCATTCCAGCTCCCTACCACGAGCGCGGCTGGATGGCCTACGAGACAGGCCGGCGCATTGTCGCGATGGTGCATGAGAACCTGCGTCCCTCCGACATCATGACCAAGAAAGCGTTCGAGAACGCCGTCGTTGCCGCCGCGGCGCTCGGCGCATCCTCCAACTGCCCTATCCATATGGTGGCGATTGCTCGGCACATGGGTGTTGATCACACGCTCGAGGACTGGCAGCGTCTTGGGCCGGGCATCCCTCTGCTCGTCGACATGCAGCCTGCTGGCCGCTTTCTTTCCGAACGCTTTTTCCGCGCGGGAGGTGTTCCGGCGGTGATGAAGGAGCTGCTCGAAGCCGGCAAGCTGCATGGCGATGCAATGACCGTCACCGGCAAGACACTCGCCGAAAATCTCTCCGATATTCCCGAACCGGACCGCGAGGTAATCCGCTCCTATGCGAAACCTCTCAAGCCCGCTGCGGGCTATGTTGTCCTTTCGGGCAATCTCTTCGAGAGCGCCGTCATCAAGACCAGCGTGATCGACGAGCAATTCCGCAAACGATTCCTCTCCGACCCCGCGCATCCGAACGTGTTCGAAGGCACGGCCGTCGTCTTCGAAGGACCGGAGGACTACCACGCGCGGATCGAGGATCCGGCTCTCGGCGTGGACGAGCGAAGCGTCCTTGTCATCCGCAATTGTGGGCCGGTCGGTTATCCGGGCAGCGCCGAGGTCGTAAACATGCAGCCGCCGGCGGCACTTCTCAAGCGCGGGATCGACGCGCTTCCGACCATGGGCGACGGACGCCAGTCCGGCACCTCGGGCAGTCCCTCCATCCTCAACATAACGCCCGAAGCTGCCGTTGGCGGCGGCCTCGCGCTCTTGCGTACCGGCGACCCGATTCGCATCGATCTCAACGCCAGGCGCGTCGATCTTCTGCTCCCGCCCGCGGAGCTTGCCGCCCGCCGTGAGGCGTGGAAGCAACCCGCCCTGGTCAACATGACGCCCTGGGAGGAGATCTACCGCAGCATGGTCGGCGGGCTCGGCACCGGCGCCTGTCTTGAGCCGGCGACGCTCTATCTCAACATCATCGAGACCCGCGGCGAATCGCGCGACAACCACTGAAGGAACCACAAGCACAATGACCGGAAGGCTCGCCGGCAAGACGGCATTCGTCACCGCTGCCGCCCAAGGCATTGGTCGCGCCACCGCGCTGGCCTTTGCTGCCGAGGGCGCGCACGTGATTGCGACCGACATTGACACGACAAAGCTTGCGGCGATTGCCTCTCCCGCAATTGAGGTTGGTCAGCTCGACTGCACGGATGAAACCGCCGTTGCCGCAGTGGCCGCCCGCACCGGCCCGATCGACGTGCTCTTCAACTGCGCGGGCTTCGTGCACCAGGGCACGATCCTCGAAGCCACCGAAGACGAATGGGTGTTTGCCTTCGATCTCAACGTGCGCGCAATGTTCCGCACCATCCGTGCCTTCCTCCCCGGCATGTTGACCAAAGGTGGTGGCGCGATCGTCAATATGTCCTCGGCCGCCGGCAGCATCAAAGGCGCGCCTCGCCGCTGCATATATGGCGCCACAAAGGCCGCCGTCGTCGGTCTCACGAAGTCCGTCGCCGCTGATTTCGTCGCTCAAGGCATCCGGTGCAACTGTATCTGTCCCGGCACTATTGCCACTCCAAGCCTCGAAGACCGAATCGCAGCGAATGCCGTCGCCGCAGGCTCGGTGGAGGCTGCGCGCGGCGCCTTCGTTGCCCGTCAGGCGATGGGAAGGCTCGGCACGCCCGAGGAGATTGCCGCGCTCGCTGTCTACCTTGCCGGCGATGAATCGGCTTTCCTGACCGGCCAGGCGATCGTCATTGATGGCGGCTGGACTGTCTGAAAGCTCGAGCCCGCCGCCGCTGTCAAGCATCATTCATACGAAAGGAAAACCAATGAAGCTGCTGCGCTACGGCCCCGCGGGGGCGGAAAAACCCGGCATGCTCGACCCTGACGGTGTCATCCGCGACCTTTCGGGCATCGTTCCCGACATCGCCGGCGACGTGCTCTCCGATCCCGGCCTCGCCCGTCTGCGCGCGCTCGACTGGAAGAGCCTTCCCAAGGTAGCGGGTTCGCCGCGACTCGGCCCCTGCGTCGCCCGGCCGCTCAATTTCTTCTGCATCGGCTTGAACTATTCCGACCACGCCGCCGAGACGGGCGCGCCCATTCCCAAGGAGCCGATCATCTTCCTCAAATCCCTCGGCGCCTACAGCGGCCCGAACGACGATGTGCGCCTGCCGCGCGGTTCGCAGAAAACCGACTGGGAAGTCGAGCTCGGCATCGTCATTGGCCGCGACGGCAGCTATGTGCCTGAGCATCAGGCGTTCGATTACGTGGCTGGATACTGCGTGTGCAACGATGTGAGCGAGCGCGAATACCAGATCGAGCGCGGCGGTACATGGGACAAGGGCAAGGGCTGCGATACATTCGGTCCCACCGGCCCCTGGCTCGTCACCCGCGACGAAGTGCCTGATCCGCAGGCGCTCGATATGTGGCTCGATGTCGATGCCACCCGCATGCAGCACGGCAACACACGAACGATGATCTTCGGCGTCGCCAAGCTCGTAAGCTACGTCAGCCACTTCATGAGCCTGCACCAAGGCGACATCATCTCCACCGGCACGCCGCCGGGCGTCGGGCTCGGCAAGAAGCCGGCACCGATCTTCCTCAAGTCAGGCCAGACGATGCGCCTCGGCATAGCTGGCCTAGGCGAGCAGCAGCAGCACATCGTCGCGACCTGAGCCGGGAACCCGGCGCGGCTTCACTCTTGTCTCTCTCGAGGAGTCTCGGAGCGTCTCGCGACCTTGAGATGCTCCCTCCCTCCGCTCGCCGCCCGGCTGAGCCATCCATCACGCGCCTACTATGGCTCCTCATCGGCGTCAGCGCGGCGCTTCGTTTTCTCTTCGCCGCTTCACTCGGCCTCGGTGTCGACGAAAGCTATGTCGTCGCGGCAGGCCGGACACTGCGCCTTGGTTATTTCGATCATCCGCCTGCGGTATGGTGGCTTTCCTCGCTCGTCGCGAGCCTCGCGGGCACTGCCGTGCCCGTGGTCGTCCGGCTTCCCTTCATCCTTCTCTTCGCGCTCTCGACCTGGCTCGTCTATCGGCTCGGCGCGAGACTGTTCTCCTCACGCGCCGGCCTCTGGGCGGCAATCACCTTCAATCTTTCGCCGCTCTTCGGCGTTGCGTTCGGAACCTTCGTCCTGCCCGACGGTCCGCTGGATTCCGCCCTGCTCGCCGCCGCACTTTTCCTTACCTTCGCGCTCGAGGCCTCCGGCCTTGCAGCTTTCGCCTGGTGGCTTCTCGCCGGCCTCGCCCTGGGGTTCGCCCTCTTCTCGAAATATACAGCGATCCTCGTCCTGGGCGGCGCCTTCCTCTATCTCTGCACCACGCCCCACCACCGATTCTGGCTTACCCGGTTCGCGCCGTGGCTTGCCACAGCCGTCGCCTTCCTCGTCTTTTGTCCCATTTTACTTTGGAATTTCCATCACGACTGGATCTCCTTCGCGTTCCAGGGAAGCCGTGCCGGCGGTCTCTCCTTTCATCCGTTGGCCCCCTTCGTCGTGTTCGGCGGCGAGGCACTTTTTCTCCTTCCCTGGATTTGGCTGCCGCTGGTCCTCTCCGGCCTCACGGCACTCCGCCGCGGGCCGAGCGAGTGGCGAGGCTGGCTCCTTCTCTGCCTCGGTCTTCCCGCAATTCTCCTCTTCAGCATCATCGCGCTGTGGTCACAGGGCCGGGTGCTCTTTCACTGGGCCGCGCCTGGCTATCTGATGCTTTTTCCCCTGCTCGGCGCGGCGGTCGAACGCCATCTCGCCGCGGGTTCCCGGGCGATCCGCCCTTGGCTTCTCTTCACGGCCGGCTTCGTCCTCGTCGGCGCCGCCCTCGTCGGGGCCGATGCGCGCTTCAATCTCCTGGCCCCTTTTCTTTCTCCCGGCCACGACCCCGCACTCCAGATTGTCGACTGGCGATCATTGCGGCGCGATCTCGCGCAACGGCATCTGCTCGGCCGTCCCGGCCTCGTCATTGGCGCCGTTCGCTGGAGCGATGCTGCGAAGATCGATTACGCGCTGGGCGGCGCATCGCCCGTCGTCGTCCTCGGATCCGAGCCGCACGAATACGGTCTGATCCATCCGCTCGCGCGCTACCGTGGGGACGACGTTCTGATCATCGCCCCCAATGTCACGCCCGAACGCATGTCCGCTGGTTACGGCAATCTTTTCGCCCGCATCGAGAGGCTGCCGCCGCTCACCATTGCGCACGCAGGCTTCCCCGCCCTTACAGCTCCGCTCTACCTGGGGCACGACCTGCAATAAGACGGCCGAGGTCGGCCCGACGGATCCGATACCGAACGGCTCTGCGGTGTTGGAGTTCATGACGCGGGTTTGCGGGCATCATGCGGTTGTCGCCGAAAGCTGAGCGGCTTCTTTCTCCAGGGGGTGAAGCAGCCTCTCGAAGACGAGCAACCCAATGAGCGGTGACCAGCTCAGCTTTTCGTGAATTTCTGCAAACGGCAATGGCACGGCCAAGATATCAATCGTTTGAGGTCAGCCGCAAAGGCGGTCAGTCCAACTCTTGCGCTCCAAGCAGCCTTGTTGACCGGGACAGAAGGGGGTTAGGAGCAATATCTGGAAATCCCTCCGGACATATGTCACGCTTCTGATCGTTTGGTTCCGAGACGGAAAGCGCTGAGGGGGGCTCACATGAACCGGGAATTGACCCGCCGATCGGTGTTGCTTGGCTCCGGACTCGCAATCTCGGGAATCGGGCTCGCCGGCCCGGCGCGTGCGGCCGCGCCGCCAGGCACGCTCGTAATCGGAATCGCTGCTGATCCCACGGGGTTCGACCCCGAGGCGGTGCTCAACAATACCTCGGGCTTCGTCATGGCGACGATCTACGATAGCCTGATGAAATACAGGCCCGGCACCACCGATCCGATTCCCGGCCTCGCGCAGTCCTACACGGTCTCGCCCGACGGGCTGACCTACACCTTCACGCTTCGCCCCGGCGTGAGTTTTCACGACGGAACACCGCTGAATGCGAAGACCTATATCGCTGGCATCGACCGCCTGCTGAACAAGGCAAACCCCAACTACATCTACAACACCGGCCCGGTGGAGGGGTACATCGACTTCACCTACGGCTCGCTCGCTTCGTACACGGCCAAGGACGACAAGACGGTTGTCTTCGTCCTCAAGACACCGAGCGCGCCGTTCCTCACCAGTCTCGCGATGGTGTGGAACGGCGTGGTGAGTCCCGCCGCGGCGGCAAAATACGGCAAGGAATTCCGCCAGCATCCGGTCGGGACCGGCCCCTTCATCTTCCGTGAGTGGCGCCCGCGCGATGCGATCCTGCTCGACGCCAACCCGGCGTACTGGAACGGCAAGCCTAAGGTGGAAAAGCTTGTCTTCCAGGAATATCCCGATCCTTCGGCTGGTCTGCTCGCGCTCAAGAGCGGCGACATGCATATCTGGGCGGACACGAATACCGAGCTGCTGCCTGCGATCCACGCCGACCACGAGCTTGCCGTGCTCACCCAGCCCGGGCTTGCCGTAAGCGGCGTCGGCATGCCCTGCGATACGGCACCCTTCACGGACGTTCGGGTGCGTCAGGCGTTCAACTACGCGGTGGACAAGCAAGCCATCGACCGGGCGCTCTATCAGGGGCTCGCGGCGCCGATGACCTCACCGCTGCCGGCTTCGGAATGGAGCTTCGATCCGACGCTCAAAGGCTATCCTTACGATCCCGAGAAGGCAAAATCCCTGCTCTCGGCAGCAGGCGTGAAGCCCGGCTTTGCGGTCGAGCTGCTCGCCTACAATTCGGGGCGCGGCTACAACCCCGTGGGGCCGGACCTCGCGGTTGCGGTCCAAGGCTTCCTGCAGAAAATCGGCATCAACGCCACCGTCCGCAAGATCGAGTTCGGCGCATACCTGAGCACCATCCGCTCGGCCAAGTACAAGGGGATGTTCCTGGTCGGCTGGACCGGCGATAACGGCGATCCGGACAATTTCCTCAATGCCCTGTTCGGCAGCACCAATATCCCGATCACCGACACCGCGCGCTACCGCAACCCGGCGGTCGATGCGATCTTCGTGAAGGCGCTGCAGAGCAACGACCATGAGACTCGCGTCAGGCTCTATCAGCAGGCGCAGAGCATCATCCTCGACGACGCGCCATGGATATTCATCAACTCCGTGCTGCAGGTCCGGGCGGTGAGCGAGCAGGTGAAGGGCTATCAGCTCAACCCGACGCAGATGTTCTTCGACATGGAGAAGGTTTCTCTGAGCTAGCAGGGCGTTTGCGGACGGCGGCGCGTGGGCGACTATCTTGCGAAGCGCGTCGGCCAGCTTCTGATCGTCCTCTTCGGGGTCAGCGTCGTCGTCTTCGTTGCCATGCATCTGCTGCCCGGCGATGTCGCAACGCTTCTGCTCGGCGATCGGGCGACGGCTTCATCCCTGGGGCGCCTCAGGCATCAGCTCGGGCTCGATCAACCGGTGATCGTGCAGTACTGGCGCTTCCTGAAGGGCGCGCTCGCCGGCGATTTCGGCACCTCGCTCCGCGACAATCGCCCCGCGCTCGGCGAAGTGCTGGCGGCCTTTCCGGTGACGCTCGAGCTCACGCTCGCGGCCCTCCTGATCGCGGTTGTGATCGGCGTGCCGGCCGGCGTGCTCGCCGCGCTGAGCGAGGGAACCTGGGTGGATACGGCGATCACCACGCCCACCCTGTTCGGCGTCTCGATGCCGGTCTTCTGGCTCGGGTTGATGGCGCTGCTGCTCTTCTCGGAAAAGCTCGGCTGGCTGCCCGTTGGCGGGCTCATGCCGATCGGGGCTTCGATGCCGCGGATCACCGGGCTCAGCGTGGTCGATGCGGTTCTCTCCGGGCGCCTTGCGCTGGTAGCCACGGCGCTACGCCACCTCGTGCTGCCCGCTGCGACGCTCGCCACCATCCCGCTTGCTCTCATCACGCGCATCACGCGGGGCGAGATGCTCTCGAGCCTTCATCTCGATCATGTGCGCACGGCGCGCGCGAAAGGGTTGCCGGAAGGGCGGGTGATCCGCGCCCATGTGCTGCGCAACGCGCTGATCCCGATTGTCACGGTGATCGGGCTGCAGCTCGGGCTTCTGCTTTCCGGCGCGGTGCTCACCGAGACGATTTTTTCCCTTCCAGGACTCGGCCGGCTGATGGTCGATGCAATCCTCGCGCGCGACTATCCGGTGGTGCAGGCGGGCGCGCTCTTTGTCGCGGTCGTCTTCGTCGCGGTCAATTTCTCGGTCGATATCGCCTACGCGGCGCTTGATCCGCGCGTCCGCCAGCGATGAGCGCGACCGTCACGCCGATCGCGGCCGGCGCCGAGAGGCTCGGGCGCGCGCTCGCGCAGCCGGCGGCGCGGCTCGGCCTTGCGATCGTTTTCCTCTTTCTTTTCCTGTGCGCCTTCGCCCCGCTGGTCGCACCCCACGACCCTTATGCGCAGGACCTGATGAGCGCACTCTCGCCGCCCTCCCTGGCCCATCTGCTCGGCACGGACCAGTACGGGCGGGATGTCGCGAGCCGGGTCCTTTACGGCGCACGCTATGCCCTGCTGGCGATCGTCATCGGCGACGGGCTGGCACTTGCTGTCGGCACGACGATGGGACTCGCAGCCGGCTATCTCGGCGGGGCCGCGGATGCCGTGCTGATGCGCATCGTCGATGTTCTGCTCGCCTTTCCCTATCTGCTGCTGGCGCTGATTATCGTCGCCGCGCTCGGGCCAAGCCTGCTTCATTCGATGATCGCGATCGGCATCGTCTATACACCGCAATATGCGCGCCTGGTGCGCGGGCAGGTTCTGAGTGTGCGGCAGACGGATTTCGTGCGGGCGGCCCGTGCGCTCGGCGCTTCGCGCGCGCGCATCGTGCTCCGCCATGTCGCGCCGAACAGCCTCTCGCCCGTGATCATCATGGCCACGCTCCAGGCCGGCGCGGTGGTGGTGGAGACGGCCGGGCTCTCCTTCCTCGGGCTTGGGGCGCAGCCGCCGTCGCCCGACTGGGGCGCGCTGCTTGCCGACGGGCAGAATTTCTTCCTGACGGCCTGGTGGATCGCGACGTTTCCGGGGCTTGCGATCTTCCTTGTCGTGCTCGGCTTCAACCTGCTCGGCGATGCGCTGCGGCGCGAGTTCGATCCCCGGGCCAGATGAGCTTTCTTCTTTCGGTCGAGAACCTCTCGCTTTTGTACGGGTCGGTGCCGGCGCTGGTGGGGATCTCGTTTCGGATCGAGCGCGGAGAGCGGCTCGTCATCGTCGGCGAATCGGGCTCGGGGAAATCCTCGCTCGCGCTTGCGGTGATGCGACTTCTGCCGCGCCAGGCGCGCGTCACTGCGGGTGCGATCCGTTTCCGGGCGGCCGACGGCATGGTGCATGAACTCGCCGTTGCAGGCGCCGCCGCGCTGAGAGAACTGCGCGGCAAGGAAATCGGCATGGTTTTCCAGGAGCCGATGACGAGCCTCAACCCGGTCTATCGGGTTGGCGATCAGATCATCGAGGCGCTGCGATTCCATGAATCCGTTCCACGCGCCAAGGCGCGGGCACGGGCCGTGGCGCTGCTCGGCCAGCTCGGCGTCCCCGATCCCGAGCGGCGGATGGAGGCCTTTCCGCACGAGCTTTCGGGCGGATTGCGCCAGCGCGCGATGATCGCGCTCGCGCTCGTATGCAACCCAGCGCTGCTGCTCGCCGACGAGCCCACGACTGCGCTCGATGTCACGATTCAGGCCCAGATCCTCGATCTGCTGCGCCGGCAGAGCATTGAGCGCGGCATGGCGCTGCTGTTCATCACCCACCATTTCGGCGTCGCGCGCGAGGTGGCGGACCGCATCCTGGTTCTCTATGCCGGACGGGCGGTGGAAGAGGGGCCGGCGGCGGCGGTGATCGCCCGGCCGCTCCATCCCTACACGGCCGGGCTGCTGCGCTCCGTTCCCCGGCTCGGCATGACCAAGGATGAGGCGGCTCTTCCCACGATCGGCGGAGGGCTGCCCGATCCCGCGCACCTTCCACCCGGCTGCGTCTTCAGCCCACGCTGTCCGGCGTTCCGGCCGGGGCTTTGCGACGAGGCCGAGCCGCCCGTCACGGAACCGGAGGCCGGGCGGAGGGTTCGGTGCTTCCGGGCCGCGGAGCTTGCGGCGTGACAGAGGCGCTGCTCGGCCTGGAAAATATCTCCGTGCGCTTCCCGGTCCGGCGCGGGGTTTTCCGCCGTCCCGCGAGCCTGCAGGCGGTGAGCGAGGTGAGCTTCGCGCTCGCGCCGGGCGAGATTCTCGGGCTGGTCGGCGAATCGGGCTCGGGCAAGACCACGATCGGGCTCTGCGCGCTCGGCCTCGCCGAGCCGACATCGGGGCGCGTGCTGTTCCGCTCGGAGGACATCGCCTTCCTTTCCCGCGGAGCGCTGGCAAAATTCCGCCGGGCGGCGCAGCCGATCTTCCAGGATCCTTATGCCTCGCTCGATCCGCGCATGAGCGTGGGCGAGATCATTGCCGAGCCGCTGGCGATCCATCGCCTCGCGCCCACCCGGGCGGCGCGGCGGGCGCGGGTTGCGGCGCTGATGGAGGAGGTGGGGCTCGCGCCGGCGCTGGCGCGGCGGCTGCCGCACCAGCTTTCGGGCGGGCAGCGCCAGCGCGTGGGCATCGCCCGCGCGCTCGCCTCGGATCCTGTGCTGCTGGTTGCGGACGAGCCGGTCTCGGCGCTCGATGTCTCGATCGCGGCGCAGGTGACGAACCTGCTGATCGCGCTGCAGCGGCGGCGGCATCTGGCGATGATCCTGATCGCGCACGACCTCGCGCTGGTGGGCTATGCGGCCGATCGGGTGATCGTGCTCTATCTCGGGCGGATCATGGAGATCGCGCCGGCGCGGCGGATTTTCGCGGCACCCCGCCATCCCTATACGCAGGCGCTGCTGGCGGCGATTCCGGAAGGCGGGGGCCGGCGGATTCTGCTGGAGGGAGATATTCCGAGCCCGCTCGCGCCGCCTTCGGGATGCGTGTTCCGCACGCGCTGCCGGTACGCGGAAGAGGCGTGCGCGGCGGAGCGGCCGGCGCTCAGGGAACTCGCGGCGGGGCATTTCGCGGCGTGCCGGCGGGCCGAGGATCCGGTCGTGCGAGAAATGCGGTGAAAGTTCTTGAACGGGCTTGGGATTTCGAGGTTCGGGGAAAATTGGATTGGACGGATTGGACGCGACGGGGGCGGGTGCGGGTTTCGTTATGCTTCAAAGTCAACCGATTGGACGGATGGCGGTGAAGGCGGGTGGATAAATCCGCATAGGATTCAAGCACTTCCTTGCGAGGGTTTTGCGAAGTTCGCGCACCCCACTCGCTCTCACGATTTTGTTGTCACGAATCGGACACGAAAGTTATTTGCAGTTGAAAAGGAGGCCGCCCATGCGTGTCCTCGTACTCATGGCCACCATTCTCATGGCTGCCTTGGCGACGATGGTGGCCCCCGCCGCCTTCGCCCGCCCGCCGCCGGGGTTCGATCCGCATTCCCCCTTTCACTACTGGTGGGAGGCGCAGCACAACCGCAACGGCGGATGGTGCTGCGCCGAGGCCGACGGGCATCTCAGCGACCAGGACAGCATCCGCCCCGGCAACGGCGTGATCATGGTGCATATCCCGCCGGGGGCATACGAGCTTCCCGACGCCACCTGGGCCTTCAACCAGGAAACCCACAAGCTGCTGCCCCATGTCGTCTTCGACGCTGAGACGCAGAATTACTACCTCCTGTTCGCGGGCGGCTGGTTCCCGACCAGCGGCCTCTCGGAAATCTCGAGCGGCAACGATTGCCCGCTGGCGGACGAGGTTCCCGCCGACGTGCTGCCGAAGCTGGTGGCGCTCTTTCCGCAATATCCCGTGAACTGCCCCAATCCCTACGATGTGCCGGTCATCTGGTTCGCGCTGCATCCGGAGAATGACGGGACCATCTCGGTGACGGTCTATTGCGTCATTCTCGGCTGGATGGGGTGAGAACCGCGATCCTTTGGAATAATTAACGCGATCATCGGCGCCCGGCGGTTGCCGGCGAAGCGCGATCCGGCGCAAAAGCGGCGCGGGAGCGTTTTCGCCGGATCGATCCTCCTGAAAGAGAGGGCCGCCATGACCGCAAACGACACCTCCGGTTCCTCGCCCGTCATCGCCGAAGAAGAGGACGAAATCGTCACGATCTTCGTGCGCGTCAACGGAGAGGCCCATAGCCTCGTCCTCGATCCGCGCTCCTCGCTGCTCGACGTGCTCCGCGAGCAGCTCGGGCTGCTGGGCTGCAAGAAGGGCTGCGATCATGGCCAGTGCGGGGCCTGCACGGTGCATCTCGACGGCAGGCGCGTCGCCTCCTGCCTGACATTGGCGGCGCAGACGGACGGGCGCGACGTGCTGACGATCGAGGGGCTCGGCGGGGAGGACGGCGCGCTTCACCCGATGCAGCTCGCCTTCATCGATCACGACGCGCTGCAATGCGGCTACTGCACGCCCGGCCAGATCATGGCCGCGATCGCCTGCGTGCAGGAGGGACATGCCGGATCGGCCGACGAGATCCGGGAATATATGAGCGGCAATCTCTGCCGATGCGGCGCCTATGTCGGCATCGTCGCCGCCATCCAGGATGCGGCCACCAAAATGCAGGCAGCCAAGATGGGGGAGGCCTGAGCCATGCAGCCCTTCGCCTATACGCGGGCGGAGACGGCCGCGGATGCCGTGCGCGCGGTCGCCTCGGGCGGGCCGGGGACGCGCTTCTTCGCCGGCGGCACCACGCTCCTCGACCTCATGAAGCTTCGTGTCGAGACGCCGAGCCGGATCGTCGATATCACGCGGATCGCGGCGCTGGACTTCATCGATACGAGCGGGGACGAGCTCGTGTTCGGCGCGCTCGCGCGCATGAGCGATGCGGCCGCACATCCCGCGATCGTGGCCTCGTATCCCGCGCTTTCGGAATCGCTCTGGCGGGCGGCCTCGCAGCAATTGCGCAACATGGCGACGCTGGGCGGCAACCTCCTGCAGCGGACGCGCTGCGCCTATTTCCGGGGCGGCGAGCCCTTCGCCTGCAACAAGCGCAGGCCCGGCAGCGGCTGCGCCGCACTTGGGGGGATCGATCGCGGCCATGCGCTGCTCGGCGGGAGCGAGGACTGCATCGCCGTCTATCCCGGCGATCTCGCCATCGCGCTCGTGGCCCTCGA
>JASHRV010000395.1 GCA_030037175.1 Acetobacteraceae bacterium
GCGGGCGGCATCACCGTCGATTACGGCGCGCAGACGCTTTCGGCCGGCGGGATCACCGTGCAGGAAGGCGAGACGATCACGCTCGACGGCGCGACCGGAGAGGTGTTCGTGGGCACGGTCGCGATGGTCGAGCCCGCGCTCTCGGGCGATTTCGCGACGCTGATGGAATGGGCCGACCGCTTCCGCAGGCTCGGCGTGCGGGCGAATGCGGAAACCCCGCTCGATGCCGAGACCGCGCGCCGCTTCGGCGCCGAAGGGATCGGGCTCTGCCGCACCGAGCACATGTTCTTCGAGCCGGAGCGGATCGGCGCCGTGCGGCAGATGATCATGGCCGCGGACGAGACCGGCCGGCGGGCCGCGCTCTCGCGCCTCCTGCCCTTCCAGCGCGACGATTTCGTCGCCCTCTTCCGGATCATGGCCGGCCTGCCGGTGACGGTGCGGTTGCTCGACCCGCCGCTGCACGAGTTCCTGCCGCACGCCGAGGCCGAGCTCGCCGAGGTGGCGCAGTCGCTCGGCGCCGATCTCGATGCGATGCGAAGGCGCGTCGCGGAACTCGCGGAGGCGAACCCGATGCTCGGCCACCGCGGCTGCCGGCTCGGGATCAGCTATCCCGAGATCTACGCGATGCAGGCCCGCGCCGTGTTCGAGGCGGCGATCGCGGTCGGGCGCGAAACCGGCTCGGCACCCCTGCCGGAAATCATGATCCCGCTCGTTGCGACGAAACGCGAGCTCGAGATCACGCGCGCCCAGGTGGAGCGGGTGGCCAAGCAGGTGTTCTTCGAGGCCGGGCAGGAAATCCCCTACACGATCGGCACCATGATCGAGCTGCCGCGCGCGGCGCTGACCGCGGACCAGATCGCTGGGGCCGCCGATTTCTTCAGCTTCGGGACCAACGACCTGACCCAGACCACCTTCGGGCTCTCGCGCGACGACGCGGGGAAATTCCTGCCCCGCTATGTCGAGATCGGCGTGCTGGCGAAGGACCCGTTCGTCTCGATCGACATCGAAGGCGTCGGTGCGCTGATGCGGATCGCGACCGAGAAGGGCCGCGGGGAAAAACCCGGACTCAAGCTCGGCATCTGCGGCGAGCATGGCGGCGACCCGGCCTCCATCGCCTTCTGCGAGGCGATCGCGCTCGATTACGTCTCCTGCAGCCCCTACCGCGTGCCGGTCGCACGGCTCGCGGCAGCCCAGGCCGCGCTCGCCTCCGGCCGCGCCGAGGCCATGCAGGCCTCGACCGCTTAGAGCAGGATGCGTTCGCTCGTGCTCACCCATCCCGCTCTCGCTCTTTATTTCCCCGCGCGATTCACGCCTCCGGTTTCTCCACCTCCGGCGATCGCGCTTTAGACCCAAAGGAGGGCAGAGCCCCCTTGGCCTGTGGCCGTTCTGGGCGTGCGGAATTCCTCGGCTTGCAAAAAATATCTTTTATATTCAATTAATTGAGTATGTTCCGATCCCTCACACGGGCCAGATCGTACAGTTCTTTTTTGGCTATGCCTCCGGCCGCGCCGCAAGGGCATCGACGGCCTGGGAGACGAGCTCGGCGATGACGGCGGCGATCGGCTGGATCGCCGTGACCATGCCCACGGACTGGCCGGCCATCACCGAGCCCTGCTCGACATCGCCTTCGAGCACGGCGCGCTTGAGCGCACCGGCCCAGAAATGTTCGATCGCGAGCTGGGCGTCCAAGCGGCTGAGCGCGCCCGACTGGAAGCGTGCGAGCGTTTCGCGCTGGTGCTCGAGGAAGCGGTGGGTGCCGGCATTCGCCAGCCCGCGCACCGGGATGACCGGGAAACGGTCGTCGAGCTGGATCGAGGGCACGGCGTCGCGCGCGGAGGCGCGGACGAAGGCTTCCTTGAAGCGGGGATGGGCGATCGATTCTTCCGAGGCGGCGAAGCGGGTGCCGAGCTGCGCGCCGGCCGCGCCCATTTCGAGAAAGGCGAGGATGGCTTCGCCGCGGCCGAGCCCGCCGGCGACGAAGACCGGGACCTCGCGGATGTGCGGCAGGATTTCCTGGGCGAGCACGGTGAGCGAGACCGGGCCGATATGGCCGCCCGCTTCCGAGCCTTCGATGACGAGCGCGTCGGCGCCGGCCTTGACGAGCCGGCGGGCGAAGACGAGCGCGGGCGCGAAGCAGATAAGCTTCGCCCCGCCTTCCTTCACCATGCTCGCGGTGCGGACATGGGGCACGCCGCCGGCGAGCACCACGTGCGTGACACCCGCATCGAGGCAGACGCGGATGAGCGAGGCGAGCTCGGGGTGCATGGTGATGAGGTTGACGCCGAAGGGGCGCGATGTGAGCGCCTGGGTCGCGGCGATCTCGGCGGCGAGCTGATCGGGGTTCATCGCGCCGCAGGCGATCACGCCGAAGCCGCCGGCATTGGAGATGGCGGCGACGAGATGGCGCTCGCTCACCCATGTCATCGCGCCGCCGAGAATGCCGACCTCGCAGCCGAGGAAGCGCGTGCCGCGCGCCCAGAGTGACTCGAGGCGGGCGCGGGCGACGGCGCGGGCGGTGCTGTCGATGGCCCCTGGGATGGCCCTTTGGGCGGGGACGTCAGGCGACATCGAGGCCGTATGCCGTGTGGAGCGCGCGCACCGCAAGCTCGGTATATTCGGCGCCGACCAGCACGCTCACCTTGATCTCGCTGGTCGAGATCACCTGGATATTGATCGCTTTCTCGGCCAGCGCGCGGAACATCGTGCTGGCGACGCCGGCATGGCTGCGCATGCCCACGCCGACGACGCTGATCTTGGCGACATCGGCGTCAGCGGCGATCTCGGCATAGCCGATCGCCTCGTGCGCATCGTCGAGCAGCCTGCGCGCGCGCGGCAGGTCCGCCTTGCCGAGGGTGAAGGTGAGGTCCGTGGTGCCGTCGGCGGCGACGTTCTGGACGATCATGTCCACGTTCACATTGGCCGCCGCGAGCGGGCCGAAGAGCGCGGCGGCAATGCCGGGCCGGTCCGGCACGCTGCGGACGGTGATCTTGGCTTCGTCGCGCGAGTAGGCGATGCCGGCGACCATCGGTTTTTCCACGATCTCATCCTCATCCACGACCAACGTGCCGGGCGCGTCCGTGAAGCTCGAGCGCACCTGCACGCGAACGCGTTCCTTCATCGCGAGCTCGACGCTGCGCGTCTGGAGCACTTTCGCTCCGACCGAGGCGAGCTCCAGCATCTCCTCATACGTGATCCGGGCGAGCTTCCTCGCTTTCGGGACGATCCGCGGATCGGTCGTGTAGATGCCGTCCACATCGGTATAGATGTCGCAGCGTTCCGCCGCCAGCGCGGCGGCGAGCGCCACCGCCGAGGTGTCGGAGCCGCCGCGGCCGAGGGTGGTGGTGCGCCGGTCCGGCCCGAGCCCCTGAAAGCCCGTGACCACCGCGACCTGGCCCGTTTCCATCCGGTGGATCAGCCCCTTGCCCTCGATCCGCTCGATGCGCGCGGCGCCATGCGCGCCATCCGTGACGACGGGGATCTGCCAGCCTTGCCAGGAGCGCGCCTCGACGCCCTGGGCCTGGAGCGCGATCGCCATCAGCCCGGCCGTCACCTGCTCGCCGGTGGCGACCACGGCGTCGTATTCGCGGGCGTCGTGAAGCGGAGAGAGCGACTGGCACCAGCCGACGAGCTGGTTGGTGACGCCGGCCATGGCCGAAACCACCACGGCCACCTGGTTGCCCGCCTCGACCTCGCGCGCGACGCGCCCGGCAGCGGCGCGGATGCGGTCGAGATCCGCGACGGAGGTGCCGCCGAACTTCATGACGATACGGGCCATTCCTTTCCTTTCCCTGCCCCTCTCGGTCCATTAGAGCAGATGGCGATCAGGCGGAATCGGCTGGTCGCGTGAATCTGCTCGGGAAAACAAAGAGCAAGAGCGGTTTGCGTGAGCCTCGGCGAACGCAGACCGCTCTGGGCGTTGCGCCGGCGGCGAGGCGGCGGCACACATAAAGGCGGGCGGCGCATGGGACAACAGACGGCAATGCAAGGCACGACCGCCGACGCGGCGGAGATCGCCCGTTTCGGCGGGCTGGCACGGGACTGGTGGGACCCGGCCGGCCCGATGCGGCCCTTGCACGGGATGAACGCGCTTCGCGTCCGCTGGATCGCGGAGCGGGCGCGGCGCGCGGCGGGCGGAATCGAGGGGCTTGCCCTGCTCGATGTCGGGTGCGGCGCGGGGCTGGCGGCCGAGGCGCTGGCACGCCAGGGATTTTCCGTGCTGGGGATCGATGCCTCGGCGGCGCTGATCGAGGTCGCCGAGGCCCATGCGACCGGGCAGGGCCTCCCGCTGGCTTACCGCACCGCCCTGCCGGAGGATCTCGCCGCCGAGGGGCTCAAGGTCCGGGTGATCACGGCGCTGGAGGTGATCGAGCATGTTCCCGACCCGGCCGCCTTCCTGCGGGCGCTGGGCGAGCTCTTGCTTCCGGGCGGGTTCCTGTTCCTCTCGACCATCAACCGGACGATCGAGGCGCTGGCGGTGGCCAAGATCGGGGCGGAGTATGTGCTGCGGCTGCTGCCGCGCGGGACGCATGACTGGCGGCGATTCATCCGCCCCGCCGAGATGGACCGGCTGCTCGCCGGGGCCGGGTTCCGGCTCGCCGATCTCGCGGGGATGGTGTTCGACCCGCTCAGCGGGCGCTGGCGCGAGAGCCGCGACCTCTCGGTGAACTACATCCTCATGGCGGCCGGCTGACCGCCAGGGGGCATCGCCCCCTGGCTCCGGACCCGGATCAGAGCGCCTTCGCCGGCCAGGTGAAGACGGCGCGGATGCGGCCGACCGCGCGGTCGGTCATCGCCTTCGCCCCGCGCATGCGCTCGCGGCGGCTGAGCATCTCCTCGAGCCGCTCCGCGCGCCCTTCGTCGATGCCCGGCGCTACCTTCTCGCCGCCGATATCGCAGCACCGGTCGAGAAGCTCGATCGCCTTGCGCCAGTACCACGGCCGGCTCGCGACGTCCGGCGCCTCTGTCGCGCAGAAGCAGAGCAGGCTCGCGACCGCCGCGGCGAGCTTGCAGCGGGCGGAGCCGTCGCCGTTGAGGTCGCGGGCGTGGGTGAGATCGAAGAGCCGGCTGCTGAGCTCGCGGAACTCGGTGGTCCGCCGCCAGCCCCGGAGCGAGCCCTTGGCCAGGAAATCCGCGCAGATGCGGGGCAGGATCTCTTTCTCGGTGATGTCCTTGAGCAAGGCCGCGCGTTCGCCGTCGCGCCCGTCATTGGTGCCGATGATCCGCGGCACGAAGGGCTTGAGCTCCTGGCGCATGGTCGTGGGCATCGCGTCGTTGATGCGGACCGCGAGCTCGCGAATGAGCGGTGAGGCCGTGGCCGGCCGGTCGGAATGGCCTTCGCCGGCGAGATAGGCGACGAAGGACATGACGCAGAGCTTGCCGGTGCGCGGGTCCCCCGCACCTTTGACGAGTTCGACCTGCCGATAGAGACGCTCCAGGGTTTCGTCGATGATCATGGATCTTCTCCTTGGGAGAACGGCGCCGGCCCGCCGCCGGACGCGGCACCGCGATGCGTGGTTCGCGCGATGCGCCCCGTCATCCCCGCGGACGAAAAAAACACGAGTGGAGGATGACGAAATCTTGCCGGCGCCGAGGTGCGAAAAGCACCTCCCCGCCCCGAGCCTGCGGGCTTTGATGCGACCTTCCCCGGCGTCGTCAAACCGGCGCGTCCGGGGAAATGGATCCCCGCCATCATTCCCAAATCATTGGGCCGCAGGGCCCGGTGCGTCAAGCCTTACGCGCGATTGCGCAAAGCGCGGCCTCGCAACAGGGTGCTGCGAACTTTCCTGATCGGGAACGAATTGCAGGGGCCGGCGGCGAAGCTCATCAAACGACGAGCTCGATCAAAAACGGGCCGGGCCGCGAGATCGAATAGGAGAAGAGATCGGCGAATTTTTCCATCGTCTCCGCGCGCGCGCCCTCGACGCCGAGACCGCCTGCGATGCGTGGCCAATCGAGATCGGGGTTGGAGAGATCGAGCATATCGAGCGCGGTGCGGCCGGGATTGGCGCCGACATTCGCAAGCTCATGAAGCAGGATCGCGTATTTGCGGTTTGAGAGCAGGATCGTGGTCACGTCCAGCCGTTCGCGCGCCTGGGTCCAAAGCGCCTGGACCGTGTACATCGCCGAGCCGTCGGCCTGCAGCCCGATGACGCGCCGGCCCGGCGCGCCGACGGCAGCGCCCGTCGCGAGCGGCAGGCCGTCACCGATCGCCCCGCCCACGATCTGCAGCCAGTCATGCGGGGCGGCCGCGGCGGCATCGGAGAAGATGGTGCGGCCGAAGCTCACGCTTTCATCGACGACGACCGCCTGATCGGGGAGCAGCGCGGAGAGAGACTGCGCCACCGCCTCTGGCGTGGGCGCGCCCTGGGCCGGTGCCGGACGAGGCGGGGATTCGGGCAACGGCACCTCGGGCGCGCCGAGCTCCTCGGCGAGGCGGGCCAGCGCCTCCTGGAGGTCCTGGTCCGCGCGGGCGAGCACATGCAGCTGCGCGTCCGGCGGAAAGAGATAGCCGGGCTTGCCGGGATAGGCGAAGAAGGCAACCGGCTTCACCGCGCCAACGAGCACGATGTGCTTGAGCCCGTCGAGCACAGCGAGCGCGCGATCGACCGGATAGGGCACGCGGTCGATCGGCACGCGGCCCGCGCCATGGGCGATGCGCGCGTTCGACATCTGCGCGATCAGCCGCGCGCCGGTCGCCGCGCGGATGCGGTGCGCGAGCGCCAGCCCCTCCGCCGTGAGCGCGGCGCCGGCAAGCACGAGGATCGCGGGCTCGGGCGAGCGGAGCGTGCGCGCGACGGCGGCGACGATGCCCTGATCGACGCGCGGCGCGGGCGGCGGAGGCAAAGGCGTGCCGATGACGCCGCCTTCGTTCCACGCCGTGTCGGCGGGCAGGATCAGCGTTGCGATCTGGCCCGGGGTGGTGCGCGCGGCCTGGATCGCGGCGGCGGCATCCGCGCCCACCCGATCGGCGCGCGTGGCCGTGCGCACGAAGCCGGAGACGGGGCGGGCCCAGCCCTCGGTATCGGCGGTGAGCGGCGCATCGAGCGGGCGATGATAGGTCGCCTGGTCGCCGACGATGTTGACGATCTGCGATTGGGCGCGGCGCGCATTGTGCAGATTGGCAAGACCATTGGCGAGACCGGGCCCGCAATGCAGGAGCGTGGCGGCCGGCTTGCCGGCCATGCGCGCATAGCCGTCTGCGGCACCCGTGACGACGCCCTCGAACAGGCCGAGCACGCAGCGCATGCCGGGGATGCGGTCGAGCGCGGCGACGAAATGCATCTCGCTGGTGCCGGGATTGGCGAAACACGTATCGACGCCGCCTTTCAGCAGCGTGTGCACCAGGCTTTCCGCGCCGTTCATCCGGTCCCCCGAAAATGTGAGAGCGCAAAGGCTGGCAAAACGGGGCGGGTTGCGCAAGGCGACCCGGGCCCGCACATTCGCGGGCTTTTTCCCGAGGAGGAAACGCACTTCCATGACTCTGACGGTGCTCTATCCCGAGGCGATGTATCCCGATCTTTCCGTCGAGCACCGTCTCTACGGCCCGGAGGTGCGCGTTCTGATGCGCGATACGGAAACGCTCGCCGAGCTCGATCCCGCCGATTGCGAAGCGGCCGACGGGCTGATGATTTTCCGCCAGTTTCTGCGCGCGGAGGATTTTTCGCGCTTTCCCCGCCTGAGAGCCGTGGTGCGCATGGGTGTGGGCTATGACCGGCTCGACCGCAAGGAAGCGGCGCGGCGCGGCGTGCTCGTCTGCAACGTGCCCGATTACGGCACGACGGAAGTCGCGGACCATGCGCTGGCGCTGGCGCTCGCGCTGCGGCGGGGCCTGCTTCTTCACCATGAACGCCAGCGGGCGACGCCGCCCGCGCCCTGGGCATGGTTTGCGCATCCGCTCGTCAAGCGTTCCTCGGCGCAGTGCTTCGGCATTCTCGGGCTCGGGCGCATCGGCACCGCGGCGGCGCTGCGCGCGAAGGCGTTCGGGTTTCGCGTGCTCGCCTATGATCCGTACCAGCCGAACGGCGTGGAGCTCGCACTCGGCATCGGGCGCGTGGGCACGCTCGAGGAATTGCTGCGCACGAGCGATATTCTCTCCGTGCATGCGCCGCTCACGCGCGAGACGCGCGGGATGCTGGGAGCGAGGGAGTTCGCGGCGCTGCCGAGGGACGCGGTGGTGGTGAACACCGCGCGCGGGCCGATCATGGATTTCGACGCCTTGATGGCCGCACTCGAGAGCGGACACCTCGCCGGCGCCGGGCTCGACGTGCTGCCGGATGAGCCGCCCGTCGATCCCATTCCCGCCCTGCTCGCGGCCTACCGCGCTCGCGCGCCCTGGCTCGAAGGGCGGCTCATCATCACCCCGCACTCCGCCTTCCACACCGAGCATGCCTGGGAGGATATCCGGGTGAAATCGGCCGAGACGATGCGCGCGGCGCTGCTCGGGCCGCGGCCGCAGAACGTGATTCTACCCGAGATGGATTAGAGCGTGATGACCGAAGGTGGAGGAACCGGAGGTCTGAATCACGCGACAAAACAAAGAGCGAGAGCAGGATGCGTGAGCGGAGGCGATCTCATCATGCTCTAGCGACGCCGGGGCGCCGGCCCGGCAGTCATTGAAACGTCATCGAAACGCCGGTTCTATCGCAACACCGCTTCGGCCATATGCGCCGGAGGGTGGGAGGCGGCCCGGTTGTTCCGCGTCTTGCGCTCGTGGCATGTTGCACACGTGTGCAACGCCATCGGCAACCGGGCGGGACCACGGGCCATGGACGGAGACTTCGGGGAGACGCGCGCGATGCCGCGTGACAGCGAGGCGGCCCACCGCGGCGCCGAGGTGGCGCTCATCGGCGTGAGCAAGCGCTGGGGCGATATGCGCGCGCTCGACAATGTCTCCTTCAACATCGCCGCCGGCAGCTTCACCGTGCTGCTCGGTCCCTCGGGGTGCGGCAAGACGACCTGCCTGCGCCTGATCGCGGGGCTTGAGACGGCGAGCGAGGGACGGCTTCGGATCGGCGGGCGGGACGTGACCGCCTTGCCGCCGGCCGAGCGCGGCGTGGCGATGGTTTTTCAGTCCTACGCGCTGTTTCCGCATCTCACGGTGGCCGAGAACATCCTGTTCGGGCTCAAGGCGCGGCGGGTGGCCGCGGCGGAGCGCGCGCGGCGGCTCAAGGCGGCGGCCGAGCTGCTCGGCATCGATGAGCTTCTCTCGCGCCGGCCGGCCGCGCTTTCCGGCGGGCAGCAGCAACGCGTCGCCCTCGGGCGCGCGATCGTGGCCGAGGCGCCGGTGTGTCTGATGGATGAGCCGCTTTCGAATCTCGACGCGAAGCTGCGCGCGGAGATGCGGGCGGAGATCGTTTCGCTGCAGCGTCGGCTCGGCATCACGATGATCTATGTGACGCACGACCAGACCGAGGCGATGAGCATGGCCGACCGGGTGATCCTGCTCAATCGCGGCCGGATCGAGCAGGATGCGCGGCCCGACGAGCTCTATGTGCGGCCGCGGACGATGTTCGTCGCGGGCTTCGTCGGCACTCCGCCCATGAATCTTCTTCCCCTCGTCCGCCAGGGTGGGACAATGGTCGTGCGCGGCACATCAGGCCCGGCGATCGCGACGGCGGGGGCGCGCGGTCTCGTTGCCGGGATCCGGCCCGAGGCGATGGAGCTTGCCGAGACGGGGCTGCCGCTCACGCTCGAGCGCGGGGAATATCTCGGCGCCGATACGGTTCTGCATTGCCGCTGCGGCGAGGAGGCGCTGCCGGTGATGCTGCGCCCCGCCGGCCGCGTCGATCTCGTTCCGGGAGCAGCGCTGCACGCCGCCTTCCCGCCATCCGCTGTTGCGCTCTTCGATGCCGAGAGCGGCGAGCGCGCAGACTGACCCCCGGCACGACCCCGCCTGCCACCGAAGGAGGACCGACATGCCTGCCATCCGCCGCCGCTCCCTGCTCGCCGGCACCGCCGGCGCTGCCGGGCTTCTCGCCGCGCCCGCGATCCTGCGCGCGCAGGAGGTGAAGGAGCTCAACTTCTTCTACCCCGTCACGGTGAGCGCGCCGATGGCGAGCATCATCGCGGAATATTGCGCGCAATATACGAAGGAGACCGGGGTTGCGGTGAGCGCGACCTATGCCGGCACCTATCCCGACACGCTCACCAAGGCCGTGACCGCGATCCGCGGCGGCAACGGGCCGCAATTCTCGGTGATGCTGACGGCCGATATTCACACCTTGCAGGCGCTCGACGTCATCGTGCCGCTCGAGGATATCGGGCTCGACAAGGCGGGCGAGGAATGGATCGAGAGCTTCTGGCCGGCCTTCATGTTCAATACCCGGATCGGCGGAAAGACCTGGTCCGTGCCGTTTCAGCGCTCGGTTCAGATCATGTTCTACAACAAGGCGGCCTTCGCGAAGGCGGGGCTCGATCCGGACCATTACCCGACCGACTGGAAGGGCCAGGCCGAGGCGGCGCGGAAGCTCACCGACAGGAAGGCCTCGCCCGCGACCTGGGGCATCCAGCTTCCCGCCGACATCACCAACGGGCACTGGACCTTCGGCGCGCTCTGCGCGGGCAACGATCTCACCCTGATGAACGATGCAGGGACCAAGGTTTTCTTCGATTCGCCGAAGGCGGTCGAGGCGCTGGAATACTGGGTGAGCCTCTCCAGGACCTATGGCGCGACGCCGCGCGGCGTCAGCTACTGGTCGACGCTGGTTCCGAATTTCCTGCGCGGGGACACGGCGATCGTCTGCACGAGCACGGGCAATCTCGCGACCATCACCAAGAACGCGACCTTTCCCTTCGACCTCGCTTTGCCGGCCGGCAACCCGAACCCGGGCACGGGTGTCGGCGGGGGCAACCTCTACATCTTCAAGCACGCCACCCCGGCCGAGCAGCAGGCGGCGCTGCGCTTCGCGCAATGGCTGACGACGCCCGAGCGGGCCGCCGACTGGTCGATCCGCACCGGCTATATCTGCGTGACCCAGCCCGCCTTCAGCGCCCCCAACATGCAGGCCTATATCGAGAAGCACCCGGTCGCGGGGCGGCCGAAGAGCTTCCTGCCCGCGGCGCGCGGCGAGCTTTCCACCTTCCAGGACGCGCGCGTGCAGGTCGCGCTCGAAAACCACATCGCCGCGGCGCTTTCGGGCAGCTCCGAGCCGGCGGCGGCGCTCAAGGCGGCGCAGGCGGAGGCTGAGGCGATCCTGCGTCCTTACGAGCACGCATGAGCGAAACGGGCGAGGAGAGAAACGTTCTGGGCGGCTGGCTGCTCGTTTTGCCGGCCGCCCTCTTCATCTTCGCCTTCACCAACGGGCCGCTGCTCGCCACCCTGGCGAGCAGCCTCGCCGCCGCGCCGATCGCGGGGCATGGCGGCGGGTTCGTGGGGCTTCAGAACTACAGCGACCTCTTCGACGACCCGAGCTTTCTCACGAGCCTCCTCAACAACCTGCTCTATGCGCTGATCACCGTTCCGGTCTCGGTGGTGCTCGCGCTGGCCATGGCGCTCGGCGTCAATCGAGCATTTCCCGGGCGCGCGACGCTCCGCCTCTTCTTTTTCCTGCCGACCATGCTGCCGATGATCGCGGTCGGCGCGATCTGGCTTTTCTTCTTCACCCCGCAATACGGGCTTCTCGATCGGGCGACGAGCCTGATCGGCAGCGGCGACATCAACTGGCTCGGCGATCCGGATACGGCGCTCGCGGCGATGATGATGGTCGCGATCTGGAAGCAGGCGGGCTTCTTCATGATCTTCTACCTCGCGGCGCTGCAGAACATCCCCCCTGTGCTGCACGAGGCGGCCGCGCTGGAAGGCGCTTCCCGCGCCTATTTCTTCCGCCGCGTGACGCTGCCGCTGCTCGGGCCGACGACGCTCTTCGTGATGGTCACCGCCGTGATCAACGCCTTCTGCGTGGTCGACCACGTGATCGAGATGACGCAGGGCGGGCCGGACAATGCGTCCTCCCTCCTGCTCTACTACGTGTACAATGCCGGCTTCCGCGACTGGGACATCAACAGCGCCGCCGCGGCGACGATCGTCCTCGTGGTTCTCCTGAGCGCGCTTGCGGCCCTGCTCTTCGCCGTCTTCGGCCGGCGGGTGCATTACCGGTGAGACGCATCCTCGCGGCCATCCCCCTCTGGATGCCCATGTGGCTGTTCGGGCTCATCTGGGCCCTGCCGCTGCTTTACGCCATCTGGAGCGCCGTTCATCCGCCCGACTATTCGACGGTGTTCGATCCCTTCGCGCCAGTGACCTGGCGGAATTTCGCGGACGCCTGGAACGCAGCCCCCTTCGCGCGCTACTTCCTCAATACGGTGCTGCTCGTTTCCTTCACCGTCTTCTTCCAGTGCGTGCTGGCCACGCTCGCGGGCTTCGCCTTTGCCCGGCTCCGCTTTCCCGGCCGCGACCTGCTGTTTGCGGCCCTGCTGCTGCAGCTCATGATCTCGCCCAGCATCCTGCTCGTCTGGAACTACCGCGAGATCAGCTGGCTCGGCCTTGCCAACACCATCCCGGCGATGGGCATTCCCTATCTCGGCTCGGCCCTCGGCATCTTCCTGCTGCGGCAGAATTTCCGCACCATCCCGCGCGAGCTCGACGATGCCGCCCGGCTCGAAGGCTGCTCGCTGCTCGGGCGGCTATGGAAGGTATATATGCCGCTGAGCCGCGGCACCTATGTTGCCTTCGCCCTGACCTCCGCGGCCTACCATTGGAACGATTTCCTCTGGCCGCTCGTGATCAGCGATTCGGTGACGACACGGCCGCTGACGGTTGGGCTCGAGATTTTCGCGACCCCGGATCAGGGCGTGCAATGGTCGCTGGTCACCGCCGCCACGCTGCTCAGCAGCGCGCCGCTTTTGATCGCGTTCCTGATTTTCCAGCGCCAGTTCGTGCAGAGTTTTCTGCGCGTGGGGATTCGGTAGCGAGTCAGAGCGCTTGGTCCCAGGCCTCGGGGACGAGGGTGTAGCCCGTTTCGGTGCGCCCGACATGGGCAAAGCCGGGGAAATGCACATGCATGCCGGCGATGAGGAGGCGCTCGGCGGCAACCATCTCGAGGACGCGGCGGCGGGTTGCCTCCGCTGCCTCGGGGTCGGTGTCGAACGCGATCGTCACCTCTGGGCGGGAAATCTGAATTTCCGGCACATGGCAGATATCGCCCCAGACGAGCAGGCGTGCGCCGCCCGACTCGATCATGTAGCCGGTATGACCGGGCGTATGGCCGGTGAGCGGCATCGCGGTGACGCCGGGGAAAACCTCATCGGGGCCCGAGAAGGTTTTGAGCCGGTCGCCATAGGGCGCCATCTGCTCGCGCGCGGCCCCGA
>JASHRV010000396.1 GCA_030037175.1 Acetobacteraceae bacterium
GGCGGCGAGCGTCCGGCGAGGAGCGCCGTGATTCCGTCCAGCGCCAGGAACCCCATGGCGTTTCTCGTGCTCGTCGTCGCGCTTCCGAGATGCGGCAGCAGCACCACGTTCTCGAGCGTGAGGTAGCCCGGGTTCACGTGCGGCTCGCCCTCGTACACGTCGAGCCCCGCCGCCGCGACCTGCCCCGATTTCAGCGCCGCGATCAGCGCCGCGTCATCGACCAGGCTGCCGCGCGCCGCGTTCGCGATCACCGCGCCCTGGGGCAGCATCGCGAGCCGCCTCGCGTTGAGCCAGTGCCGCGTTCCTTCCCCGCCCGGCGCGTGCAGCGAGAGCACCTCGCTCGCCGCGAGGAAGCTCTCCTCGTCGGCGTGGAAGATCGCCCCTCCCTCCCGCTCCGGCGGCAGCCGCGCGATGTCGTGGTAGTGCACCTCCATCGCGAACCCGCGCGAGATCCGCGCGAGCTCCCGCCCGATCCGTCCCATCCCGAAAATCCCGAGCTTCCGCCCCGAGACTTCCGTCCCGATGAGCTGCGTCGGCCCCCATCCCACCCATTCCCCGGCCCGCACCTGCCGCTCGCCTTCGCCCGCCCGCCGCGCCGCCGCCAGGATCAGCAGCATCGCGAGCTCCGCCGTCGCCACCGAGAGCACCTCCGGCGTGTTGCACACCCCGATCCCGCGCCGCTTCGCCGCCTCCAGGTCGATATGGTCGAAGCCGACGCTGAACGTCCCGACCGCCCGCACGCTCTCCGGCAACGCCCCGATCGTCGCCGCATCCATCCTGTCGGTCGGCCCGCACAGCACCGCGTCCGCCCCCGCCGCCGCCGCCAGCAGCGCCTCGTGGCTCAGCATCCGGTCCTCGGTGTTGAGCCTCGCCTCGAAGTCCCGCGCCGCGCGCTCCTCCACCGCTTGCGGCAAGTGCCGTGTCACCAGCAGGACGGGTTTGGCCATCGCGCTCTCCTCATTGTCGATCAATCGCCGATTGCGGGGGGCTCGGGGAAGAAGCCGCCATGATGGCCGCTGGACGCGGCACGCGGAAGGGGCGGAAGCTGGCCCCAAAGGGATATCCGGAGGGGTATCACGTGCAATCGGACGCGGCGCGCGCCGAGCCCGCCGGGGAGTTCCTCACCGGCACCATCGAGCGGGTCACCTACCACAACCCGGAGAACGGCTTCTGCGTCCTCCGCGTCCAGGCGCGCGGCCGCCGCGAGCCCGTGGTCCTCGTCGGCCACGCCGCCGCCATCGCCGCCGGCGAGTTCATCCAGGCCGCCGGCGCCTGGCAGAACGACCGCCGCCACGGCCTGCAGTTCCGCGCGAGCTACCTCAAATCCGTCCCGCCCACCTCCGCCGAGGGCATCGCCCGCTATCTCGGCTCCGGCATGATCCGCGGCATCGGCCCCATCTATGCCCGCCGCCTCGTCCAGAGCTTCGGCGCCGGCGTGCTCGACATCATCGACCGCGAGCCCGCCCGCCTCGCCGAGGTCCCCGGCATCGGCCCCAAGCGCCAGCTCCGCATCCGTGAAGGCTGGGCCGAGCAGAAGATCGTCCGCGAGATCATGCTCTTCCTCCACGCCAACGGCGTCAGCACCGCCCGCTCGGTCCGCATCTACAAGACCTACGGCGCGGACGCGGTCCGCGTGATCAGCGAGAACCCCTACCGCCTCGCGCGCGACATCCGCGGCATCGGCTTCACCAGCGCCGACACCATCGCCGCCAAAGTCGGCATCGCCCCGGACGCGCCCATCCGCATCCGCGCCGGCATCGGCTACGCGCTCGCCGAGGCCATGGACGAGGGCCATTGCGGCCTCCCGCGCGAGGAGCTGCTCGACCTCACCGCCCGCCTCATCTCGGTCCCGCGCGAGGCCGTCGAAACCGCCCTCGCCGCCGAGCTCGCCGAAGGCGCCGTCATCGCGGACACGCTCGCGGGCGCGCCCGCCATCTTCCTCGCCGGCCTCTACCGCGCCGAGCAGGAGATCGCCGCCCGCCTCGCGCAAATAGCCGCCGGCCCGCTCGCCTGGCCCGCCATCGAGCCCGCCCGCGCCATCCCCTGGGTCGAGCGCAAAACCGGCCTCACCCTCGCCCCCAGCCAGCGCGAGGCCGTCTCCCTCGCCCTCGCCCAAAAGCTCCTCGTCATCACCGGCGGCCCCGGCGTCGGCAAGACCACCATCCTCAACGCCATCCTCCGCATCCTCCGCGCGAAGGAGGTCCGCGTCGCGCTCGCCGCCCCCACCGGCCGCGCCGCGAAACGCCTCTCCGAAAGCACCGGCCTCGAGGCCCGCACCATCCACCGCCTGCTCGAGATCAACCCCGCCACCGGCGCCTTCCGCCGCGACGCCGCCAACCCGCTCCCCGCCGACCTCCTCGTCCTCGACGAGGCGAGCATGCTCGACGTCCCGCTCGCCCGCGCCCTCCTCCGCGCCGTCCCCCCCGCCGCCGCCCTGCTCATCGTGGGCGACGTCGATCAGATCCCCTCGGTCGGCCCCGGCCAGGTCCTGGCCGACATCATCGCCTCGGGCGCCGTCCCCGTCATTCGCCTGCGCGAGGTGTTCCGACAGGCCGCCGCGAGCCGCATCATCCAGAACGCCCACCGCATCAACCAGGGCGAGATGCCCGAAACCGCGCCCGAATCCGAGGACTCGGATTTTCACTTCGTCCCCGCCGCCGACCCCGACGAGCTGCTGCGCAAGCTCATCGCGCTGGTCACCGAGCGCATCCCCCGCCGCTTCGGCCTCGACCCCGTCCGCGACATCCAGATCCTCTGCCCGATGAACCGCGGCACGCTCGGCGCCCGCGCCCTCAACCTCGCCCTCAAGCAGGCGCTGAACCCCTCGGGTGCGCTCGCCATCGAGCGCTTCGGCTTCACCTACTCCGCCGGCGACAAGGTCATGCAGGTCGAGAACGACTACGAGCGGGACGTCTTCAACGGCGATCTCGGCTTCATCCGCGCGATCGACCTCGACGAAGCCGAGCTCGCCGCCGCCTTCGACGGGCGCGAGATCCGCTATTCCTTCGGCGAGCTCGACGAGCTCCAGCTCGCCTACGCGACCACCATCCACAAGAGCCAGGGCTCGGAATACCCCGCCGTCATCATCCCGCTCTCGACCCAGCACTTCCCCATGCTCGCGCGCAACCTCCTCTACACCGGCATCACCCGCGGCAAGCGCCTCGTCGTCCTGCTCGGCCAGAAACGCGCCCTCGGCATCGCCGTCCGCACGGCGGGCGCCCGCCGCCGCCACTCCCGCCTCGCCGAATGGCTCTCTTCACAACCCCGCTAGCGCCCTGCATCCCGGGCCGCCCCTCGCGCGTATGATGCGCAGAAAGGGGAGAAAACCATGTTCATCCGCCATCGCCACGGCTGGGAAATCCCGGAGGCGAACGCCACCCCCGAAGCTCTCGGCTCGGGCCTCGGCCGCCGCGCCCTGCTCGGCGCCGCCGCCGCAAGCATCCTCGCACCCGCCGCCTTCGCCGCCGCCACCCCCGCGCTGCAATCCTTCCCCGGCCCGATGTCCGCGCCCGTCAACCCGCTCTACACGCCGGGCCGCGCCATCACCCCCGCGAAATACGTCTATACCTACAACAACTATTACGAGTTCGGCTCGGAGAAGGACATCTGGGAGCAGGCCCAGGCCCTGCCGCTCAAACCCTGGTCCATCACCATCGACGGCCTCGTCGCCAGGAAGCAAACGATCGGCCTCGAGGACCTCCTCAAGCGCGTCACGCTGGAGGAACGCCTCTACCGCCACCGCTGCGTGGAGGCCTGGGCGATCACCATCCCCTGGACCGGCTTTCCGCTCAACGCGCTCCTTGCCATCGCCGAGCCGCTTGCCTCCGCCAAATACGTCGTCTTCCACACCATCGAGGACCGCAAGGCGATGCCGGGGCTGCGGGAGGTCTGGTATCCCTGGCCCTACACCGAGGGGCTCACCATCGCCGAGGCCGCGAACCAGGTCGCCTTCCTCGCCACCGGCCTCTACGGCAAGCCGCTCACGGCCCAGAACGGCGGGCCCATCCGCCTCGTCGTGCCCTGGAAATACGGCTTCAAATCCGCCAAGGCGATCGTGCACGTCACCTTCAGCGCGACCCGCCCCGTCACCTTCTGGGAGGCGGTGGACGGCTCCGAATACGGCTTCTGGGCCAATGTCAACCCGGATGTTCCGCATCCGCGCTGGAGCCAGGCGCGGGAGCGCCTGATCGGCTTTGACAGGACCGTGCCGACGCAGATCTACAACGGCTATGGCGAATGGGTCGCGAGCCTGTATACAGACATCAAGGGACAGCAACTCTTCCGGTGATGCTCCGGTGATACTCCGCAGGACCCTGGCGATCTGTGCTGCCGTGCTGCTGGTCGCGGCCTTCGCCATCGCGACCCTCGAGCCGCCGGACATGCCGCTCGGCTCGCTCCTCTACAGCGCGGACGCCAATCTCCTCAACCTCCTCCAGGCCGGCATCCAACGCCACCTCACGCCCTGGATCTGGGACAAGCTGCTTGTCCCCCTCCTGATCCGCCCGGCCTGGCTCCTCCCCGCGGCCGCCGGCATCCTCTGCGCCGGCGGCGCAGCCAGCCTCGC
>JASHRV010000397.1 GCA_030037175.1 Acetobacteraceae bacterium
CCCAATCGCTGGGCTGGGAGCTCGCCCATGCCCGCGCCCAGATCAGCGAGGCACTCCTCGACCGCCTCGATTTCGGCCGCGCCCAGGGCCACGCGGCCCTCGCCGCCGCCCGCACGAGCTTCCTCGAAGCCCGCTCGGCCTTCCCGGCCGCCATGGAGGGCCTCGACATTCTCCTCACCCCCTCCGCCCCGGGCGAGGCACCCGAAGGCCTCGCCTCCACGGGCGATCCCGTCTTCAACCACATCTGGACGAGCCTGCACGTGCCCTGCGTCACCGTCCCCGCCGGCACTGGCCCGCGCGGCCTGCCGCTCGGCATCCAAATCATCGGGCCCGCCGGCGCAGACCGCGCCACGCTCGCCTGGGCCGCCTGGGTCGCCGCCGCCCTCTCCAGCTAGAGAGTGAGATAAGTGACGAAGAATGTTCTTTCTTGAAAGAAAGAACCAAAGAACTTTTTTCCGTTTTCCGGACCCGGCCCCATCCCGGGCCTCCGACCGCCCGTTCGGAGTCCCCGGCCGCCGCCCGCCCCCGGAGAACGGAAAAAAGCTTCTTTTTCTTCAGAAAAAGAAGTTTCTTCTTTCTTTTCTTACGCATAGCACCCTTTGGGCAGCCGGGCAGGGCAGGGGGGTTCTCTCCCGCCTCGCATCAGCGCTAAGAACCCCGCCCCAACCCGCCAGGAAGACCCCATGCGCCCATCCGGCCGCGCCGCCGACGCATTGCGAGAAATCTCCTTCACGTCCGGCTTCGCCCGTCACGCGGAGGGCTCCTGCCTCGTCCGCATGGGCGGCACGGAGGTCCTCTGCGCCGCCTCCGTGGAGGGCAAGGTCCCGCCCTTCCTCCGCAATACCGGCCAGGGCTGGGTCACCGCCGAATACGGCATGCTTCCCCGCGCCACCCATACCCGCGGCGACCGCGAGGCCGCGCGCGGCCGCCAGTCCGGCCGCACCCAGGAGATCCAGCGCCTGATCGGCCGCGCGCTGCGCGCCGTGGTCGACCGCCCGCGCCTCGGCGAGATCACCATCACCGTCGATTGCGACGTGCTCAACGCCGATGGCGGCACGCGCTGCGCCGCCATCACCGGCGGCTATGTCGCCCTCGTCCTCGCACTCCGCCATCTGGAGCGCATGAAGGTCATCCCCCGCGCTCCGCTCCTGGGCCAGGTCGCCGCCGTCTCCTGCGGCATCGTCGAGGGCGAGGCCGTGCTCGATCTCGATTACGCCGAGGATTCCTCGGCCGAGGCGGACGCCAATTTCGTCCTCACCGACGCGGGCGGCATCGTCGAGATCCAGGGCACGGCCGAGCGCAAGACGTTTTCCGAATCCCAGCTCCTTTCCCTTCTCTCCTTCGCCCGCTCGGGCTGCGCGCGGCTCTTCGCGCTGCAGAAGCAAGTCCTCGAATCCTGATGCCCCGCCGCCTCGAACGCGGCGCCCGCCTCGTGCTCGCGAGCCACAACCCGGGAAAGCTCGCCGAGATCGCAGCGCTGCTCGCGCCCCACGGCATCACCGCCGCCTCCGCCGCCGCGCTCGGCCTGCCCGAGCCCGAGGAGGACGCGCCCGATTTTTCCGGCAATGCCCGCCTCAAGGCCCTCGCCGCGGCGCGTGCTGCGAACCTTCCCGCGCTCGCCGACGATTCCGGCTTCTGCGTCGCCGCGCTCGCCGGCCGCCCCGGCATCCATTCCGCCCGCTGGGCCGGCCCGAGGCGTGATTTTTCCGCCGCCATGGCCCGCGTCCAGTCGGAAATCGGCGAAAACCCCGACCGAAGCGCCTGGTTCATCTGCGCGCTCGCGCTGGCCTGGCCTGACGGCCACACCGAAACCTTCGTCGGCCGCATCGACGGCAGCGCAATCTGGCCCCCGCGCGGCACAAACGGCTTCGGCTACGACCCGATGTTCGTCCCCTCGGGCAAAACCCACACCTTCGGTGAAATGACCGCCGCGGAGAAAGAGGCGGACACCCACCGCGCCCGCGCCTTCGCCGCGCTCCGCGCCGCCTGCCTCGCCCCGCTCTCCTCCGCCGCGGACCGGGAAACGAATAACGCAACGAGGGGCAACGCAACGAATCGGCAATAATTTCACTTCCCGGCGCACCGGGATCATTGGGGGAACGAAAAATGCCGAAACGAAAAATATGGGGCACAAGCTGCCTCGCCGCCTTCCTCCTCTTCGCGGCATTTCTCCCCGCCGGCCTTCCCGCCGCCGCGGCCGCCGCGCCGCTCAGAACCGCGTTCCTGCCCTTCACCCTCCAGGACACGAGCCTTCCCGCGCCCGGCGCCGCGCCGGAGCCGGCCGACCTTGCGCGCCTCGGGCTCGTGGACAAGGAGGTCGAAAAACTCCTCGTGCGCTCGGGCGATTACGAAGCCGTCGACACCGCCCCGATCGCACGCGCGATCGCCGAGAACGATCTCGTCGGCTGCGCCGGTTGCGCGGTCTCGCTCGCGCGCCAGCTCGGCGCCGAGGCGGTCCTCACCGGCTGGGTGCAGAAGGTCTCGGACCTGATCATCAACATGACGATCGTCATCCGCTCGGTTCCCGGCGGCCAAATGATCGCCGCCGGCAACGCCTCGCTCCGCGGCGACACCGACATCGCCTGGGAGCGCGCCGCTTCCTGGCTCGTCGCCCATCGCCTCCTGCCGCCCGCGCATTGAAAGAAGGCGCGCCCCGTCAGGAGATCCGCCCGGCCCGCGCCGCGGCCACCGCCGCCATCACGCCCCTCAGCTCCGCCAGCCCCTTGAGCCGCCCGATGCAGGAATAGCCCGGGTTCACCGTCTTCCCGATATCGTCGATCAGCAGGTGCCCGTGATCGGGCCGCATCGGCAGCTCATGATCCTCCCGCCCCTCCGCGCGCCGCCGCGCCTCCTCCTCCATCAGCGCCGCCACCACGCCCACCATATCGACATCGCCGCCGAGATGATCGGCCTCGTAGAACGAGCCGTCCGGCTCGCGGGTCACGTTGCGCAGATGCACGAAATGAATCTTTCGCGCGAATTCCTTCGCCATCGCAACCAGATCATTCTTCGGGTTGGAGCCGAACGCGCCCGTGCACAGCGTGAGCCCGCACGCGCGCTCCGGCACCGCGGCAAGAACCGCGCGCACATCCTCCGCCTCCGACATCACCCGCGGCAGCCCAAAGATCGGAAACGAAGGATCGTCGGGGTGAATGCAGAGAAGCGCGCCCTCTTCCTCCGCCACCGGCGTGATCTCGCGCAGGAACGCGATCAGATTCTCCCGCAATTCCTCCCGCGAAATCCCAGCATAAACATCGAGCATCCGCCGGAATCCGTCGCGCCCGTACACAACCTCCCGCGCCGGCAGCCAGTCGATCAGCACCGCCTCCAGTTTTCCGACGTCCCCTTCGCTCATTTCCCGGAACCGCGCCTCCGCCCGCTTCACCATTCCCGGCGCATGATCCGCCTCCGCACCCCTCCGCTTCAGAACGAAGAGGTCGTAGGCCGCGAAATCGGCCGCATCGAAGCGCAGCGCATAGCCGCCGCCCGGCAGCTTCCAGGCGAGATCGGTGCGCGTCCAGTCGGTGATTGCCATGAAGTTGTAACAAATAATCCGCACCCCGGCCCGCGCCACGGCACGGATCGAGCCCTTGTAATCCTCGATCCGTTCCTTCCACGCGCCCGTCCGCGTCTTGATGTCCTCGGCAACGTTGATGCTCTCGACCACGTCCCAAACGAGCCCGGCGGCCTCGATCTCTCTCTTCCGCCGCGCCACTTCCTCCGCGGGCCATGCGCCGCCCTGGTTCAAATGATGCAGAGCGGTCACGATGCCGCCGGCCCCCGCCTGCCGCGCATGATCGAGCGCCACCGGATCATCCGGACCGAACCACCGCCAGGTCTGCCGCATTGAAAAAACCTTCTCCCGCAAAGCCGGAATCCCTCCTTTCTCTCCCACAAACCGCCCCGCCGCGCGAGGCCGGGTCGGCTTGCGGAAAATCTGCGCTCCCTGCTTCAATTCTCTTGGATTCAAAAAAAAGAAGGTGCTAGCCTCGCTCTGTGCCCATCAAAACCGGCTTCCCGCCGTTGGGAGAATGAGATGGCACAGGAAACGGCACCAAAAACGGTGCGCGCCGGCGCCGGATCGCGGGCAACTTCATTGCGCTTCCGGCACGACATCGCCCGCCTCCTCGCGGCCTCGCTCATCGCGCTCGCCGCGCCCGCCGCCATCTCCCCCGCCCGCGCCGCAAGCTGCACGCCCGACAGCCAGGGCCAGGTCAGCGCCAGCGGTTCGTCCGGCTCCTGCACCATTTCCCCGGGAAGCACGGTCCATCGCGTCACCGCCTCGAGCGCCGCGCAGGTCGGCGCGAACGGCGTCGCGGTCAGCGTTCCCTACGGCACCGCCGTCACCGCGCAAACCGGCAGCCTCATCACCTTCGGCATCGACCCCACCGCCGGCGGATCGAGCATCGTCTCGCAATATGGCGGCGGCGGGCTCATCGGCCTGCTCGCAACCGGCTCGGGCAGCGAGATCGATGCGAGCGGCCTCACCATCAGCCTTCCCGGCGGCGGCAACACGCTCGTCTGGGCCCAGAACGGCGGCGTCATCCGCCTCGACGACGGCACGCTCATCGACATCCTCAATTCCGGCGGCAACCAGGGCCTGCTCGCAACCGGCGCCGGCAGCCAGATCGTCGGCAACAACATCACCGTGGAAGGCGCGCTCGGCGGCGGCGATTACGGCGTCCACAGCCAATCCGGCGCGGCGATCGCGCTCACCGACAGCACCGTCAGCATCACCGGCCCCGGCGGCGGCAAGGTCGCGATGCAGGCGGACAGCTCCGGCACCCTCACCGGCACCAACGTGACGGTCACGCTCGCCGGCGCCGGGGGCGATGTCGCGGTCGAGGCGAGCACGGGCGGCTCCGTCTCCCTCTCCGGCGGCTCGGTCACCGTGAACGGCACCGGCGGCGGCGAGACCGGCCTGCTCGCCCAATCCTCCGGCAGCGCCATCACCGCGACCAACGTGCCGATCTCCGTCTCCGGCACCGGCGGCGATGCCGGCGCCAAGGCCACGGGCGGCGCCTCGGTCACGCTCTCCGGCGGCAGCGTCACCATGCCCTCGAGCGCGGGCGGCGAACGCGGCGTCTGGGCCAGCGGCTCCGGCAGCACCCTCACCGCGGACGGCGTCACCATCTCGATCCCGGCGAGCGCCGGCGCGGTCGGCGCGCTCGCGGACTCTTCCGGCTCGGTCACGCTCGGCGCGGGCACCTCCGTCTCCACCGGCGGCAACCAGGCCCTCGGGCTTCAGGCAACCGGCGCCGGCAGCATCATCACCGCCCCCGGCAGCCTCACCGTCTCCACCACCGGCGCGGGTGCCACCGCCGTCGATGCGGACACCGCCGGCACGGTCTCGCTCAACGGCGGCGGCAGCATCACCACCACCGGCGCCGGCGCGGCCGGCTTCAACGCCTCCGCCGGCACCATCACCGCAACCAACGTCGCCACCACCACCTCCGGTGCCTCGGCCCCCGGCGGCATCGTCCAGAACGGCGGCGCGCTCACCCTCGACGGCGGCTCGCTCACCACCACCGGCTCCGGCAGCTACGGGTTTCTCTTCCAGGGCCCCGCCACCGCCACCAACACGCTCGCGATCAGCAACGCCACCATCGGCTCCGCGGCGGACGCGTTCCGCATCCAGGGCACCATCGCGAACATCACCGTCGACGGATCGACCGTCACCGGCAACAACGGCCTCCTCCTCACCACCGCCGCCCCCGCCACCGGCAGCCTGAACGCCGCCTCCTCGCAGCTCACCGGCGCCATCGCCACCGATTCCGGCAGCACCACGTCCGTCTCGCTGAACGACGACACCACCTGGACGATGACCGGCTCCTCCAACGTCACCACGCTCGCCAACAACGATAGCCGGATCGATTTCACCCCGCCCGCGAACGGCGTCTTCAAGGTGCTCACGGTCAACGGCAACTACGGCGCCAGCAACGGCGCGCTCTCGCTCAACACCCTGCTCAACGCGGGCGGCCCGCTCTCCAACCAGTTCACCGACCGGCTGCTCGTGCAGGGCAACGCCTCAGGCACCACCACGGTCGAGATCGTCAATGCCGGCGGCGACGGCGCCATCACCTCCTTCACCGGCGTGCCCGATCCCGCGGACGGCATCTCCGTCGTCCAGGTGGCCGGCAGCTCCACCGCCGGCGCCTTCACCCTCCCGGGCGGCTACGTCACCGGCGGCACGCCCTTCCAGTACCACCTCAACGCCTATGGCCCCGGCGCGCCCTTCGGCGCCGCCACCCCCGCCCAGACGCTTGTCGGCAACGCCGCCACGCACTGGGACTACCGGCTGCAAAGCGCCTATGTCGATCCCGGCGGCCCGGTCCCCCCCGAGCCGACGCCCCCACCCACGACGCCGACGACACCTCCAACCACGCCGCC
>JASHRV010000050.1 GCA_030037175.1 Acetobacteraceae bacterium
GCCGCCGAGGAGGTTGCGCATATCGGCCCTTCCTTCGGAAAGGCCGGCCCCGAAGCTATAAACCCACTTCGTCATGCTGGAATCTGCTCCTCTTTTCGTTCGATTCAGGCTTCAATCTTCGAGAGGTCCGCGATCCGGTCGATGGTGGTGCGCATGGCTTGCAGGAGTCGCAGCCGATTGCGGCGCAATTCCGGCTCCTTCGCGTTCACCGTGACACGCGCGAAGAACGCATCGAGCGGATCGCGCAGCGGAGAGAGCACCGTCAGAGCCTTTTCGAAATGCTCGTCCTTCAGCATCGCGTCCGCCTCGTGCCGTGCCTTCTCGAGCGACGCGGCGAGCGCCTTCTCCTCCGCCTCGCACAGCAGGGTGGGATCGGGCGGCGCATCGAACTTCCCGTCCTTCTTCTCCTCGATTCTCAGGATATTGGCCGCGCGCCGGTAGGCGGTGAGCAGGTCCGCCCCCGTTTCGGTCCCGAGCACGGCAGCGATCGCGCTCGTGCGCGCGAGCAGCCGGGTAAGATCATCATCCCCATGGGCATCTCCGCCGGCCGCGAACACCGCGGCGAGCACGTCGTGCCGCAAGCCCTCGGCCCTGAGCGCCACGCGCAGCCGCTCGACGATGAAGCCGAGCACCTGCTCCGGAAGTGTCTCCAGCGCCTCCGCATCGGGGCGGACGGCGCGCTCCGCCGCGTGCTCGAGGCCGATGAATGTGCGCCAGCGCTCGATCAGCGGAACGAGCGCGAGCCTGAGCCCGTTCTCGCGCACGATGCGGACGATGCCGAGGGCGGCGCGCCGCAGCGCATAAGGATCGGCCGAGCCCGTCGGCTTCTCGCCGATCGCGAAGAAGCCGCAGAGGAGATCGAGCTTTTCGGCGAGCGCCACGGAAATCGAGACCGGCGCCGTGGGCGCGTCGTCATCGGGCCCTTTCGGCGTGTAATGCTCGCGGATCGCCGCGGCGACGCTCTCCGGCTCGCCGTCGTTCAGCGCGTAATAGCTCCCCATCACGCCCTGCAATTCGGGGAACTCGCCCACCATCCCGCTCACCAGATCGGCCTTGGCGAGCAGCGCCGCGCGCTCCGCAAGCGCGGGCGGCGCGCCGAGCGAAGGCGCGATCATGCGCGTGAGATCGACGATCCGCCGCACCCGCGCGCCCTGGCTGCCGAGGCGAGCATGGAAGGTTACGTGGTCGAGCTTCGGCACCCTGGCTTCGAGGCTCGTCCGCCGGTCGAGATCGTAGAAATGCCGCGCATCGGCAAGCCGCGCGCGCAGCACGCGCTCATTGCCGGCGATGATCGCCGCCCCACCGTCGGCAGCCTCGATGTTCGCAACGAAGGCGAATTTCTGAGCAAACGCCCCGTCAACCTCGGCGAGCGCGAAATAGCGTTGGTTGAGCCGCATCGTCACCCGCATCAGCTCGGGCGGCAGATCCATGAAGGCCGCGTCGATCGTGCCGAGCAGCGGCACCGGCCATTCCACGAGCCCCGCCACCTCCTCGAGCAGGCCGGGATCGCTCTCGACCCGAAGCTGGTCCGCCCCGGCGAGCCGCGCGATCCCGTCCGCGATGAAGTCCTGGCGCTCCGCAGCCGAGGCGATGACGCGGCGCTCCTTCAAGCCCTCTTCCCATTCCTTCGCGGAGCGAACCGCGAAAGCCCCGGGTGCGAGAAACCGATGACCCTCGGTCAGATTTCCCGCGACCAGCCCGTGCCCGTCATCGCCGTTCTCGGCCAGCGCGAAGAGCACCGCCTCGCCATCGAAAAGGCAGAGAATCCTTCGCAGAGGCCGGACCCAGGCGAAGGAGCTCGCCCCCCAGCGCATCGATTTCGGCCAGGGAAAGCGCCGGAGCAGCGGCGGCATGGCCTCGGCGATGCGCGCCTTCGCCGGCACGGCCTTCTCCTCGCGGGCCAGCACCCAGTACCCGCCCTCCTCGATCAGCTCGCCGCGCGCCGCGCCATGCTTGCGCAGGAACCCTCCGATCGCCGCCTCCGGCGCCCCGATCCGCGGCCCACGCTCGCGCACCTGCCGCGCCGGCACGAAAGCCGCGATCCCGGCGGCGAGCGCGATCCGCCGCGGGCCGTGGAACGTGCGCGTATTTTCGAGCGCGAGCGGCGCCAGCGCCTCCTTGAGGAGCCGCGAGAAATCCTCCGCCGCGCGCGCCTGCATGCGCGCCGGGATCTCCTCGCTCAGGAGCTCGATCAGCAGCTCGGGCATGGCGCTAACAGTTCTCGCCGGCGAGCCAGGCCTCGCAGCAGCCCTTCGCCAGCGCCCGCACGCGGCCGATCATCGCCGCCCGCTCGGCAACGCTGATCACCCCCCGCGCATCGAGCAGATTGAAGAGATGGCTCGCCTTGATGCACTGGTCATAGGCCGGCAGGGCAAGCCGCGCCTCGAGCAGCGATGCGCACTCCCGTTCGGCATCGGCGAAATGCCGCGCGAGGGCGGCCGCATCCGCGCGCTCGAAGCTGTAGGCGGAAAATTCCCGCTCGGCGCGGCGGAAAACATCGCCATAGCTCATGCCGGCGCCGTTGAAATCGAGATCGAAGACATTCTCCACGCCCTGCACGTACATCGCCAGCCGCTCGAGCCCATAGGTGAACTCCACCGACGGCACGGCGCAGGGAATCCCGCCCACCTGCTGGAAATAGGTGAACTGGGTCACCTCCATCCCGTCGCACCAGACTTCCCAGCCGAGCCCCCAGGCGCCGAGCGTCGGGCTCTCCCAGTCATCCTCGACGAAACGAATATCGTGCGCGAGCGGATCGATCCCGAGCGCGCGATAGCTCGCGAGCAGCAATCCCTGCGGATCGGGCGGCACCGGCTTCATCAGCGCCTGGAACTGATAATAGTGCCCAAGCCGGTTCGGGTTCTCGCCATAGCGCCCGTCGGTCGGCCGGCGCGAAGGCTGGACATAGGCCGCCCGCCAGGGCCTCTCGCCCAGCGCGCGCAAGGTCGTCGCGGGATGAAAGGTCCCGGCGCCCATCTCGACATCATAGGGCTGCAGCAGCACACAGCCCTGCGCCGCCCAGTAGGCGGAAAGCCGCAGGATAAGCTCCTGAAAGCTGCTCGGTCGGGTCGCGTCCATGGGTGCGGCGCACCTTACGGACCCGGCCGGAACCGGGCAAGGAAAGGGGCAGGGCAGGGGCTTTGCCCCTGCACCCCGGTCGGGGGCTCTGCCCGCGACGCCCCCGCCAGGGCCCCAAGGGTTCAAGCATGGGGCCCTGGACCCCCCAACTCGCTGCGCGGCTTTGGGCCCGAAACCCCCTGCTTGATTGGCGATGGGCGCCACGCCACATCCGCGCCGGGAATAAAGGCGGAACTCAGTGCCATGACCAACGAGGAACGCGACATCATCACCCGCTTCATCGAGCGGGTTGCAGGCGCGGGCGGCAGCGGCGGCTCCGTGCCCGCGACATCCGCGCCTCTGCCCGCGATCGATCCGGAGGCGGACGGGCTGATCGGCGATCTCCTCGCCCGCCACCCCGAGGCGCGCTACCGCCTGGCCCAGATGGCTTTCGTGCAGGAGCACGCGCTCGCCGCGGCGCAGAGCCGCATCACCGACCTGCAATCCCAGCTCGCCGCCGCGCGCTCGGCCCAAGGGCCCGCGTCCGCGCCCGCCGCGGCGCCTGCCCGGGGCGGTTTCTTTTCCGGCCTCTTCGGCGCCGGTGCCGCTCCTTCCGCGCCGCCTCCGCCCCCGCCGCAGCAGGCCTATGCTCCTCCGCCCCCGCCCTATGCCGCGCCGCCGCCCTACGCCCCGCCCGGCGGCTATCAGCCCGGCATGTTCCAGCGCGGCGGCTCAGGGTTTCTCGGCTCGGCGCTGACCACCGCGGCCGGCGTGGCCGGCGGCGTCGTGGCCGCCAATGCGCTGATGAGCCTCTTTTCCCCCCACACCGCCTTCGGCGGCGGGTTCGGGGGCGGCGTCCCCTTCGGCGGCGGCACGCCGGAGAACGTCACCATCATCAACGAGAACGGGAACCCGGGCGCGAGCCCTTGGGCCGACCCGAACCAGGGGAA
>JASHRV010000398.1 GCA_030037175.1 Acetobacteraceae bacterium
GGCGAGGCTGTAGGGCGCGGACAGCAGCCGGCGCACCGGAAACCGCTCCGCGGCGAGCAGCTTGGCAAAGGAAGCGAAATCGCGCTCCGGCCTGCTGTCGCCCCCCCAGGTGCCGAGCAGGCTTTTGCCCTGATTGAATAGCGCGGGCGAGAGCGAGAGCATCGCATCGAAGCGCGCATTGCCGATCACTACGGCGCGGCCGCCCTGGGCGCGGCACCCCTCCATCGCTTGGCGCATCGCGAGCGGGCTGCCGCTGGCCTCCACCGCGGCATCGACGCCGCCGGCGACCAGCGCGCGCACCGCCTCCACCGGATCGCCGGCGGCGGGATCGAGGACATGCGTCGCACCGAAGGCTCCGGCGAGCGCGCGGCGGTCCGGGTTGGGGTCGATGGCGATGACGGGTGCGCAGCCGGCGAAGGCGGCGGCCATGCAGGCATGCAGGCCGATGCCGCCCACGCCGAACACCGCGACGCTGCTGCCGGAGGCGGCCTTCAGCACGTTGGCGACCGCGCCGATGCCGGTGGGCGCCGCGCACCCGAGCAAGACCGCGAGGTCCATCGGGAGCCCGTCCGGCAGGCGGGTGACGCGGTTCTCGCTGACCAGGGCATGGCGCTGGAAGGTGGTGACCGCGCCGGCGTTTACGCGCCTGCCGTTCCAGTCATAGACGCTGCCGCCCGCCTCGATCCCGGGCCCCTTGAGCCAGGACACAACCACGGGATCGCCCACCGCGACGCGCGTGACGCCGGACCCGGTTTCGCGCACCACGCCCGACGCCTCGTGCCCGAGGCAGTGCGGCAACCACCTGTCCTCGCCCTTGCCGCCGCACACCTCAAGCACCTGACTTCCGCACATGCCGGAATAGGCAATTTCGACCAGCACCTGGCCCTCTTTGAGCGGCGGAATCGTGAGCGACGCGATCTCGAGCGTTCCGCCGGTCTCAACCAGGATGGCAGCTTCGGTCTTCATCGCCATGCCTCCGCAGGCTGCCCCTCCGCCCGTTGCCATGCCGCGGTGAGCCGGGCGGCGATCTGCGGCGCGGCGAGGCCGAGCTGCGCACGGGCGTACTCCTGCTCGCCGGCGCGCTTGAAGAAGGCATCGGCGATGCCGATACGTACTAGCGCGCAGGCATCACGCCCGCGATCAGCCCGCCATTCCGCGACCGCCGCGCCGAAACCGCCGATCAGCGAATGCTCCTCGATCGTCGCGACGAGGGAAAAGCGCGCGAAGATTTCGGCCAGACATGCTTCATCAAGCGGCTTGACCGTGTGGAAGCTGACGACGCACGCCGTGAGGCCCGCCTGCTCGAGCAGGGAGGAAGCAGCCAGCGCCTCCGGCAGCATGGTGCCGGTTGTCAGCAGACAGAGCGACGAGCCTTCCGCCACGGTGATCGCGCGGCCGATGGCGAAGCCGTCCGGCACCGCATCGTGCACCACCGGCTCGCCTTTCTTGCCCATCCGCAGATAGACCGGATGCGGCACGCGCAACGCCGCGCGCAACGCGCCCCGCACCTCCCACGCATCGCCAGGACAGACCACCACCATGTTCGGCAGCGCGCGCATGAAGGCGATGTCCTCGCAGGCGTGGTGAGTGGGGCCGAGGCCGGCATAGGACAGACCCGCGCCGACGGCGACGATGGTCACCGGCAGGTCGTGGTAACAGACGTCGGTGCGGATCTGCTCCAGGCAGCGCGTGGTGGCGAAGGGCGCGATCGTGTAAACGATGGGCAGCAACCCAGTCATCGCGAGCCCGGCTGCAACCCCCATCATGTTGGCTTCCGCCACGCCGCAGTTGAAGAAACGCTCGGGATGCGCGGCGCGGAATTTGTCGAACAGCTTGTTGCCGATGTCGCCCGACAGCATCACCACGCGCGGATCGGCATCGGCGAGCGCAAGCAGCTCGTCGGCGAAGGCATTCCTCATGACAGGCCAAGTTCCCGCTGCGCCCGCGCCACCTCATCGGCCGTGGGGATGCGATAGTGCCAGTTGTTGTCGTCTTCCATGAAGGACACGCCGCTTCCCTTGACCGTATGCGCGATGATGGCGACGGGCTTGCCGCTGTCGTTGGGCACGGCTTGCATCAACGCCGCAAGGCCCGTGACATTATGGCCGTCCGTCTCGATCGCCGACCAGCCGAACGCCACCCATTTTTCCGCCAGCGGCGCGAGCGCCAGCGTCTCGTTCGAGCGCGCGGTGGCTTGCCATTTGTTGTAGTCGATGACCACGCAGAGATTGTCGATCTTCTGCGCGGCGGCGAACATTGCTGCTTCCCACACCGAGCCTTCGTTACACTCGCCGTCGGACAAGAGAGCATAGACTCGGAACGCCTCGCCGCGGATGCGCCCGCCGAGCGCGATGCCGCAACCGAGCGGCAGGCCGTGGCCAAGCGAGCCGGTGGCCGCCTCTACGCCCGGCAGCATATTGGCCGGCGGATGCTCGGCCAGCCGCGCGCCGGGCTGCGCGTAGGTGTCGAGCTCGTCCTCGGGGAAGAAGCCGCGGAAGGCGAGCGCGGCGTAAAGCGCGCTGGCGGCATGACCTTTCGAGAGAATGAAGCGGTCGCGCAGCGGATCGCCGGGGCACGCGGGATCGATGTTGCAGACGGCCCAGTAGGCGGCAGCGACGATGTCGCAGCAGGACAGCGCCGAGCCGAGATGCGCGGCTCCGGCCGCGTGCGACATCGCGACCACGCGGCCGCGCAACCGAGCCGCGGCCTCGCGCAGATGGGCCGGATCGAGATTGCTCGGGATCATGGCTTGTGCTCGTAGTCCCAGGGTAGCCGCGGGAGATCCGCAACGAAATCGTGCGCCCAGCCCACGATTTCGTCGACGCCCTGATCGAGCGTGATCCGGTCGGCCCAGCCGAGCGTGGTGCGCAGCTTGCTGCTGTCCAGCCGGTAGGCGTTGTCCTTGCCGGGACGCTCGGGTGCAAGCTCCACGAGCGCATCAAAATCCTTGCCAAGCCGCTCGACGATCATCGCGACCAGCTCGCGGACCGTGACGGTTGCGGTGGTCGCGATGTGGTATGTCTCGCCCACTTTCCCTCCCGTCGCGATGGCGAGCGTCGCCGCGGCGACGTCGCGCATGTGGATGAATGAGCGCACCGACACGCCGCCGCCGTGCAGGCAGAGAGTGCGGCCGGTGAGCGCCGAGAGGATCGTGCGCGGAATGACTCGATAGAGCCGTTGGCCGGGGCCATAAACGTTCGCCGCGCGGGTGAACAGCACCGGAAAGCCGTACTGGGCGAAATAGGTCGCGAGGCTCATATCGGCCGCGGCGCGCGAGACCGCGTAGGGCGTGGAGGGAGCGAAGGGCGCGTCCTCGCCCACCCATCCCGCAGTGTGCCCGTACACCTCCGGCGTGGTGACATGGACGTAGCGCTCCAGCCAGTCCATCCGCCGCAGCCGCTCGTGCAGCCGCACGGTGGAAACGACGTTGGTCGTCATCCACTGCTCGGGATTGGCCCAGCTTTCCGCGACCATGCTCTGGGCGGCGAAGTTCACGACATGCGTTGGCTTCTCCCGCCGCAGCAGCGCATCAAGCGCATCGAGATCGCGGTTGATATCGAGAACCGAGAAGCGCACCCGGCCGGGCCGCGCCTGCCATTTGTAGGGGAGGAACGCCGGATGCGGCTCCGGGGAGCGGCTGGCGGCCAGCACGTCGTGGCCCAGCGCCGCCAGGTGGTCGGCGAAGGTCGCCCCGGAGAACGAGTTCGAGCCGAGGACGAAAAAGCGCGGGCTAGCCGTCATGCGACCTCGCGGCGCCGACCTCGGCGCACGCCCGCTGGCGGCGCAGCGCCTGCAAGATCATATGGCCGGCGATGAGCTGCGCATCCTCGGCAATCTGCATGTCGTCGACGGGGAAGTGGATTGGCACGTCGGCCAGCGCCTTTGCCTTGCCGCCGCCGAAGCCGAGAAAGGCGTAGCTGCGCATTTCCAGCCGCCGCGCCTCTTCCAGCGCGCGAAGCACATTGACCGAGTTGCCCGAGCCCGAAAACGCGATCAGCACGTCACCGGGACTGGCGAGCACGGCGAGCTGAGCGGCAAAGACGTCTTCGTAGCCGGAGTCGTTCGCCAGGCATGTCATCACCGCTTGGTTGGTGACCAGCGCCAGAGCCCGGATGCCGCTGCGCCCGGTCTTGTCCAGCGCGCAGAGGAAGTCGTTCGCAAGGTGCAGAGCATTCGCGGCGCTTCCCCCATTGCCCGCCAGAAAGACGCGCCGGCCGGTCTGCCAGCAATCGAACAGCTCGTAAGCGAGCCGCGATAACGGCGTCCAGTCCAAGCCCTGCAGCATCCGCGCGAGGCGGCCCGCATAGCCCGCGAAATCGCTCCCCGGGAAGGCCGATGGGTCCGGATTCACCGCACCAGCTCCCGCTGCATCCAGCGCAGGTTGTAGAAGCGCTCTTCGTCTTTCAGAACACCCTGGCGATAGAGCACGACCAGCTCCCGCACCGCGTCCGCCACACCCTTGCGCGGGCGGAAACCGGTGGCCAGCAGCTTGCCGGAGTTCATTCGATACGAGCGCGCATCCTGCGAGCGTGTCACGACGATTTCCGCCGGCACATGCTCCGTCACGAGGTTGGCAATGTCCTTGATCGCGATATTCTCGAAGCCGGCGTTGTAGATGCCGCGATGCTCGGGATGGTCGAGCAGAAAGACGTAAAGGTCGGTGATGTCCTCGATGTGCACGTTCGGGCGGGTCTGCTCGCCGCCGAACACCGTGATGCGTCCGCGCGACAGCGCCTGCATGGTCAGCATATTGACCGAAACATCCAGGCGCATCCGCGGCGAATAGCCGCAAACGGTCGCGGGTCGGACGATCTGCACCGCCATCGCGTCCGCGTAGGAGAGCAGGATGCGCTCGGCGCACATCTTGGTCTTGTTGTACTCGGACAACGGCAGCAGGGTCAGGTCCTCGGTTACTTCGGGCTCGGACTTCACGCCGTAGACGCTGCCCGAGGAGGCGAAGATGAACTGTCTCACGCCGGCGCGCGCCGCGTGATCGGCGAGCCGCATGGTGGCAAGGCAGCTGATTTCCCAGGTCAGCTTGGGATCGAGGTCCGCGCAGGGATCGTTGGCGACGCTGGCGAGGTGGATGATCGCATCGATGCCGTCAAGGTCGATCGTCTCGGCTTCGCGCACGTCTTTGCGGATAATGGAAAGATTCAAGCAAGAATCGAGGAAGTTCCCGAACCACTGGCTATCGAGCGCGACAACGCGGTGCCCTGCCCGTAAGAGCTTCGGGACAAGCACCGTCCCCTTGTAGCCGCAAGCTCCTGTGACCAAAAGATTCATTTCTTGGTTCCGAAATGCTGGGCGGCGTTGGCGCGAGCGGCGCGCGCGGGTGGCGGGAATTCGCGGTGCGCGGCATCAAGGCTGGAGATCGTTCCGATATCGCGATGGTATCCGGTCGTGGGCATCGCGAGGATGCGGCCGAGAAAGGCTGGAATGACCTGAGTCTGGAAATCGAGCACATGCAGGCCGAGCGCGCAGGTATAGGAAACAACCTCTGGCTCCAGGATATAGACTGCGGCGTTTGCGGTATCTCCGGGCGGATGCGCGACCTTCTCGTGGAAGGCGTGCACAATGCCGCATCCGTCCTGCTCGACGATGCCGCAGGCACGCGGGTCCTGGGCGCGGAAGGTGAGCATCGTCATCGCGCAGCCGGGGGGGCGGACGGCATGCGCGGCGATCAGCGCACGCGGATCGAAGGTGGTGAGGTTGTCGGCATGGGCCATCAGGACCGGCGATGCGCCGATATAGTCGGCGTTGGCGACGAGCGTGCCGCCCGTGCCGAGCAGTGCCGGCTCGTGCGCCAGATAGACCTGCGCGTGCCAGGGCGAGGCGGCGACATGATCTCGCACACGCGCCGCCAGATGGTGCGTGTTGATCAGGATCTGCTCGATCCCTGCCCCGCACAGCAAATCGAGCCAATAGTCGAGCAGCGGGCGGCCATGAATCGGGACAAGGCATTTGGGGGTGCCAGCGGTGATCGGCCGCAATCTCGTGCCCAAGCCCGCGGCAAGCAGAACGGCACGCATCGCGGTCGTGTGCCCCGATCCTTGAGTTCAAGCAATCCCCTGTGGAATTTCAGAGGATGGATTGAACGTTTCCATCCGCCGCGGTTGCTCGCTGAAGGCTTTCCGGACGCGTTGGATCGTGTCCGTCGCGCACCATCCACGATCCGGCCTGCCAGCCATGCCCCGCATCACCCCGAGCCATCCGCAAATATCGCCGCTCTCAAGCCTGTCTGCTGCTGCGAAAGCAATCCCTGCGCGAGAAGCCAATGCGTGCGCCGCGCGCCGCTGACGGCTCAAGCCTTCAAGTGCCGCCCCTCCCTGCGCGCACAGATCAATCCGATCAGCCGGCTTGCCCATACGTCGTGCCCCCCTTCTAAAGAACGGTAAGCTCATAAACTTGTCGATCAGTAAACTTATCGATCAAGATTCGAACTGCCGGCCATCGAAAGCTCGGCGGCAACGTCCGCCTTCCGGATCGGCGTGTTGCCGACACGCCCAACTTTGCACGCGGCGGCGAGTGCGCCGAGATAGGCGCCGCACCACGGATCTGCGCCCGCCGCAAGCGCCATTGCCGAGGCGGCAAAGTAGCAATCGCCCGCGCCTGACACATCCTTGGGCTCAGTGTTGAAGGCGGGCAGCCGGTCGCTGTGGTACACGGCGCCTTTGCGTGCGTGGAGCAGCAGGCCCTGTGCGCCGAGCGTGACCGCAACTTGCGCCGCCCGCGCCTTGCGCCGCAGCGCCGCCGCAACCTCCGCGAGCCTGGAATCGAAGTTCTGCAGCGCGAGCCGCGCTTCGCGCTCGGTCGGCGTGACGAGGTCCATCCCGGCGAAGCGCGCGATGTCACCCTGCTGCGAGGAGGTCTGGCTGTCGGCTGCGCGGCTCACGCCCCGCGCTGAGGCAGCCTCGGTCAGCGTCGCCACCAGGCGCTGCGGCAGGCAGCCATAGTTGAAGTCGGAAAACATCAGCAGATCGGTACGCGGCAGCAGCGAGAGGGCATGACCGGCCAGGCGCTCGTGGAGCACGTCCGCAATGTCGTGCGGGCAGAGATGGCTGAGGCGCATGGCTATTCGCCCATCGACCCGGAAGCGCTGCTTGCGGGTGGTCGGACGCGAAATATCGGCAAGAATCGCGTGGTCTACGCCGAAGCCATCGAGCATTTCCGCGGCGAAGGACGCGGCCTCGTCTGCGCCGCAAACGGTGAGGAACGTGACCTCGGCACCCAGCGCACGAGCATGGGCAGCGACAATTCCGGCGCCGCCGAGAAAGCGCGCCTCCTTGCTCGGGCTGAGGACGACCGAACCGTCTTCCCTTGAGACACCCAGCGGCACGCAATCGACGTACTCGTCAATGATCACGTCGCCGACCACGAGGACACGAAGGCCCGCGAAGCGATCGAGCGTGCCGAGAAGTTCGCGGGCGGTGAGGCCGTGGCGGGCGGCGAAGGCCGTTTGCAAAACGATCGGAGAGCGATGCGGGATGGGCCGCGCGGGCTGCGGCCGGCCCCGACCCGCAAGCGCCGCGCCGCAAGCGTCAGGCAAGTCCTGCATAGCACCCGGGAGAGCAGCACATTTGCTTGGTCCGGTTCGCGCCAGACGCGGGATGGAAAGGATTGTTATACGCTCGGCTCGCCTTGCGTCTAGTCTCTTTGCACAAGGATAACGACTCCTTGGTTGAATCTGGACAGGCGTGTGGCCGCAGCCCCACCCCTGCAGGCTGATCGCGGCGGAAGCGCCTTTTCGCGCATTTATGCTCAGGAACCGTTAATTTCGCGCATCGATGCGCTTGGCTGTAACTCCCGACATGGTGGGGAAGCTTCGCCATGCCCGGCCTGTTCCTGTCGAGCGAGCGCCGGCCGGCGCGGATTGCTCCGCATTTCCTCTTCTCGCACCCCGAGTCCCGGTTTGTTGACCGACGGGTGATCGGGCGGATCATGCCGACGATCCGGCATGGTTTTACGATGGCACCGCGCCGCCAGCGCCCATCGCCCCACAGGGCCCTCTCCAATCTCGTCACGCGCTGCAGCCTGCCTCTGGTGTTTGACGGCATCGTCGCGGCCCTGGCCGCCGAAAGCGCGAGGTCCGAGCGGATTGCAATCGCCACCGCGCTTCTCAACGCGCCCCCCCCCCGGGCTGGGCAGCCTTGCTCCAAAAAATTTTTCCCGTTGTTCGGGACGGCCCAAAAGCTGCCCGAACACCAAACCGTGCACCGTTTACAATGAAGCAGGCCAGCGGATCGCGCTCCAACTCATGGACCGGCCCGGTTGGCGACCATCAAGGAAAACGGTATTTACATTCGTGTCTGTCCCAAGCCATCAGGTTGATTGCCGATCGCGACCATGGGAGCAAACGCCCGCATAGCGGGCGAGCGCGGCATGGTCTCGCGCCCGGAATCCCGAGTACCAAAAAGACGCAGATAATCTCCGAAGCATGACAAAACAAATTTCTAGCATAATTACAAAATGTACACCATGATAGCCATATTGAACGGCTAAAGACGTATTGACACGCGTTGTGACCGATACATCCGCGGCGTCTTCGCGGGGACGGAACGTCCGCGGCGATAGCAAATACGGAGTCCGTCAGCGGAGTCGCCCGGGTCCTCGCCGTTCTCGAGACGAAGCACGGACCCAGATGAAAAGCTGGGACATTGGATGTTTGGTTTCGCCTTCTGGCAGGGCGGGTCGAGGATGGTTCGTTCTGATTGTGAGGCCCTCCACTTGCAGATGAACTCGTAACATGTAGAGCCTGCGAGGGTCTTGATGCGGCGGCGAAAGGTGCAGGCGTGAACGAAGTCGCCGAGATGTTGATTGAGCTGCTGGTGGCTGTCGTGGTGGAAGTGCTGGATCGTCGTCTCTTTGATGGTCCGGTTCATCCTTTCGAGCCGACCATTTGTCGAAGGTTGGTTGATCTTGGTGAAACGGTACTCGATGCCGTTTTCGCCACACCGCATGTCGACCGTGCGGGCAATGAAGGTCGCGGTCGGCCCGACTGCATAGCGCGGTGGGAAGCGCAGCTGGATTTTGTTGTCGGTCAGAACATTGTAAATCTTGTACGACACCGCGGCGACGAGGGCTGTGAAAAAAAGGACGAAGCGACGATCCTGGCAGCCTTCCCGACCCGTTGCACGAAGACGAACTTGATGGTCCGGTCGATGGCGACGAAAAGGTAAAGCTTGCCTTCCGCACTTTGCAATTCGGCGATGCCGATGGGGAAGAAGCCGATCGGACGGGTTTTGAACGCTTCCTTTGCCGGCTTGCCGCCTTCGACATCCGGCCCATGCTGTGGCGGTGCAGGCAGCGATGCAATGAGGACCGCGTCGGGCGCGGGATCGTCGCCTGCAAGGCGTAGCGGCAATCTTCCAGCGGCAGCGGAGTGTGCCCATGGAATGTTTCTGTCATGGTGGCACTGCCATGCAGAACCTGGCCCATGGCGCTTCCCCCCACCTGCTTGAAAAGATCGCACCATCCAAGCCGGGAATCAGACAATTTGGATCGGCCGTTCATCGCGAAGCGGCCTCTGAGAATCGGCAAAATCTTAATCCCGACGAGAGTAGGGCGTTGCATGGCCAATCGCCTGCGCTTTCCCCGGCCGGGCTGGCAGGCTCCACGGGATAGGGAAGGAGCGAAACGCCTTACTTAGAGCGGGATGCGTTCGCTCTCGCTCACGTATCCCGCTCTAGGTCTTTGTTTCTCCCGCGTGATTGACGCCTCCGGTGATTCCACCTTCGGCGATCACGCTTTAGTATGAGGAGAAGCTCGCCGTGTTGGGGCGAGGTGCGGCAGATTCGCGATCAAATCAACTTGGGCTGCGACTCGGCATGACGTGCTACACAGTCGCTTATACCAGGGCGCTTTCGTGCCGCTATGGTTGCGGATTGTGAACGAAACCGGCAATATGCACATGCGCTCCGATGCTGCCGGCTCTGGAATATTGCTGGATGTTCGGCCAGATCTGCCGGCTGACTCCGCAACCATCATGATGCGCCGATCGGCTGCGATGTTCCGCCCACCAGCACACGCACGACTTCAACATTTGGGTGCCAACCGCGCCGCCATTTGGTAGAGTCCAGAATTGCCCGCTCTGCCCTCACACGATGTGTAAGCGAATGTTTCCGACTGCTTGGCGCCGCGGGCGATCGTATCCCAGCCGTACAGAAACGCGACGTTGAATGTAAGGGTCGCCCCTTTGGCCGAGTACAAGAGAAAGATGAAAAATGCCTTGGACCGGCCTGAAAGGCGGAACGA
>JASHRV010000399.1 GCA_030037175.1 Acetobacteraceae bacterium
TGGGGAGCGATGTCGAGGCTGATTTGGCGGCTTAAGCTGGTTGCGGAGCTGGAACCGGGCGTGGTCGCCGAGACCGAGGCGGCACGGATCGAGCGCGAGAATTTCGCCGTGCCCGAGGCCCTTGGCCTCACGCAGGGCGAGAGCAAGGCGCTGATGGCCGCCATTCAAGCGGTGACTGTCAGCGCTCAGGTTGCCGTGATGGGGAACAGTTCCGCTGGTGTGGGCACCGCGGTGCAAAGCTTCTGAGCAATGGGGACTACCCGACCACAATTCGCTCTCCCTTCGGCGACGTTCCACTCCGAGTCCGCCGGCTGATTGCCTGCCCTTGTCGGGCGGAGATGTTGGGGCCAAAAGTTTCGCGGCGTGGGTACCCCTGGGTGGAATTCCCCCGACCTGGGGTACATCACGGCGAAATATGCCGCCCTGGCACCATTTGCACGAGTGGCAGATCTGCTATCGGAGCTCCTCCCGACCCGCGGCACGGTGAATGCAGGCACCGTGCGCAATCGCACCTTGCGCGTTGGATCGGCGGTGGCCCAGGCGACGCCGGTGAGCGCCGAGATGCTGGAGCCAGATGCCGTCACGGCCGAAGCGATCGTGGGGCTTGACGATGGTTACTTGCGCAGTCGCCGTCCCCGTCCAGAGCGCGGTTTCGAGGTCGTCGCGGGGAAAGCTGTCGGGTCGGACGGCATCCAGCATTGCTTTGCGTTCTCGCGCAACGGTGCATCGGCGGAGCAGTTTGCTCGCGCAATGGTACGGGCAGATGTGCGGGGCCGCACGCCTGCCACCGTACTGTCGGATGGCGATACGGGCTCGCGGAACCTGAAACATCGGGTACTGTCCAAGGCGGCCATCGTGCTGGACTGGGTTCACATCGCCATGCGCTTCAAGCACACCCTGCAGACCGCCGCCGGCCTTGGTCCCGGCACCGTCCCTGCGTACGCCATCATGGTCGATTGTCGGGATATCGAGCATGCCAAGTGGCGGCTTTCGCAGAGCCGCTGGCAAGGTTGTCTGATCAAACTTGCTCGCCTCGGTCGCTGGACAGAAGCCAGGAGTATCGCCGACATCAAGTGCGCTCGGGTACTACGGCGCCATCTCCGCGACTTGACAGCTTATCTCGAAGCGAGCCGATCCGCGCTGATCAATTATCGCGCTGGCCGTGCCGCTGGCGGGCCAATTTCGACCGACTTCATTGAGAGTGCGATCAACGAGATCGCAGCCCGGCGTACGATCGAGAAGCAGCAAATGCGCTGCGACAGGTGGAAAGTGCAACCTTTCCTTGATCTTCCTGTCGCTGTTCTCGATGGTACCTTGGAGCCCCTATTTTGAGAGTGCTATCTCGACTTCCGATCGGCAAACGACCCGATCCCAATCTCTCTCTCCGCGTGACCTCCCTATGCTTTTGCATACTCTCGGTTCGCCAACCGGTCTTCCATTGGCAAGATTCACGGACTGAACCCGACCGAGAGCCAAGGCACGGCGGCGACGATGGCAAGCGCGGCAACCAGCGTAATCATGTAGGGCCAAATACGGGGAAACGCCTCATCGCTGGTGGACCTCCCAATCAGGCAGCTCTGATAAAAGCCGACACCAAAAGGGGGAGAGAACAGCCCGACACCCATTGCGAGAATCGCCACGATTGCATATTGTACGACATTGATGCCGACCTGCTGAGCAAGCGGAAACAGAAGCGGTCCGAACAGAACCATCGCCGGCAGCCCTTCGAGGACGCTGCCGAGTACCATGAAGAGGCCGATCGAAACGGCGAGAAAGCCACCCCGCCCTCCCGGAATCTCGGCCATCAAGCTCGTGACGGTGTCGGCAAAACCTGCCTGAGTCAAAGCCCATGACATGGCCGAAGCGGTCCCGATAATAAGAAGGATCGCACCAGACAGCCCGGCAGTCTCAACAAGAATGGGGAATATGCGGCGCCAATCGAAGCGACAGTACACAAAAATCCCCACCAACAACGAATAAATCACGCCGATGGTGGCAACTTCGGTCGCAGTCGCAATCCCCGCGACCACCGCATAACGAATGAGAAATGGCAGAGCAAGCGCGGGAACCGCGGTGACGAGCAATCGAAGCTTCTCCCAACCACCGACACGTTCGCCGATCGCTCTTTCGTCCCTGCTTCGAAAAAACACCAGCACGAGGAGCGCCGTCGCGGCAATGGCCGCGGGCAGCAGCCCACCGTCGAACAATGCGGAGGTGGAAATGCCCGTGACTGCACCAACGATGATCAAAACAAGGCTCGGTGGAATGGTTTCGGACATCGCCGCGGCGGCAGCGAGCTGCGCAACGAGCTCACCAGGATTTGCCCCACGTCGCTTCATTTCTGGCAGTAGAACCGGGGCAACGGCCGCCTGGTCGGCCGCCTTCGACCCCGAAATGCCGGAAACCACGAACATCGCGCCAATGAGCGCATAGGAGAGGCCACCACGCCGATGACCGACAAAGGCGGTAAGACAGTCGACAAGCGCGCGAGCAATTCCCGTCATGTCCATAAGGAGACCCAGAATGACGAACATGGGAACCGCAAGGAGTTCAATTGATGACATCCCCTGATTCATCTGGTTGACCACGATGGTAAGAGGGATCGATGTCGTATAGAATATGAACGCGATGGTCGAGATGCCAAAACTGAAAGCGATCGGCACGCCGCAAACGATGCTGGCGCCCGCAATACCGACAAAAAAGACCGCCAGATCGGCATTACCGATCGCGAGAAAGAGCGGCTCAAGGAGCCATAAGGAGAGGCCGAGGATGAGCCCAATCGCGAATGTCAGCGCCAATTCCCGCAATGTCGCGCTTTCAAAAAGAGCTCGAATTGCACCGATCAGAAAAAACACAAACGCCACGAGCTCCCCGGCAACAATCCAGGATCCTGGAATATGGAGCGCTGGAGAAATGACCGCCTGCTGATCCCGCATGTAGGAAACGCCGGGGCCGATGACTCCAACAATAGTGACTGTCATCACCAGCGCGGAGACCCGCCGCAGCATGCTTTGCGCTTTCTCCGGCAGACGGCTGACAACGAGAGTCATCCTCATATGCTCACCCCGACGGAGCGCAATGACGGCACCAAGGCTAACCAGCCATAAGAACAATATCTCCCCCAGCTCATCGACCCAAATCAGCGGACTATCCAGCATATACCGCCAGATGACACCAGCGAAAAGGATCCCGATTTCCACCACAACGAGAAATGCCGCCGCGATCTCGGAAATCCGACCAACCACCCGGTCGAGCCGGACAAGATAACCGGCCAGCGCGTGCGGCACGTTATCCATGCTGCGCGCCCGACGATTTGCTTCAGCCTGGTGATCGAAACTTGGCCGGGAGTCTCTGCCTGCCATCATGTCGCGCAGGGACGCGATACAGTTTCGGATGCTCCATCCAATGGAAGGCAGGTCGGCCATGGATCGCCGAGGATTCCGTCTTCCGGTATCGCCTCCTATGTCAGACTGCCGACAGATTCCTCGAGCAGGGACCATACCTTCGGGCCAAATCTTTTCTCCCAGCGCCCATAGAATCCGGCATTTTTGAGCGCCAATTTGAATGATTCGCGATCGACATCGTTGAATATGAGACCCTTCTTCGCCAACTCCGTCCGGGCCGGCCCAAATGTATCGATGACGGCCTGCCTCTGCTGCACGGCGGCATCATTGAACTTCGTTGCTATGAGGGTCCTCACGTCGTTAGGAAGACCGTTCCAGACCCGGCCGTTAATGAAGAAATAATATCCATCCCAGATATGGTTGGTCATGGCGCAATATTTCTGCACTTCGTAGAGGTCTCCCTTCCAAATCTGGAAGAGGTCATTCTCCTGACCATCGACGACCTTGGTCTGAAGCGCCGTGAACAGCTCATTGAAATTGATGGCGGCCGGGGCTGCGCCAAGCGCCTTGAAGGCGGACAAGATGAGCGGCGCTACGGCAACCCGGATCTTGACGCCCTTCAGATCCTCCGGCGTCTTTATCGGCTTGGTGCTGGTGGTAATCTGCCGAAAGCCCAAATTCCAGATCTTGTCGAGCGCATGGAGTCCGACGCCTTCGATCTCCGCCCTAAGATAATCCCCCAATTTTCCATCCATTGTCGCCCAAATCTGATCATAGTCCTTGAAGATGAAGGCCAGATTATAAATAGACGAGACTTCCAGCACGTTTGCCAAAATAGCGCCCGAAAATGTCGCCATCTCGATGGAGCCGTCCCGCACCTCGGACATGACAGAGGTTGAACTGCCGAGTTCGTAGCCGGGAAACACCTCGATCGAAACTTGCCCATGCGACTCCTCGCGCACGGCCGCCGCGGCCTGCCTGGCATAGGCATTCAGCGGTTGGGCAGGCAGAATCGTCGTCGCGAGCTTAAACCGGAACTGCGCCGCCCGGGCCCCTCTGGTCAAGATCGCTGGTGAAGCAAGGATGGCGGCTGCGGCCGCGGTATGCCGCAACATCGTCCGGCGCGGAAGCTTGGCAATCATGGTCCTCTTTCCTCCATTTGGTGGCCCCCGCCTGGGGTGCAGTCTCTTTCTACTGACCTTGGAATGGTTGGCGCGGGATCCCGCTTCGGCGCGATGGCAGGAGCTCAGCCCCGGAAGCGCGGCTCCGGCAGCCCGCGGACGCCCACCTCAAGCGCAAGCAGAGCACCGGCAAGCGGCTGGTTCTTGAGCTCGGCTTCGTTCAACTGATACGTCTTGGTTGTTACGTACAACGTCCGAAGTTTAGGACCCCCGAAAGCGACGGCGGTTGGGAGCTGCGCCGGCACATCGATTGTCTGAACAAGTTCACCCCCCGGCGTGCAGCGAATGATCTGCCATGCGCCATGGATCGCGAACCAGACACAACCCTCGGAATCAACGGCCGCGCCGTCCGGAACACCCGGAGCCACGGTGCGATACACGACGCGGCGCTCGCCGAGGTCTCCATTCGCCGGATCAAACGGGAAAGCCCAGAGAGTGAGCCTCGGGGAATCAGAGAAATACATTGTCCGGCCATCTGGACTCCAGCACAGGCTGTTCGGAACAGTAATGCCCTCGAGCACCGAGATGAAGCCGTGCGCCGGCTCGATCCGGTAGAGAATCCCATCTGGCCCGCGGGCAATATCGTTCATAGTCCCAACCCAGAACCGCCCGCCCGGGTCACATTTTCCATCGTTGAATCGCATGACGCGATCGTGCTTTTCCGGCATGAAACCGGGCGTAAGCTCGCCGGTAAGAAGATCCAGAAAGAACGCACCGGAACGCAACGCCACCATGAGCCCACCACCTTCGCGCAAGGCGAGCGAACCCGGAACCTCGGGCATATCCCAGCTCTTCGTTTCATTGGTGAGCGGCCTGTGACAGCGAACTTTCTGCCCGCGGATATCGACCCAGTACAGGACCTGCTCCGCCTGGTCCCAAATGGGCCCCTCGCCCAGTATGTCGCGCGTTTCACCGACAACTCGGAAGGCTGCAGCGCCGTTCGCCTCCCGCGGATAGGCCGCTTCCCCGATCACACGCTGCATGGCACCGCGTCCTCCGAAATCTTGGCACCGACCGGCAACGAACCAGCTCCGTTCGAGCCTCGTCCGTTTCGGCTTTTGTTGATAACCTGTTATACCACTTGGTTCGAGCCGTCAACATGCCATTCGGAACGGATCTCGCGTGCAAAAAGCTGATTGTCCTTAGTATTTTCCTTGCGGACGAGATCTCTCCGGTATAAGGAATGGACCCCGTGCGATCGGCCCGCAAACCAAACTGGTCTCCTAGGTGGACCACGAACACCGACCAAATGCGGCGGTGCGCACGTGGGTGACAGGAACGCGGAAGGAATGCGACGGATGAGGGCTCCAGCATGAGCGGATCAGTTTGTTCGGATGAAAAGCCGAGTGCCAGGAGCCTCGTTCTTCCTCTGAGCAACGAGAATGACGGCTTCAGAATTCCGGCCCCCGCTCTTCACACGCTGGTCACGGCAATGCTCACGCGTGCGGGTGTTCCTGAGGCCGATGGCGTGATCGTCGCCGATGGGCTGGTTTCCGCCGATGCACGAGGCATGAATTCCCATGGCATGCTGCGCCTTCCCGTTTATATCACGCGGCTTCTGGAAGGCGGATTTGCCAAGGCGGCCAAGTTCGAAATCGTGAGCGAGACGCCCAGTACCGCGTTGGTTGACGGCGGCAATGGCCTCGGTTCAGTGCTCACCACAAAAGCCATGGATCTGGCGATAGAAAAGGCTGGGGCCAATGGTTGCGGTGTCGTCGTCGTCAGAAACAGCAACCATAACGGCGAAGGCGCTCCCTATGTCCTTCGTGCCGTTCGGCAAGACATGATCGGTCTCGCAACCACCAACGGGTCTGCCATCATGCCCGTCTGGGGTGGGCGGGTTCCCATGACAGGGCCATTGCCGCTCACTTTTGGCGTGCCCGCCGGCGAAGAATTGCCGATCGTGCTCGACACCGCGCTCGGCATGAGTTCCCGCGGAAAGATCCTCTATCACGCGGAAAAGAAGCTCCCTATTCCGGATGGCTGGCTCGTCGATGCTGAAGGACGCCCGACGAACGACCCGGAATGGGTGCGGAAGGGCGGTTGGATCCTTCCCATCGGCGGCCATAAGGGATGGGGCCTGATCCTGATGTGCGAGCTATTGACCGGTTTTCTCTCGGGTGGGAGCATCGCCCGTGAAACCACCAATCTGTATGACCATCTCAACGAAGGCCAGCACAACTCCCATTTCTGCATGGCCATCAACATCAACTCCTTTATCGATCCAGACTTCTTTAAACAGCGTGTTGATGCGTATATCCGGGAGGTCAAATACTCCGAGAAGGCGCCAGGGTTCGCGGAGATTCTCATGCCTGGCGAAATCGAATTCCGCAAGGAGAAGCGCCAGCGCGCCGAGGGGATTCTTCTCACGAAGTCCGTCATCGACGACGTGATTGCTTCCGCCGAATCTCTAGGCATCACGGTTGAAAGAACGGATGGGGCATCGCCATGACTCTCGGACAGGATGATCTTGTCAACCGCCTTGCGCGGCTGGAAACCGGACAGGTCAGCGACGTTCTCGATGAGGCGGGGTTTCCGAATCAGGTTCTGGATTCGCGCCTCGCCCCCTTGACGGCGGGGACGCGCGTGGCCGGCCGCGCCGCCTGCGCGCGGGGGGAACGGCTGATGAGCACCGCCACGGCGGAACCGGCGTCCCTTCCGGGAGACATCCTGGAAAGGCTTGCCCACAGGCAGGCGATCATCATCGTTGCAAGTGGCGGATTTACCGCCGGGTCCTGCCTTGGCGGATTTGTTGCGCTCAGTCTCAAGCGGGAAGGCTGCCGCGGGGTCATCGTGGATGCGCCGGTTCGTGACGCGGAAGAGATTCGGGCGACGGGTCTTCCGGTTTTTTGCGCAAGCGTCAATCCGGTCAACGGTTCCCGGCGCTGGCGCCTCCGGGAGGTGGATGTTCCCGTTTTCCTCCCTGGGCTGGGCGGTGTCGATGTCGGGATCTGCCCTGAGGATTTGATCCTGGCGGACGCCGATGGAATCGTGGTCGTACCAGCTGCCATCGCCGCGGCCATCATCGAGGATTCCGAAAAGCTGCAGCGCATTGAAGGCGCAATCGGCGCCGCCATGCGCGCCGGCGCGCCACGAGCCGAGGCATTCCGCGCCAATCCGCGCTTTGCGCATATTCGCCGGCAGGACAAGCAATAGAAGCCGGAAAACGAAGCTCGCAAGCTTGGGAAGCGAATGTCGTGAGCGTTTACGACCCAACCGCCGCCGCTTCCTTGTTAAGCGCGGCTTGGTGCTCAGGCAAGCCATTGGGAACTCTGCCCGAACAGGTCCGGCCGCGGTCAATGAGCGAAGCCTATGAAGTGCAGGACCGCCTGATCAGGAATCTTGGCCACGGCGTCGTGGGCTGGAAGCTTGGGCTGGGAAGCAAAAGTGCCAAGCGCAGAAACGGTCTCGAGAGCCCGGTCTTCGGGCGCGTTCTGGAGCCGGGTCTGTACACGGCCGGAGAGACGGTGCGCGTTCCCGGAGCGATAGCCGTGGCCGTCGAGTTTGAAATCGCTGTCATTCTCGGCCGGGATATTTTGCCCGAAGACGCCAGTGAATTGGCGAATGAATCGGCAAAAAATCTCGTCTCCTCGGGCCATGTGGCTTTTGAGTTCGTCGTTTCCCGCTTTGGTCGCCATGATGAGCTGGATGCCGTCTCCATCACCGCGGATAATGGAATGGCTTATGCCGCCTTTCTTGGCGAAGCGATCGATCTGACCGCGATCTCCATTCCTGACCTGGCCGGCAGCCTGACGGTCCGCATCAATGGAGAGGATATGGCGCGTGGCCTCGCGGAAGACGATCTCGTTGATCCGTTCGCGGCCCTGGACGAGCTACTGCTTCATGCGCGCGAGCGCCATATCATGCTTGAGAAAGGCGCCCTGATCATGACAGGTTCTCTTTCAGCACCGATCCGGCTCGAACCCGGCTTCTCGACGTGCGAGGTTGTTGCCCGTTACCTGCGCTCGGAACTGCGATGCACTGTGAGTCGGAGCCCATGAAGTGAGTCCGCGAGACCCGGCCTTCGTTACGCTAGAGCGAGATGCGTTCGCTTTCGCTTACGTATCCCGCTCTAGGCATTTGTTTTCCCGTGCGATTCCGACCTACGGTGATCTTACCTCCGGTCATCACGCTCTAGCCATTGGCAGAGGCAGAACTTTCTAGCGACCGTCCTGACATGCCTCGCCATCTTGCGAACGGAGAGCTGCCCCCGCACGCCTACATTATCGAGGTTGCTTCGGACAATCCGTCTATTCCGGCAATATAACCATGAAGCCTCTTGAACAGGAAATTCGCCGCAGGAAGCTCTACGAGGACATCGTTGCCCATCTCGAGGCCATGATATCCGAGGGCAAATACGCGCCCGGAGACCGCCTGCCCTCCGAACGGGACATGATGGAGAACTTCGGGGTCGGCCGCACGGCGGTGCGGGAGGCGCTGTTCGCCCTTCAGAAGAAGGGGCTTGTCGCCATAGCGAACGGCGAGCGCGCGCGCATCACGTTTCCCACGGCCCATGGGATGATTGACGATCTGTCCGGCGTCGCCCGGCATATGCTGAGCCAGCCCGGCGGCATCGCCCATTTCCAGCAGGCGCGCTCATTCCTGGAGGTATCGCTCGCGCGCTATGCGGCCGAATATGCGACTTCGGATGAAATCGAGCGCTTGCGACAGGCCCTACTCACCAATCAGAGGGCTCTGGACGACAAGGAGGAATTCATTCGGACGGACGTGGCCTTCCACTATGTTCTCGCCGAGATACCGCACAATCCCATCTTCACCGCGATGCACGAGGCTCTGGTCAATTGGCTGACGGAGCAACGCGCGACCTCGACCCTGGCGCGAGGTTCCAGCCGCGCCGCCTACAGAGCGCACCGCATGATATATGAGGCGATCGCGTCACGGCAGGTCGATGGAGCGGGACAGGCGATGAAGCAGCATCTCGAGGAGGTCGCTAAATATTACTGGCGCGTAGCATTACCGACTGGCTCACGCCCAGGCCATGTCGTGAAGAGCGGCTGAGCCTTGCGCGGCAAGCAAAATGCGATACGCAAAGAAAGAAGATCGTTCTCTCTTTCAAGAAGGGGCTGACATATCCGCCTTGCCAGGCTTAGCTATGTCGGCCCCTAAAGTTTTTCTAGAAGGTCTCGACGATGGCGTTATCAAAGCAATTGCCCTTGTCGGACATCGAGATCTGAGTTCCGCGGCGGCGGAGTTTACTCTCGTAGTCAATGGAACAAATTTGGCTGCCACGATCCGAATGGCAGATCAGGCCGGGGGGACAGCGGATGACCACAGCTTGCCGGAGCGCCGCCAAGGCCAGATTGCGGTGCAGACGGTCACTGACCAACCAGCCAATGACACGCCCGGAGAAAGGGGCCATCACCAGGGCCAGGTAGAGCCGTCCCTCCCGGGTCCAGACATAGGAGATGTCGGCTCGCCATCTCC
>JASHRV010000400.1 GCA_030037175.1 Acetobacteraceae bacterium
CGATGATTCCGTCATCGATGTCTCCGCGCGTCTCGGTGTGCAGTCGGCCGGCGGAAAACTCGTCGGGTATCTTGGCATCGTAAGTCACGCGGTCGGTCAGCGGCCCATGACCTTTCGCCAGATCGCGATGTACGCGCCCGCTCGGGCTTGGCACATCGCTGCCGAAACCCTCTCGGGCATTTCCGCCACCGTCACGACGGGGCGAGGCGCCAGCCATTTCGCGGGAATGCTCGGCGTTGCGCATATCGCCGGCGAAGCGGCGGCCGCGGGGGCGACACGGCTCGTCGCCCTGACTGCGATCCTCTCGATCAACCTCGCCCTGATGAACCTGCTCCCGATCCCCGTACTTGATGGCGGCGCGTTCCTGTTCTGCCTGGTCGAGTGGGTCCGCGGCCAACCTGCTCCGGAGCACGTGCAGGACTTTGCCACCCGTACAGGCGCGGCCGCGATCGCCGGTCTCTTTGCGCTATCGACGCTTCACGATCTCGCGGGATTCGGACTCTTTCAGTGGCTCGCCAGCCTCTGAAATCCGATGAACCGAAGAACACGGGAGGGAGCGGGCGGCCCATTTCACTTTGCGTGGGTTGCCTGTAGAGACAGGGGTTTGCTGTCCGAACCGAAGGCCAACCGGTCGACAGCACCAAGCCCGGCAAGGGCACGTCGGCCGCAGCGACGTCGGCGCTAAAATGAAGCGTTGGTTCCGTGGTAGTTGAACACGATCGCACCTTGCGCGTTCTGATGCACGTGGCACGACCAGCCGGGGTGCGCCTGCGAAACCGAGATTTCGCGCGGGTCATAGATCCAACCGATGTTGCCCGCCCGACTGACGATCAGCAGCCAGTCGCCTCGCCGATTGCCCATCGTCGCAACTGGTGAGCTCGTTTCCGTCAGCTCGGTTGTAGGATCACCGGGAACACGATCGATGACGATCTCCGTTCCCGCCCAAATGCAGCGAAACGGGGAGTTTGGCGGCGGATTGTAGACCGGCTCAAGAGAACCGACGGTCGTGCTGGTGGCCGATATTGATGTCGATACCGGCTGGGGTGACGGAAGCGCGCATCCAGCAAGCCCGACGGCGCCCACCGCCGCAACCGCCAGGCGGCGCGTAATATTGCTTACCATCGTGGAAGAAACCCCTCCTCGGTTGACAAATACTCGCGCCATCCTGCGGAACGGCGGGTCCGAATCTGGTAGTTGATCAGTGCTTGATAGAAAGACATCAAATAAAACAGCAAGCAAAATGGCAGGAACTGCAACAGCAGCGCGCCGCGCCGCCCACCGCTCGCCACCTGCACCGCGACATAGACCCACGCCAGAACAAACACGCAGGCGAGGATGAACGTCGCGTAGGCCAATGTTGCCGTCTGCTGACGCCGGGTCGCGAGCCGACGCTCCAATTCTTCGACCGTGATTCCATAGGCGAACGCTGTTCCGACCAGATCAAAAGTTCTGTTGTCTCCACTCTTGAACCGTCGATCGCGAGGGGCGCGGGTGCGCGCGCCCTGGTACAGCCGCCCGATTAGAGTCGCGCCTCCGGAGATCGTGCGCCACCCCATCCAATCGGCCGGCGCAGCCAAAAGCCAGGCGACGCCGTGGAGCGTCCGCCTGAACCATGACCGTCCCCTACGGCCGGCGCCCTCCGGGCTTTCGGGGTGAGGCTGATCGCCACCGGACTGCTCGGGCCGCGGGTCCGGGACATTGAGCGGTATCTGACGGTCCATGCGTCAGCTTCCGAGAGCGGCGATGAACTGCTGCACGTTCGTCGGCACGCCATCCAGATGGGCAACCGAGCCATCCGGGCTCTGCCACCACAGCATCGGCGTGCCCCTCAGTCCGACCGCTTGGGCGATTTCCATGTTCTTCCGGAGCAGGGCCGAGGCCTCGGGACCCGGTGCGTTGTTCACCGAACCGGACTGCCAGGCTGGCACAATCTGGCCCGGGGTATCGCTCAGCAATGCAAGCGCATTGCGTGTGCTCTGCCCGTTGTCCTCGTAATCGAGCACCGACAATGGGATGACCGCGAGCTGCAGCCGGCCGGCCTCTGCGTAGGGCCGCAATTCCTGAAAGGTACGGATGGAATAGATGCACTGCGGGTCAATGAACATGTAGACCTTCGGCGCCGACGAAGGCCCAATCGTGCCGTAGGTTGCCTTCTCGAGCAGCGGCAACGTCTGGCCGGACGCTACCCGCCGGCTGTCAGCCGCGCCCACTTCGACCGTTGGTATCGCCCCAGGGATCTCCGACACCTGCTGGCGCGTCACATCGTGACCAGAGGCGTCCCACATCACCCCCGGGATCAGCCCCTTGCCGTCAGGTGTCGCGTAGAACACCTGGAACTGCTGGCCCGATCGCACGAAATAGCCGTGCAGCTCGTGCTCGACCCCAATATCCGTGATGTTGCCTCCCGCGACCGACTGGAGCTGAGCAAGCGAGAGATCGATGGTGACACCCGACACCCCAGCCTCGCCGTCCGGCGTCACCTCGAAAAGCATGAATTGATCGCCGCTCTTGGCCGCGATCATAGGGAGCCCGTGGACGGCGCTCAGATCGGTGACTGTCGCCCCAGCGGAAGCCACATGCTCGGCGAACGGCACCGCAGCCAAGACGGACGGGAGCGTGGTGCCCGAAGCCTTGCCATCCGGCCTGGGGGCCCATATCGACGCCGGCGCGATCCTCGATGGCGAGCCGTTGCCGGGCATCGCTGTTGGGCCCGGTAAAGCGCAAACCGGGTTCGCTGCAAAAGCCGGCGTCGCCAGCAAGGCAAATAGTCCTAGTGTCCAGCGCATGAGACAACTCCTCTCTGAGGAGGTCAGATTGCTCTGGGAGTTTGCGAACGGCGCGTCGTCTAGCCCGACGTCCGTGACGCCTCTGTCGCCGAGACAAGATGCGGCGATGCCGGCAAAGAGGTTTCGAGCCATCCTGCCCGCAGAAATTGGATCGGCACTCTGTCTCCCGGCCACACCGCCACCAATGCGGAGTGATATTCCTCGACCAACTCGATCGCGTATTCGAATATTTTTGGATCCTCGCTCCCCAGCAGCTCTATGAGTGTCAGAAGGACCACACGCTTTGCCGCCAGCCCGCCCAGACCTCGTGCAGGCGACTTTCTCAGGCGCAGGAAGGCATCCTCTCTGGCAGCACGCGCTCGGTCGTAGCCCAAGAGACTTGGCGACACCGGAAACATAGCGCCGAGCGAGGCTTCCACGTTCGTGCGTGAACAATGATCCTGAGCGACTAGGAACTCTTCGACAGCGCTGACCACCACCGAATCATCATCGTCGCTTTTTTCTGGCTGCGCCTCAACATTCGAGGCGCCTCCTCCCCTTTCATCCGACTGCTTGTTCGCCACCTCTCACCTCCTTGGGGTTGGTCCCCCTTTTGGACCGAAATCACCGCCAACGCTCGGGACCATCCCCTGCGGCCTTCCGCCCATGACTCCGCAAAATATAAGTACGCGCCGCCCGACGGCGGCGTAGCCGCTCGCGCCCAAGCAGAAAGACTCCGTGTCCAAATAATGAATCGGTTCGGCTTGCAAACTGCTAAATTGAAACACCGCGGGTCTACGTAGGACGTCACCATGACCGCTCGAGGAAGCCGTGTCTTTCTCGCCCGTACTCTTATCCATAGGAGCGTGTTCTTTGAAGTTAAAAATTCGACCCAACGATTCCCGGTTCGATACGAGTCAGAGACTTCACAGTAATCGAGATGTACTTTTCGTGAGAGAAGAGTTGCTCTCTCGTGCAGATACCACTCTTCGCCGCGTACCGCCGACCTATACGACCCCACAAGATCGCGTGATAGACGGCTGGCCGAGCTACGACCGTCTGCTCTCGAGCAAAAACTCTCGTAGATTCCGTCCGTACAAACGGCCGAGATTCAAAATCGAGTGATAGCCTCGCTGTTGTTCGCCACGACTTGCTTCCGTCGGGCACGGTCACGCCCTTTGCTCCGCTGCGGCTTTGTTTCATTGTCACCGCGCTCGCTATTACTGAATATACCGGTGCGGACTGCCTCTATCCGGGCCTTAGCCGACATCGCTGGTTCTTGCCGCGGGACTCAGTACGTCGAACACCCTGCTTAGCTGCCGCGCCATCCACCTCATCCCCGCAAAGCCCAAGCTCTCGATAGAGCCAAGGAAATCTTTTTTTGATGAAATCGGGCGGCTGAGCCGCAAACCAGCGATGAATCAGTTGACGACTATCTTCCGTGACGAAGCCTCGCAGCTTGACATCCTTGGTCGAGAGCACGAGCACCCCGCGCTCGACAATGAGAGCGAGTGGTTCTGCCAATCTTCGTGATCCGGTGCCCGCCATCCGCCGTGCTGAAATAAAAAGTTCATTGCTCAGTGTCCCTCTCGAAGCTTCAATTTGCGCGAGTAAATACAGAAGGTATCGCCTCTCGATCGCCGACAGCGCGCGAATCTCTTCACGGCGCCGATGCCGCCAAGTCTTGGATGGATCAAAGCCGGATCGTTTCCATGTGCCTGCCGGAGACAAGGCCCACGATGCGCCCGCCGCCAGACGCCAGGACGAATGCTGTTCCACCGGAGAATGTGGCCGCTTCTTCAATGGACATCCAGTTTCAGTGGCGGTTCTCCAAGAGATTGACGTCTGAAGTGGCGAACAGCCATTCTCTAAGGTGCCGGCTCATTTCATTGTTTGCCATCTCGTCTGCAAGAGGCGGTCGAAGGCCGGATGCGGCAACCTGCCGGCCCTGGCGGCAACCGATCCTGTGAGATCAGAAAACGGCTGAATGGGGCAAAGCCAGCGAACTTATCGAGCGAAGCCGACCGATACTGATCCCGGGGGCGTCCCGCGCGACACAGACCCCGTCAATCCCCGCCGTCTCGTCGCGGTCCGCCGTGAACAGAAGTATGTGTAAATCGCCCGCGACCATGGAGAGCGGAAGGATCATCACTGTGGAACACGGTGTCCGTCACGACACACCCAGCATCCCCGTCAGCAGGTACCAATTCGCGGACCTCGCTGGGGTGTTTTGCGGCGAATCACGCATGCGACACATAGCCGCAACAACCTCAAGAGCGAGTTCACAGGCGCGATGGCTCAATAGGTGCTTTAGGCAACTCGCCTGACTTGCCCCGGCTGCTCGCGCAGCGCGATCTCTTCATCGCCACCCCGTCAACGATACGATGACTCCTTCAAGTCCTCGAGGTGGGAGGCTCGCCGTTGCGTTGGTTCCCGCAGGTGTTGCGGGCAACGCCGCGGAGTCGTTCACCCAACGATGACAAGTGGGGGGGACTCCCTTGCTTCCGACATCGGCCCTAGCATGTCTTGCCGCACTTCGGCGAGTCCGAGTCAACCCGTACCATCCCTTACCGCTTCGTCCATTCCGCGGACAACCTAGAGCAAGATTCAGTCAGAGCACCGCCTGGAAGCCGAAAGGGGTCGTGCTCCAAAGCCGACTCACAACCATGGCGAACGGATCTACTACCGGGGCCCTTGTTACCCGGACTTGGAAGGTAGTCTGCCACTAACACGTGATAAGAGCCCTTCCCACGTATGATGTTATATGTTCTACTACGCAAATGCCAAGCACGCTCCGGCTCGTCCGCTCCCGTCAAATGGCCCGTCTGCCCGAAGGGCAAAAGCCACCGACGCCCCGCGCCGCCCTCGCCCTCGCGAAGTCCCAAGCCTACCAGGCAGCGGCCGATGCACCTGCCACGCTGCGGGCCTATGCCGCGGATCTCGACAATTTCATCGCCTGGTGCGGCGCGCACGGGTTTTCCGCGATGCCCGCCAGCCCCGAGACGGTTGGTGCCTATCTGGCCGCCGCCGGCCTGGGTTACGCACTGCCGACCCTTCGACGCCGGGTCGCGGCAATCGCCCGAGCACATCGGACGGCCGGGCATCCCCTTGACACGCGCCATCCGTCCATCCGCGAGACCCTTCGCGGCATTGCCCGCACTCACGGCGAGCCGGCACGGCGCTCGGCAGCACTGACCACGGACGAGATCAGGTGCTTGATCGAGGTATGCGGCGACGATCTTGCCGGCCTGCGCGATCGGGCGTTGCTCCTGATCGGGTTCGCCGGCGCGTTGCGGCGCTCCGAGCTCGTCGGGTTCGATGCCGCCCATGTCCGGTCGACCTCCACCGGGCTACGTTTCTTGATCGTCCGATCCAAGACCGACGCGGCAGGTGAAGGCGCCGAAGTGGGTATCTCCCGGGGCAATGAGGCCGACACCTGCCCAGTACGTGCGTTGCGCGCCTGGATGCGGGCAGCGAAGATCGCAGACGGGCCGGTTTTCCGTCGCGTGACCCGGTGGGGATCGGTTGGGGGAAAGCGTCTTCATCCCGATGCCGTCCGTCAGATCCTGGCCAAACGGGCCGCTGCTGCGGGAATCATAGGCACTCTCCTCGAGCCGGTGACACCACACGGCCTGCGTGCAGGCTTCATCACAACGGCGTACAAGAACGGCGTCTCCGATGAGGAGATCATGGGCCACACCCGGCATCACAGTCTGGCCACGATGCGCAGCTATGTCCGTCGCACAAAGCTTGATACTGCCAGCCCGTCCGGCAAGCTCGGACTTTGAGACGTGTCACCAAGACAGCTTTTTACGCCATGTCCGAACCACCAGGAAATGAACTCCGCTGGACTCCAGAATCGCGGTTCGTGCGCCAACGCCGATAACTTAATATTGGTCAAGCATCGGTATTTCTAACCTTCCTGCGGCTTACGCATGCTGGTCGTGATACACCCTCAACTCCCTTGGTCCATTTCGCTATCCTCTTCTTGAAGATCTGCGTGGCGGAATCTCCAAATGGGTTGTCCAGGTTTCTTAGGCGAATCGGCGACCTTGCCGAGACTGCGAATAGCCTGGGATCACTCGATCGTGAATCGGTGCACTTGTAGAACACGCGGGCCTAGGGAAAAGGACCACTTGTGCGTGTTCCCTTATTCAGTGTATTGCTCCCGCACGCTGCGGGACCAGTATTGCATTCAGCGAGATTGATCCGTTGTGGCAGGGGGTATTTCC
>JASHRV010000401.1 GCA_030037175.1 Acetobacteraceae bacterium
CCGCAGATCGAGGTGACCTTCGATATCGACGCCAACGGCATCGTCTCCGTCTCGGCCAAGGACAAGGCGACGGCCAAGGAGCAGCAGATCCGCATCCAGGCTTCGGGCGGGTTGAGCGAGGCCGAGATCCAGAAGATGGTGCGCGAGGCCGAGGCCAACGCGGCCGCCGACAAGGAGCGGCGCGAATATGTCGAGGCCAAGAACCATGCCGATGCGCTCATCCATCAGGTCGAGAAGACGCTGAAGGAGAACGAGGGCAAGGTCGCGCCCGCCGACAAGGAGGAGGCCGAGTCCGCAATGGCCGCCGTGCGCAAGGCGACCGAGGGGACCGATGCGGCGGCGCTCAAGAGCGCGACCGAACGGCTCTCGGCGGTGGCGATGAAGATCGGCGAGGCGATGTACAAGGCGCAGGCCGCCGGGCCGCAGCCGGGTGCGGAGCCGCCCCCCGGTGCCGAGGGCGGGCCTTCCGCCGGCAGCGAGAAGGTGGTCGACGCCGAGTTCGAGGAAGTCGACGAGAACAAGAAGAAGTCCGCCTGACCGCGATCACTTCGTGACCGGGGATGCCGGCGGACGAAAGCTTCGACGACGGCTTTTGGGCGCCGTATCGCGAGCCGCGGTACGGCGCCCGCGCCTGCGCCCCGGGCGCAGGATATCTCATGAGGACAGTGCGGTGATCACGGGCTGAGGATGGCGAAGCAGGATTACTACGCCACGCTCGGCGTTCAGCGCGAGGCCGGGGCCGAGGAGATCAAGAAGGCCTATCGCAAGCTCGCGATGCAGTTCCATCCGGACCGCAACCCGGGGGACAAGACGGCCGAGGCGCGGTTCAAGGAGATCAACGAAGCCTACGACGTGCTCAAGGACGAGCAGAAGCGGGCGGCGTACGATCGTTACGGGCACGCGGCGTTCGAGCAGGGCATGGGCGGGGCCGGCGCGGGCGGATTCGATTTCGCCGCCGGCGCCGGGCTCGGCGACATCTTCGATCAGATGTTCGGCGAGTTCATGGGCGGGCGGCGCGGCGGCGGGCGCGGCCCGCGGCCGGGCGCGGATCTGCGCCAGACGGTCGAGATCGATCTCGCCGAGGCTTTCGCGGGGACCAAGACCCAGCTCCATGTGGCGACGCGCGTGCGCTGCGACGCCTGCAGCGGCACCGGCTCGGAGAACAAGGAACGCGGGGCGGAGACCTGCGGGACCTGCGGCGGCGCGGGCAAGGTTCGCGCCCAGCAGGGCTTCTTCATCGTCGAGCGCACCTGCCCGACCTGCGGCGGCGCCGGACGCGTGATCCGCAACCCCTGCCGTATGTGCGGGGGCTCGGGGACGGTTGCGCGCGAACGCTCGCTGCAGGTGACGATTCCCGCCGGCGTGGAGGACGGAACGCGCATCCGGCTTGCGGGCGAGGGCGAGGCGGGCGCGCGCGGCGCGCCGCCCGGCGATCTTTACGTGCACGTGGCGATCCGGCCGCATCCGCTTTTCCAGCGTGACGGCGCCAATATCTTCTGCCGCGTGCCGCTGCGCATGACGCAGGCGGCACTCGGCGCGGAGGTGGAGGTGCCGGTGATCGACGGCACCCGGGCGAAGCTCAAGATCCCGCCCGGCACCCAGGGCGGCGATCAGTTCCGGCTGCGCGGCAAGGGTTTCTCCGTGCTGCGCAGCGCCGCGCGCGGCGATATGTACGTGCAGGTCGCGGTGGAGACGCCGCAGCACCTGACGCGCCGGCAGCGCGAGCTGCTCGAGGAGCTCGAGGAAGAATCGACGAGAAATGTGAAAGGCCATCCCGAGTCGGAGGGCTTCTTCGCCCGCGTGCGGGAATTCTTCGAGAACGGCGGCCGGGGATGATGTCGGGCTGACTGCACGCCGGCATCGAGACGCAAGGAGCCAGGCGTGAGGTTCAGCAACTTCCTCTTCCCCGAAAGCCGCGAGCCGGCCCGCGATGCGCAGGTGATCGAAGAGACCTTGCGCGAGGCGCGGCTTGCCGATGAGCTAGGCTGCGAGGCGATCTGGCTCGCCGAGCATCATTTCGACGGCATCTGCGCCTATGTCGATCCGGTGAGCTTTGCCGCGGCACTCGCGGTTGCGACGCAGCGGGTGAAGATCGGCTTCGCGGTCGCGCAGATGTCGCTTCATCATCCGATCCGCATGGCCGAGCAGCTCGCGCTGATCGACAGCATCAGCAGGGGGCGGCTGATCGTCGGGCTCGGCCGCGGCACCGCCTACAATATCTACGATTACCAGGGCTACGGCATCGATCCCGACGAGGCGCAGGCGCGTCTCGAGGAAGCCGAGGCGATCATGTTCCGGGCCTGGAGCGGCGAGAGCTTCGAGCATCGCGGCCGGTTCTGGACGCTCCGCGTGCCGATGCTGCGCCCCCGCCCCTACACCGCGCCGCATCCTTACGTGATCCGCGCGGCCTCGAGCGAAGAGGGAATGCTGCGGATCGCGCGCATGGGCAGGCCCTTCATGATGAACGTGCAGCCGAACGCGGTGATGCGCCAGCGGATGGAGCTCTATCGGCGGACGCTGCGCGAGCAGGGGCTCGACGAGGCGGGCGTGGCGCGCAATCTCGATCAGTGCTGGGCCTGGCGCAATGTGTTCGTGGCCGAAACGGATGCGGCGGCGGCGCGCGTTGCGCTGCCGGCATTCGCGGCGATGCAGGAGCATCGGGTGGCGATGCGCAGGCGCGTCTTCGAGGAGCAGGGGGTGTCGTTGGTGCCGATGGCGGCCACCGGCGCGCCGCCCCCGGCGCATGCGGTGGCGGAGCACGCGCTGATCGCGGGCTCGCCGGCGACGGTTGCCGAGGCGCTGGCCGAGATCGCCGCGATGGGATTTGGCGGGATCATCCTGCAGTTCCGGCTCGGGCCGATGGCATACGAGGACGCGGCGCAGAGCCTCACGCTCTTCATGCGCAAAGTGGCGCCGGAGTTTTCGCGGAAGGCGGCGGCTTGATCAGGGGGCTTTGCCCCCTGAAACCCCCAGCAAAGGCAGAGCCTTTGCAATCCATTACTTTTAAAATCGGATGGGGGTCTGGGACCTCAGGCCCCTGCCAGAGGCGAAGCCTCTGGACTCTTCATCTCCCTAGAGCGTGATCGCCGGAGGTGGAATCACCGAAGGCGTGAATCACGCGGGAAAACAAAGAGCGGGTGCGGGATACGTGAGCGAGAGCGAACGCATCCCGCTCCCGAGCGTGTTCAGCCCGGCTGGACACGCTCTAAAGAAGCCATCGCACCAGAAAGGGCACCGTCACTGCGGTGATCAAGCCGTTCAATCCGATCGCGAGGCCGCCGAAGGCGCCTGCGGTTTCGCTTTCGAGCAGCAGGCGTGCCGTGGCGATTCCGTGGGCGCCGGTGCCGCCGGCCAAGCCCTGCGCGCGGCGGTCGCGGATGCGGAGCCAGCGGAAGAGCGGGAGCGCGATCACACTGCCGATGATGCCGGTGACCAGCACGAAGATCGCCGTGAGCGCGGGCAGGCCGCCGAGATCCTGGGAGATCCCCATGGCGATCGGCGTGGTGACGGATTTCGGCGCGATCGAGACGACAACCGCGCGCGACGCGCCGAATGCCTCGGCGATGAGCATCGCCGAGATGGCGGCGGCGATCGAGCCTGCGGTCATGGAAAGAAGGATGGGAAGAAAGTTCCGCCGCATCGTCGCGAGATTGGCGTACATCGGCACGGCGAGGGCCACGGTCGCGGGGCCGAGCAGGAACTGCACATATTGCCCGCCGTTGAAGTAGCTGCGGTAGGATGTGTGGGTCGCGAGCAGCGCCAGGGCGAGCAGCGCGATTGCGATCATGATCGGGTTGGACCAGGCGGCGTGGCCGGTCCGTTCGTCGAGCCAGGTGGCGGCCTGCCAGGCGAGGAGGGTTGCGCTGAGGCCGAGCAGCGGCCCGCTCTCCAGATAGATCCAGGCGTGATAGAGGCCGGGCATCAGCGCTCTCCCTTGAGCAGGATCTGCATGCCGAGGCCGGTGACGGCGAGCGCGATCAGCGTGGAGACGGGAAGGGCGACGGCGATCGCGACGGCATTGGCGCGGAGCACGCCGAGCTCGTTCACGACGGCGACGCCGGCCGGCACGAAGAGCAGGCCGAGATGGCGGAGCAGCCCCTGCGCCGTGCTGTGCAGCGCCGGGTCCGGACCGCGGCGGAAAACGAGGATGAACAGGAGCAGGATGAGGCCGAACACCGGCCCCGGTATCGGCACGCCGGTCGCCTGGGCGATGACGGTGCCGAGAAGCTGGCAGATCAGGAGAAGGGAAAGCGCGCGGACCATGCGTCGCCCCTTTATTCTGAGATCGCAATAGAAGCGCCCGGCGTGGATGCCGGGTGATGGCGGGCAGTAAAGCCGTTCGCGGCGGAGGCGGGCAACGCGCACCGCGGCCGGGGCTGGCATTCCGGGTTGCGGGTGGAATTATGACAGCGGGGAACCATCAGAGGGACGGATGGCGCTGAGAATCGGAATCGCCGGCATCACGGGGCGGATGGGGCGGTTGCTTGCCGAGGAGGTGGGCGCGGCGGGCGCGGCGCTGGCCGGGGGGTTCGGCCGTGGCGGCGACATCGCGGGGCTGGCTGGCCAGTCGGACGTGGTGATCGATTTCACCCATGCCTCGGCGGCGGCAGGGCATGCGCAGGCGCTGGTGGCGGCCGGGGTTGGGTGGGTGCTGGGGACTTCGGGCCTGGCGGCGGAGGATGAGGCGGCAGTTGCGGCGGCTTCGGTTCTGATTCCAGTGGCTTATGCCTCCAACTTCTCACCGGGCATGACTTTGATGCTGGCGGTTGCGGAAGCCATGGCGGCTTCGCTGCCGGCGGAGGGCTATGATGCCGAGATTTTGGAGATGCATCACCGCCAGAAGGTGGATGCGCCGTCGGGGACGGCGATCGGGCTGGGCCGGGCGGTGGCCAAGGGACGCGGAGTCGCGTTCGAGCAGGTGATGCGGAACGCGCGATCGGGCGATGTGGGGCCGCGGAAAGCGGGAGAAATCGGGTTTGCGAGCCTGCGTGGCGGGCAGGTGGTGGGCGAGCATGCGCTTCTCTTTGCGGGAGCGAGCGAGCACCTCGCCCTCGTGCATCGCGCCTTCGACAGAAGGATCTACGCGACCGGCGCGGTGCGCGCTGCCTTGTGGCTCTTCGGCCGTCCGCCGGGGCTTTATTCCATGCGCGATGTGATCGGGCTCGCACCTTGACCCCCTGGTGGGTTTCCTCCATTGACCGGGCGCCCCGGCATACGGCCGGTGCGGCGGCCGGACCTTTCGGCGATGCTCTCGCGACAAGAGGAAAGATCCA